>SCUF01000022.1 GCA_004298325.1 Betaproteobacteria bacterium | reverse complement strand
GCCCTCGCCGTCGGCGCGCGCGAAGCTGCGCATCTCGAGCGTGTTGGAGCCCGCGTCGGGCTCGGTGAGCGCCATGCAGCAGTTGATCTCGCCCGAGATGATCTTCGGCAGCAGCTCGGCCTTCATCGCCGGCGTGCCGAAACGCGAGATCGAAACGCCGCCGAAGATCGGGTTGATCATGAACAGCTGCCCGATGGTGGAGCCGCCCGCCGCCGCGGACAGGTTCTCCACGATCAGCGCCATCTCCAGCATGCCCAGGCCGGAACCCCCTGCGGCTTCGGGCAGCGCGACGCCGCACAGCCCGGCCTCGCACACGGCTTGCCAGAATTCCCGCGGAAAGGCCTTCGCCTCGTCTTGCCGGCGCCAGTAATCGCCGCCGAAGCGCTCGCCCACCTGGCGCGCCGTCGCGGCGATCATCCTCTGGTCTTCGCTCAATCGGAAATCCATGGCCGGCCTCCGCGCGCTAGCGGTCAAAGAGCGCTTGCGGCGCCTCGAGCGCCGAGCGCACGTCGTTCAGGAACGCGAGCGCGCTCACGCCATCGAGCACGCGGTGGTCGCACGACAGCACCACGCCGACCTCGCGCGCCAGGCGCGGCGCGCCGCCGGCATCCGGCCGGAACACCGCGCGCTCGGCGCCGACCCCGAGAATCGCGCTCTGGCCGGGGTTGATGATCGAAGACATCCAGGTCACGTCGTGCATGCCCGCGTTCGACACCGTCAGTGCGCCGCCGCCGACATCGCCGGGCGTGAGCGCCGTCCCGCGCGCCCGCGCGATGAGCGCGCCCATCTCCCGCGCGAGATCGTCCAGGCTCAGGCGATCCGCGCCGCGCAGCACCGGGGCGAGCAGTCCCTGCGCGGTATGCACGGCCACGCCGACGTCCACCCCCTCCAGCTCCGCGAAACCGTCGTCCTGCCAGATGCGGTTCACCGCCGGATGGCGCGCCATGGCGCCGGCCACGGCCGCGACGATCAGGTGCGTGAGCGTGATCCGGATGCCCGTGCCGCGCGCGTTGCGCTGCGCGCGAAGTTCCTCCAGGCGGCCCAGCCCGATCTCGGTGGCGAGATAGAAGTGCGGGATCGTCTGCTTGGATTCGGTGAGCTTGCGCGCCGCCGCGAGCTCGACCGGGCTTGCCTTGCGCCAGCGGCGCTCCGGCACCGCGAGGGGTGCCGCTGCCGCCGCCGGTGCGGGTTCCTGCGCGCCGGCCTGCGGCTGCCACTCGGCGAGCACGGTTCCCACGGGCACCGTCTCGCCCTGGGGCACGAGAATCTTCAGCAGCCGGCCGTCGCCGGGCGCCTCGATCTCGTTGGCCACCTTGTCGTTCTCCACCACCAGCCAGATGTCGCCGCGCGCGAACTGCGCGCCCTCGGCGAGCGGCCACTCCGTGACCGTGCCCTCGGTCATGGTGAGCCCGAGCTTGGGCATCAGGATCTGCTGCGGCGCAGCCATCTCAGCGTCCCGTGAACACGGCCTTGCGCTTCTCGATGAAGGCGCGGCAGCCCTCGTGCGCATCGGCGCTGTCGAGCACCAGGCCGATCATCGCCTGCTCGTAGGCGAGCGCCTGCGGCAGCGGCATCTCGCCGCCCTCGCGCAGCGCGCGCTTGAGCAGCTTGAGGATGAGCGGCGACCTGGCCGCGATCTTCGCCGCCAGCTCGAGCGCCGCCGCCAGCGTCTGCGCCTTCGGCACCACGCGGTTCACGAGGCCGATGGCGAGCGCGTCCTGCGCGCTGATGTGATCGCCCGTGAACATCAGTTCCTTCGCGCGGCACGCAGGCAGCTGGCGCAGCATGCGCTGCGTGCCGCCGGCTCCCGGGAACAGGCCCAGGGTGATCTCGGGCACGCCGAACTTCGCGCTGTCCGCCGCGATGCGCAGATCGAGCGCGAGCACGAGCTCGGTGCCGCCGCCGAGCGCCCAGCCGTTCACTGCCGCGACGGTGGGCTTGTCGCAGCCCTCGATGCGGCGGAACACGCGATGGATCACCTCGGCGAATTCGAGGTAATGCGCGAGCCCCTGGCGCGAATCCAGATCGGCGATGTCGCCGCCGGCGACGAAGGCCCGCTCGCCCGCGCCGGTGACCACGATGACGTGCACCGCGGCATCGGCGGCGAGCGCATCGAAAGCGCTTTCCAGCTCGAGCAGCGTCGGCACGTCGAGCGCATTCAGCGTCGCCGGGCGGTTGATGGTGAGGATCGCAACGGCGTCGCGCTTCTCGGTGAGGATGGCTGACATGGGGCGTTCTCCTTGGGATGCGGGCTTCAGGCCGGCGCCATCAGGCGCCGCACGGCGGCGGCGATCTCCGTCTCGCCGGGCAGGCAGGCGCGCTCGAGCGAGCGCGCAAACGGCACCGGCATGAACGCCGCGCCGACGCGCGCCACCGGCGCCGCCAGCCGGCCGAAGGCCTTGGCCGAGACGCAGGCCGCGATTTCGGCACCGACGCCGAAGGCGCTCACCGCCTCGTGCGCAATCGCGAGGCGCCGCGTGCGTCCTACGGATTCGAGCACCGTGGCTTCGTCCCAGGGCTGCACCGAGCGCAGGTCCACCACCTCGGTCTCGATGCCCTCCCTCGCCAGCGCATCGGCTGCGCGCAGCGACCAGGCCACCGCCGCGCCGTAGGTGACGACGGTCGCGTCCCGCCCCGCGCGCGCGATGCGCGCCGCGCCGATCGCGACCGGCGCGGGTGACTCGGGCAATTCACCCTTGCTGCCGTAGAGCCCCTTGTGCTCGACGAACACCACGGGATTGGGGTCGTCGATGGCCGCGCGCAGCAGCCCGTAGGCGTCGGCCGGATTGCCCGGCACGACCACCTTCAGGCCGGGCACGTGCGCGAACCACGCCTCGAGGCATTGCGAATGCTGCGGCCCCGCGTTGAGGCCGCCGCCGTGCGGGGCGCGCACCACCATCGGCACGCTGCACTGTCCGCCGAACATGAAATGCGCCTTGGCCGCCTGGTTGACGAGCGCGTCCATGGTGAAGGTCATGAAGTCCATGAACATGATCTCGACCACCGGCCGCAGGCCGGAGAGCGCCGCGCCCGCCGCGGCGCCGGCAATCGCCGCTTCCGAGATCGGCGTATCGCGCACCCGCAGCGGGCCGAATTTCGCGAGCAGCCCGCGCGTCACGGCGAACGGTCCGCCGGGCGCGGCCACGTCCTCGCCGAACAGCACCACCGATTCGTCGGCGGCCATCGCATCGGCGAGCGCGCGGTTGATCGCCGCCGAGTAGCGCGTCTCAGGCATGCGCACGAGCTTCGGCGTAGACCCCGGCCACCGCGGCGGCGAAGTCCGGCTCGGCCGCCGCGCGCGCCGCCGCCACCGCGGCTTCGATGCGCTCGGTGATCGCGCGCTCGATCGCGCCGAGCGCCTCGGCGTCCACGCCCTGCGCGGCGAGTCGCGCCGCCGCCAGTGCCAGCGCGTCCTGCCCGCGCGCGGCATCGAGGTTCGAGGGCTCGCGATACTTCTGCGGATCGCCCTCGTAGTGCCCGCGCCAGCGCGGCGTGCGGCATTCCAGGATCTGCGGCCCCTCGCCGCGGCGCGCGGGCTCGACGCGGCGCCGCGCCGCAGCCGCCACCGCCTCGACATCCGTGCCATCGGCCTCTTCGTACGGAATGGCGAAGGCGGCGCCGAGCGCGGCGAGCTTGGCCGCAAACTGGCGCTCGTGCGGCGAGAATTCGCCCCAGCCGTTGTTTTCGCAGACGAACACGAGCGGCAGCTGCCAGAGCCGCGCCAGGTTCAGGCATTCATGCAGCGCGCCTTCGGCCATCGCGCCGTCGCCGAAAAACGCCACTGCGACGTTCGGCCGGCCCTTCACCTGGTGCGCGAGCGCGCTGCCCGTAGCGAGCGGCAGGCCGCCGCCGACGATGCCGTTGGCACCCAGCATGCCGATACTCATGTCCGCCACGTGGATCGAGCCGCCCCGGCCCGCGCAGACGCCGCTTGCGCGCCCCATGATCTCGGCGAAGAAGCCTTCGAGCGCCATGCCCTTGGCGAGCGCGTGGCCGTGGCCGCGATGCGTCGAGGCCACGGTGTCGCCGCGCTCGAGCGCGGCGCACACCCCCACCGGCACCGCCTCCTGCCCGATCGACAGGTGCAGGAATCCGGGCACCTCGCCGTCGGCGAACAGCTTCGAGAGCCGCTCCTCGGCGCGGCGGATCGTCGCCATGCGGCGGTAGAGTTCCAGCAGCAGGGGCGCCTGCGTCATGCCGCCTTGGCTGGCGCGCGCGCCGCGGGCAGCAGCGTGAACGCGCGCAACACGGCGTGAATGCTGCCCCCGGGCAGGTCGTCGACGAACGCCTCGATCGCATCGTAGGACTGCGCCGGGACGGCCTGCTCGACGCCGATGCGCCGCACCAGCGCGGACACGCCCTTGCGGTCGAAAGCGAAGTCGCGCGTCGTCATGCGCTGGTCCTGGATCACGGTGCGTGCGTCGGCGGTGTCGACTTCGATCCGGCAGCACAGCGAAGGAACGTTCGCGTCGCTCGCCAGACGGATGCGCGGAATCAGCGCATTGACCTCGCGGTCGTCGTAGGTCGTCATTCGCGCCATGTCCGGCGCGCCGTGCAGCAGCGTGGTGGCGATGCAGAAGGGAATGCTCATCAGGGTGCCCGAAATCGAGTCGAACGGCCCGGTCGCGTCCATGCCGGCGTATCCCGTCTCATAGGGATTCATGTGGACGCGCACCGCGGCGATGCGGGCGCTGCCGAGTTTCTGCCTCAGGGCGAGCGCCGCGGTGACCGGGGTCTGATTGAAGGCGCACACCGGGTACGGCTTGAAGGTGACGCGCAGCACGGCCCAGTCCTTGCCCAGTCCGGCCAGCAGCGCGCCGGCGTCGCAGTCTTCGCGCGCAAAGGCGCGCACGAACCCCGACTTGCCCTCGATCGCATGCGGCGCGGAAATCGATCCGGCGCGCGCGAGTTCCGTCGCCGTGAGGCCGATCTGCGCGGCCAGACCCACCTGGTAGCGCCACTCGTCGGTGCCGTCGGTGAAAGACTGCAGGATGCCGCCGGCGAACGACGCCGCATTCGCGAGCGCGGCCGCGATCTGTTCCTCGGGCAGGTCCATCAGCCTGGCGCTCGCGGCAGCCGCCGCGAGCGCTCCGTACACGGGCGATGCACGGAAGCCGCCCGGCGTGGTGCGGCCGGCGTAGGTATTCTCCAGCAAGCCGCCCGTCTCGTAGCCCGCGAGCAGCGCAGGCAGCAGCCGCGCGAGCGGATAGTCTCCGGTCTCGATCAGCGCCGTGAGCAGCGGAATCATGACGGTGCCCAGATGCGCTGCGCCGCAGGTGTCTTCCTGCGCCCGGCCGTGGAACAGCGCCGAGTTGGCGAGTAGCGCACCGGCGATCGCGGTCCTGCGGCCATCGCCGAGCAGCGTGGCGCCGGCCGGCTGCTCGCCGTACAGGCGCAGCGCGGCGCGGCGCGCGACCGGCGCGTAGGGCGTGTCGTGACAGCCAAGGCCGATGCCGTACCCGTTCAGAAGGCAGGTGCGGGTCTTCTCCGCCACTGCCGGCGGCACGGCCGCGAAGTCCAGCGCGTGAATGAAGCGGGCAAGCCCAGCGGTGACAGACATGTCGTCGTTTCCTATCGTCGCATTCGTCGTGCGCGGGATGCGCTGCACGCGCGCTGCGTCGATGGCAGAACTGCCCGTCAGTCGCCGCGCAGCGGTCACTACTGTAGCCGCAGGGATCACCACCCGGAGATACGATTTTCCTATGCTTGCTATTCGAAAAGCCGAGCGCCGCGGAGCCGTTCCGCGGCCGCGCTCAAGCCAGTGCGGGCTTTTCCACCATCCGGTGCGCCGCGGCCTGGCGCTTCAGATCCTCGATCACGGCGAGCGCCACCTGCGACAGCGGCTGCCGGGTGAGGTGGATGAGGTAGAGATTCGCTTCCAGGTGCGGCTGGCTGATCGGATTGATGCGCAGCCGCTCGGAACCGACGTCGCAGAGCACCGCGGTGAACGGCAGGATGGTCGCCCACGCCGTATGGGCGACGAAATCGATCATGCCGTGCACGGTATCCATTTCCAGGATCCTGGCGACCTTGATCTCCTGGGTCCAGATGCGCCGCTCGATGTTGTGCCTGAGGATGTGATTGGGCGAGGGCACGACCAGATTCAGCGGCGGCAGCTCGGCCATGCGTACCGGGGCGCCGGGCGCGAGCCCGAGCGCGGGGCTGCTGACCAGGACCATCGTGTCGTCGGCGATCTTGGTGATCTCGATGCCCTCGTGCTTGGGCGGTTCGAGCACCACCGCGAAATCGGTTTCCTGCTCCAGCACCGAGCGCGCCAGCGGATCGCTGAAGCCCTGGATGAGCATGATGTCGACCATCGGGTGGGCCTCGACGAATTGCGGCAGGAACATCGGCAGCAGGCCGCGCACCACGGTCGGAATGAGGCCCATCTTCACCTTCCCCGCGAACTGCCCGCTCACCTCCGCCATTTCCAGCCGCGCGGCGTTGACCGAACGCAGGATCGCAATCGAGTAGCGGTAGAAGCGCAGACCGGCGGCCGTAGGGGTCACCCCGCTCACCGAACGGTCGAACAGCGAATGCTCGAGAATCTGCTCCAGGTTGCGGATCTGGGCGCTGAGCGCGGGCTGCGAGCAATGCTCGCGCGCGGCGGCCTTCGAAAAGCTCGCCTCTTCGTAGACCCCTACGAAATACTGCAGCTGCCGAATCGTGATTGGAATCATTGGCCTGCGGATTATCCACTTTTCCGATGCGTTGCATAGGAAGACGGTATTTCCATCCGGCGCAGGCGTTTCGGTAGCGTCATGAGCTTCGTCGCGGCGCCGGCGGCCCGGTCTCTTCCCAATCACCTACGACCTCGTTTTCTGGCTGTCCCTGGCGCTCAAGCTGCTGCTGACCGCCGGCATCGTCGTCACCGCCTCGGTCATCGTAGAGCGCGCCGGACCGCTCATCGGCGCGCTGGTCGTCACGCTGCCCGTCACGGTGTGGCCCGCCTACGTCTTCCTTTCGCTCGATCACGACGCGGCGTTCCTGCAGCAAAGCGCCCTGAGCGGCCTCGCCATCAACGCGGTCACCGCGGTGTTCATGCTGGTCTATCTCCTGCTCGCGCAGAAGCGCGGCCTGCTCCTCAGCCTGTCCGTCGCGATCGGCTGCTGGATCGCCCTCGCGTTCCTGGTCCGCTCGACCGCCTGGACCGTGGGCAGCGCCGGCCTGCTCAATCTCCTCGCCTATGGCGCCTGCATCCGGCTCGGCAACCGCTTCCGCGAGGCGCCGGTGCCGCGCATGCCGCGGCAATGGTACGAACTGCCGCTGCGAACGCTGCTCGTCTGCGCCCTGATGGGCGCGGTCCTGGTGCTCAGCACCTTCGCCGGACCGGCCGCGACGGGCATCCTCACCGTCTATCCGATCTCGACCAGCTGCACCATGCTCATCCTGCATCCCCGCATCGGCGGGCGCGCGACCGCGGCCGTGATCGCCAACGGCCTGTGGGGCCTGCTCGGCATCGGCTGGGGCTTGTTTGCGCTTTGCGTCGCGATCGTGCCGCTCGGCACCGGGGTCGCGCTGGCATTGACGCTCGCGGTTCCCGTCTGCTGGAACCTTTCGGTGTGGGCCACCCGTCGATTCATGCGCGCGCGCGCGCCGGCATGACCTTCCCGGCCGCTTGTCGCCGCGCGACTCTCGCGCCCGCGTGACTCAGAGGCCGGCGAGCCGCTCGCGCATCGCCACGGCGTAGCTGTCGGTCATCCCGGAGACGTAGTCGGTGATGCCGAGCACGCGCGCATAGAGATCCGCAGCGGGCGCGCGTTGCGGCGCCAGGAACTGGTCGGGGATCATGTCAAACACCGAGCGAAAGCGCGCAGACAGCGCTCCCGGATCTGCCGCGGCCGCGTCGACCGCGCCGACGAACGCCGCCAGCAGCTCGCCGAGCACCTCCACCCCCGGCGCTCTCGCCTCGCGCGCGGGAGCGCTGCCGTAGACGCGTCGCTCCGCAAGCGCGCGCATCGCTTCGAGCTGCTCCGCGTGCGGCACGACGCTTGCGAGATCCCGGTCGAATTCGCCCGCGAGCATCGCGTCCGATTGCCCCGCGAATGCCGCTGCGACTTCTTCGATCAGCGCGCCGATCGCCCGCGCCCGCAGGTACTCGACGCGCTTTTCGTCCGTGGACATGGCGCGCACACGCTTGCGCACCGGCGCCTCGGCTGCGATGGCGAGGAGCAGCGGCTCGATCTCGCCGAACTCCAGCTGGCCGGCGCGAAAGCCGTCTTCCACGTCCACGACGCGATAGCAGATGTCGTCCGCGGCCTCGACGAGGAAGGCCAAAGGGTGGCGGCACCAGGCCGCCTCGCCCGGCGCGCGGCGCAGCAGTCCCAGTTCCGCGGCCAGCGCCTCGAACAGGCTGCGCTCGGCGTCGAAGAATCCGTGCTTCTTGCCGCCCTGACCTTTGGCTGCGGAAGCCGTCATGACCGATGCGCGCGGATATTTCGTAAAGGCGCCGAGCGTGGCGCAGCACAGCTGCATGCCGCCGGGATTGTCGGGGAGTTGCAGGCGCACCAGCGTGCGGAACCCTTGAGCGTTGCCTTCGAACAGCTCGAAGTCCGCACGCTCGGCGCCCGCGAGCCGCCCGAGGATCGCGCGGCCGGCCGGCGAGTTCTTGAACCACCCCTGGATCGCACCCTCGCCCTCGTGGCCGAAAGGCGGATTGCCGATGTCGTGCGCGAGCGAGGCCGCGGCCACGATGGCGCCGAAGTCGTTTTCGGCGAAGCCTTCCTCGCGCAGCCCCGGATGCTGCGCAAGGACGTGGCGCCCGGCGAGCAGGCCGAGCGAGCGCCCCACGCTCGCCACCTCGAGGCTGTGCGTGAGGCGCGTGCGCACGTAGTCATTGCGTCCCAGCGGAAACACCTGGGTCTTGTCCTGCAGCCGCCGGAAGGCCGAGGAAAACACGACGCGGTCGTAGTCGCGCTCGAAGTCGGTGCGGTTGGCCGGGGGCCGCGCATGCGCGATCGCGCCGAGGCGGTGGCGGCAGAGGAGCTGGCGCCAGTTCACTTACCGGAACAACTTCCCGACTGCGTCCTGATTCGACGCGCAATCCACGATGTCACCATGCGCCGGGATCAGCCACGCCGGCGGCGCTTTTTCGAGTTCCGCCGCAAACCAGCGCTTCAGCGCCGCCTTGTCGCGCACCATGAAGAGCGACGCGATGTTGTTGACCTTCAATCCCGGGGCGCTGCCGCTGAGGCCAAACAGCACCCTGACAATGGGATTGGGCGGCAGCGCAGGGAGATTCAGCACGATGTCGGTCACGTACCACACGAGCCCGCGCTCGCTCGAAATCCGCACCAGGACTTCGCCCGTCCTGTAGTGCGGCATGTCGGTGAAGTCTACGCGCGTGCCCGCGATCTGCGCCGCCTCGGCAAGCGGCCGGATGCCGCGCAACTTCGAATGCCGCTCGATGCGACCGATCGACTGCCTCGGCGCGAACAGGAGCGCCGCGGGGAACCGCTCCTGCCATGCGGCGAGGCCGAGGTAATGAAAAGCGTTCGACGCCATCAGCGCCCGCACCGGGCCGTATCGGGACAGGTCGTCGAACACGCCGCCGGCGACGCGGCACGGCGGGCTCACGACGGCGAGTCCGCCTTCGATGCCCACCGCGAGCGCATTGGCGGTTCCGGGTCCGAAGGAGTACTCGTACGTCAGTATCGGCGTACGCGCATCGAAGACCTTCCAGCCGTTCGGGGTGGCGTCCATGCGGTTACCTTACTTGATCGGTCTCGCGGCGTGAAGAACCCTGCGGGATTCGGTGCAGACCGTAAACTACCGCCCGTGTCCGGCTCCAGGCGGCTGCCATGATCGTCGTGCATCATCTGAACAACTCCCGCTCGCAGCGCGTGCTGTGGCTGCTCGAGGAACTGGGCCTGGAATACGACGTGAAGCGCTACCAGCGCGACGCGAAGACGATGCTCGCCCCGTCCGGGCTGCGCAAGGTGCATCCGCTGGGCAAGTCGCCGGTGATCACGGACGGCGGCCTGACGCTCGCCGAGTCCGGCGCCATCATCGAATACCTCGTCGCACAGTACGGCGGCGGCCGGCTCGTGCCCGCGCCCGGGACGCCCGAGCGCCTGCGTTACACGTACTGGATGCACTACGCCGAGGGCTCGGCGATGCCGCCGCTGCTCCTGAAGCTGGTGTTCGACCGCATCGAATCGGCGCCGATGCCGTTCTTCGTGCGCCCGGTGGCGAAGGCGATCGCGGGAAAGGCCAGGCGCGGCTTCATCGAGCCGAACATCCGCACGCACCTCGATTTCATGGAGTCCGAACTGGCTGCCCGCCCGTGGTTCGCCGGAGACGACTTCAGCGCAGCCGATGTCCAGATGAGCTTTCCGCTTGAAGCCGCGGCCGTGCGGGGCGGCCTCGATCGCAGCCGCCCGAAACTGATGGACTTCCTCGTGCGCATCCACGCCCGGCCTGCTTATCGGCGGGCGCTGGAGCGCGGCGGGAAGTACGAGTTGCTGCGCTGATCGCGGCCTTGCCGAAGCCGCCTGCGTAATGCGCGCAGGCTCGCGGGGTGAGCCTGCGGGTTCGCGATAATCTCCGTTTGCGCCCATGCTCCACGTCTCCTTCTCCAACCGGTTCGAACTCCTGCTCGAGGACCTGCTTCAGCAGCTCCACGAAAAGGGTCCTGACCCCTTTTCTGCGCAGCAGATCATCATCCCCAGCACGGCGATCGGCCGGAAGATCGAGCTGACGATCGCCGACCGGTACGGCATCTGCGCGAACGTCGAGTTTTCCTATCTCGGGCAATGGCTGTGGAAGCAGATCGCGCTCATCGTGGACGTGGAGCGGGATTCACCCTTCGCGCCCGACGTGCTCGCGTGGCGTGTTTACGAGGCGCTGGGCGACGCCAAGTTCACCGGCAAACACGCGCGGTTGAAGAGCTACCTCGAGGGCGCCGACGCGGTCATGCGCCTCGACCTCGCGCGGCGCATCGCGCAGCTGATCGAGCACTACATCACCTACCGACCGCACTTCCTCGCCGCCTGGTCCGCGAAAAAGCGCGCCCCGATCGAGGGGCTCGACGCCACCGGCAAAGAGGACGAAGCCTGGCAGGCGGCGCTGTGGCGCCGTATCTCGGCCGAGATCGGCGCCGCCACCGAGCACCCCTCGGTCACGTTCTTCCGCAAGATCGAGTCCATGGACCACGCAGCGCTCGCGGCGGCGGGGCTGCCCGAATCGGCGCACGTCTTCTGCCTGCCCTCGCTGCCGCCGCTGTATCTGCACATGCTGCGCCAGCTCTCGCGCGTGACGCGCCTGCAGCTCTACGTGCTCAATCCCTGCCAGGAGTACTGGTTCGAGGTGGTCGACCGCAAGCGCCTCAGCTGGCTCGCAGCCAAGGGCAAAGCAGAGCATCACGAGGTCGGCAACAGCCTGCTCGCCGCCTGGGGCAAGCAGACGCAGGCGCATATCGATCTACTCTATTCCGGCGAAAGCGAGATCGAGGTGACGGATAGTGCGTTCGAGCCGAGCGGCCGCGAGACGCTGCTCGGCCGCATCCAGGACGCGATCCTCGAATTGAAGGAACTGCAGGCCGGCTCCGTAACGCTGGCCAAGGACGACCGCAGCCTCGAGGTGCACGTCTGCCACTCGCTCACGCGCGAGCTGGAGGTGCTGCACGACCAGCTGCTCGCGCTCTTCGCAGGCCCGAACCCGCCTAAGCCGCAGGAGATCCTCGTCGTCACGCCGCAGCTGGAGGACGCCGCGCCGCTCATCGACGCGGTGTTCGGCACCGCGCCGCACGGCCGCTACATCCCTTACGCCATCACCGGCCAGCCGCAGCGCCGCTCGAACCCCATCGCGCGCGCGCTCTGCGACGTGGTGGCGCTCACCGCGGGCCGCCATCCGGCGAGCGAAGTGTTCGACCTCCTGATGCAGGCGCCGGTCGCGGCGCGCTTCGGGTTGCACGCGTCCGATCTCGAGGCGATCCGCGTCTGGATCGAGCAGGCGGGCATCCGCTGGGCGCTCGAGGGCGAGGAGCGCAAGGCGTTCGGCCTGCCCGCAAGCGAATTTCACAGTTTCGCCGACGGATTGCAGCGGCTCTATCTTGCCTACGCCATGGGCGAATCGACCGCGTGCGTGGACGGGCGCATCGGCGCCGGCAACCCCGAGGGACAGGAGGCGCTCGCGCTCGGCGCCTTCTGGCGCTTCGTGGAGGAACTGCGACGCCTGCGGCGCGACTGGCGCCGGCCGCACGACGCGGCGGGCTGGCGGGAGGTCCTTGGCGGTGCGCTCGAGCGCCTCGCCCTTGATGCCATCGAATGGGCGGAGGACTTCCGCGTCGTGCGCCGGGCGCTCGCCGACCTGCAGGACCACATGGAACGCGGCGGGCTGAAGGACCCCGTGCCGCTCGAGGTGGTCCAGTCCGCGCTCGGCGAGCTGCTCGACGATCCGGCGCGCGGCGGCGTGCCCTCGGGCCGCGTCACGTTCTCCTCCATCTCGAGCCTCCGCAATCTCCCCTACCGCATCGTCTGCGCCGTGGGGCTGGACGACAGCAATTTCCCCACCGCGGCGCGCGCGCTCGAGTTCGACCTCATGGCGCTCGCGCCGCAGCGCGGCGACCGCCAGCGGCGCACGGACGAGCGCAACCTCTTTCTCGATTCGCTGCTCTCCGCGCGCGAGCGGCTTTACTTGAGCTACACGGGCCGCAGCGTGCGCGACAACAGCCCGAAGCCGCCCTCGGTGCTGATCGCGGAACTGCTCGATTACGCGGTGCGCGCCTGCAGCAGGGATGTAGAAGGCGAGGAAGCGATCCGCAGGCGGCTCGTCATCGAGCACCCGCTGCAACCTTTCTCGCCCGAGTATTTCGCATCGGACGCCGATCCGAAGAAGCGCAGCTTCAACGCCGAGTATTGCGAGGCGCTGCGCGCGCAGGCCTTCACGCCGCCCTCGCCAGAACCGCTTGCCGGCGACGCGGATGACGACGAGGCGCCCGATCCGGGCTTGCCGTTTTTCCCCATGCCCCTTGCGTCACCGGAGCCCGAGTGGCGCGTGGTGCGGCTGGAGCAATTGCGCCAGTTCTTCGCCAATCCCTGCCGCTATCTCCTCAGGCAGCGCCTCGGCATCGCGATGCCCGAGCAGGCCGCGGAACTGCCCGACGACGAGCCGTTCCTCCCCGAATGGCCCGGCCGCCAGGCGATGGCCGAGCGGCTGCTCGCGCCCGCGCTCGAAGGGGCGGGCGAGGAGGCGCTTCTCGCGCTCGCGCGCGGGGGGAACGAGTTTCCGTCCGGGCCGCTCGGCGACGCCGCGCTCGCAGCCGAAATCCGGCAGCTGCGGACGTTCGTCCAGGGATTGCAGGAGGACATCGGCGGCGCACCACCGCAGCCGCACGCCGCCGCGCTCGAATTCGAGTTCGAAGGCGAATCCTGGCGACTGGAGGGTGCGGTAGGCGAATTGCATTCAGGGCGGCTGGTGCGGCTGCGCTACGACGACGTGCGAGCGACCGACTACCTCGCCGGCTGGATCGCGCACCTTTTCCTCTGCGCCACCCTGGAAGGTCCCGCCGTCACCCGCTGGCATTCGCGCAACGGCTTCTATGAGCTTCAGCCGTACGTCGAGGCGCGCGAGCGGCTGGCGGAACTGATGGCGCTCTATCGCGAGGGGCTGCAGGCTCCGCTCCATTTTTTTCCGAAGAGCGCCTGGGCCTACGTCACGGGCGACGGCGACCTCGGCAAGGCGAAAGGCCGGTGGCAGCACTGGAAAAATCCCGCCTTCGGAGAGAGCGCCGACCCGGCCTACCGGCTCGCACTGCGCGGCGTGACGGATCCGCTCGATGCGCGCTTCATCGAGCTGGCCGAGCGCGTCCTCAAGCCGCTGCGCCAACACGTCACGGACCCGCGCCTGTGAGCCGCGCCCCGCGAGCGCTCGACGTTTTCGGCTGCGACCTCGACGGCGTCAACCTGATCGAGGCCTCCGCGGGCACCGGCAAGACCTGGAACATCTGCGGCCTCTATCTGCGGCTGCTCCTCGAGCGAGCTCTGGAAGCGCAGCAGATCCTGGTGGTCACCTTCACCAACGCAGCGACCGCCGAGCTGCGCGAGCGCATCCGCGCGCGCATCGCCGAAGCGCTCGACTTCCTGCGCGGCCGCGCGGGTTCGGGCGACCCGTTCGTGCCGCGACTGGTCGAGGCGCTGGAAGCGACAGGCGCCTGCACGCGCGGCGAGATGGAAAAGCGCCTCGAAGCCGCGCTCGGCACCTTCGACGAGGCAGCGATCTACACCATCCACGCCTTCTGCCAGCGCGCGCTCGCCGACACACCACTCGCCGCGGGCCTGCCCTACGGTCTGGAGCTGATCGAGGACGATGCGGATCTGCGCCACGAGGCGGTGGCCGATTTCTGGCGCCGCGAGGTGGCGGGCACGCAGGGCGACGGCGATCTCGCCGCCTGGCTCGGCGAGGCGAAGGATTCGCCCGAGACCTGGGCGAAGGTCCTGAAACGTGTGCAGGCGAAGCCGCTCTCGCGCGTGATCTGGCCCGACGATCTCGATCTTCCGCCTGAGCCGCTCAGACCGGAGCTTGACGCCGCATTCGCGACGGCGCGCGAGATCTGGCAACGAGATCGATCCGAGGCCATGGCGACCCTTGTCGCCGGACTTTCCTCGCTCAAGGGCAATTCTTACGACGAGTCCCGCGTTGCAAGAAGCGCAGCGGCATGGGATGCATGGCTCGCTGGCGGCAATCCGCTGCTGAGCGGTATTGACAGGAAAGGCAAGACGGAACTGCTGACTGCCGGCAATCTCGACGACAAGAAGAAGTCGAAAATGACGCCGCCGCATCACGCGTTTTTTGACGCTGCACAGAGACTGGTTGCATTACGTCGGAGCATGCTGGAGCAGCTCGCGCGCCAGCGCCTGCGCCTCCTGCGCGACATGGCGCAGCAGGCGGGCGGCGAGCTGCGCCGGAAGAAGCGCGACCGGCGCGTGGTCGCGTTCGACGACATCCTCTACAACGCCTGGGACGCGCTCCGCAACGGCGCGCGTCCCTGGCTCGCCGGGGCACTGCGCAAGCGCTACCCGGCCGCGCTGATCGACGAGTTCCAGGACACCGATCCTTTGCAGTGCGCGATTTTCCTGGCGATCTACGATTCTCCCGGCGAGACCGGCGCGCGCGGCCCGCTCTTCCTCGTGGGCGATCCCAAGCAGGCGATCTACAGCTTCCGCAACGCCGACCTGCACACCTACCTGCAGGCGAAGGCGCGCGCGCAGGACCAACACACGCTCGCCGCCAACCAGCGCTCGGTCGACGGCTTGATCCGCGCCTGCAACGCGCTCTTCGGCGCCAATCCCGGCGGCTTCATCCTGCAGGGGGTCGCGTATCACGCGGTGACGCTCGGCGAGAAGCCGCGGCTCGCCTTCGCGGACGAGAGCGAACGCAGGAACCTCGACGCGCCGCTCCGCCTCTGGCGCCTGCCGCAGGCGGGCGGCGACTACATCCCGCGCGAGCGCGCGCAGGAACTCGCGGTGCAGGCCACTGCGGGCGAGATCTCGCGGCTGCTGAACGAGGGCGCTGCGGGACGCATCAGGATCGGGGGCGAGGCGTTGAGCGCGAAGGACATCGCGGTGCTGGTGCGCAGCCACCGCCAGGGCAGCTGGGTGAAGCAGGCGCTCGCGCTGCTGGGCATCGGCAGCGTGGAGCTTTCGCAGCAGAGCGTCTTCGCCTCGCACGAAGCCGGGGACCTCGGGCAGGTGCTCGCCGCGATCCTCGAGCCCGCGCGCGAGGCACGGCTCCTCGCGGCGCTCGCCACCGAGCTGATGGGCGCGGCCGCCGGCGAGATCGAAGCCATCGCGCGCGACGACGCCGCGCTCGCCGCGTGGACCGCGCGCTTCGACGAGCTGCGAAAGGTTTGGCTTGCGCGCGGCTTCGGCTTCATGCTGCGGCGCTGGATGGACGAGGCGGGCGTGAGCCGGCGGCTGCTTGCGCACGCCGACGGCGAGCGCCGGCTCACCAACCTCCTGCACCTCGGCGAGCTGCTGCACCGCGCTTGCATCGCGCATCCGGCGCCGGACGCGCTCGCGCGCTGGCTCGCCACGCAGCGCGCGGAAGCCGCCGCGGGCGAAGAGGCCCAGGTGCGGCTGGAGTCGGACCGCAACCTCGTCCAGGTCGTCACCATCCACAAGGCGAAGGGCCTCGAATACGGCATCGTGTTCTGCCCGTTCCTCTGGGACGGCTACCGCTCGAGCCGCGGCGAGCCGGACGTGGTCGAGTATCACGACGAAGATGGCAACGGCGTGATCGATTTTTGCCCCGATGCGAAGGATGACAAGGAGATCAAGCAGCGCCGCCGTGAGGAGCAGGCCGCCGAGGACGTGCGGCTTGCCTACGTCGCGCTCACGCGCGCGGTGCACCGCTGCTATCTCGTGGCCGGGTGCTACCTCTACGCGCACGGCAATGGCGATCCGACGCCGAAGCAGAGCACGAAAAGCCTGCTCAACTGGCTCGCCGCCGGAGGCGGTCTTTCGTATGCCGACTGGCAGAAGCAGGAAATGGCCGCGCAGGACATCGAGCAGGCGTGGCAGCGCATCGCCGATGCCGCCAAGCCGCACATCCGCCTCGCCGACTTGCCGCTCGAGCGCGGCGCGGCGCTCGCGCTGCCCGGCGCCTCGCCCGAGAGCCTCGCGGCGCGGCCCGCCCCGAAGCACATCGACCCGGGCTGGCGCATCGGCAGCTTCACCGCGCTCGCGCACGGCGCCGAGCAGGAATCCGCCGCCTCCGATCACGATGCGCGCGCTGCGATTCCTGCCGCCTCCGCACCGGCCGAAGAACTGCCGGCGCACGACATCCTGCGTTTCCCGCGCGGCCCTTCGGCAGGCGATTGCGTGCACGCGGCTTTCGAGCACGCCGATTTCACCGATTCCGCGACCTGGGACGATGCGATCGGGCGCGCCCTCGCGCAGCATCCGCAGCGCGGCGGTTCGGCGCTGCATGCACAGATGCTGCGCGCAATGATGCAAGATGTGCTCGGAGCCGAACTGCCGGACGGCATCGTGCTCGGGACACTGCCCCGCAACCGGCGCCTGAACGAACTGGGATTCCACCTGCCCGCCGCCGGCCTCGATCCGCAGCGCCTCAACGCGTGGCTACGCGCGCACGGCTACCCGGTGCGGCGCCTCGCTTTCGAGACGCTGCAGGGCTACCTCAAGGGCTACATCGACTTCGTCTTCGAACACGCCGGCCGCTGGTACGTGCTCGACTGGAAGTCGAACCACCTCGGTTGGGCGCGTGAAGACTACGCGAGCGAGCGCGTCACCGCGGCGATGACCGAGCACGACTACCACCTGCAGAGCCTCCTGTACTCGGTGGCGCTGCACCGCTACCTCGGCCGGCGCCTGCCGGGCTACGACTGCGACAGGCACTTCGGCGGCGCGGCGTATCTCTTCGTGCGCGGCGTGCGCCCGGATTGGCGCGACGGCGAAGGCAACGCGCTCGGCGTCTGGTTCCACCGCCCGACCATGGACGCGCTCGCCGCGCTCGACCGGTTGATCGGCGGCCGGGAGGCGCTCGCCGCATGACCACGCCGAACGATCTCGCCGCGGGATTCGCCGAGCACGTGCAGCGCTGGGCGGCGAACCGCGGCGCATCGATCGATGCGCTCGCGGTGCTGAAGGTCGCCGCTGGGCGCGCAAGCCTTGCCACCGCGGAAGGGCATGTCTGTATCCCGCTCGCGGCGATCGCGAGCGAGCTCGAAGGCAAGTCCGCAGACGCGCTGCGCGAGCTGCTGCTCGCCTCGGGCATGGCCGGGATGACGCAGGGCGAGCCGCTGCCGCTCGTGCTGGACGATGCGAACCGCCTCTACCTGCGACGCTATTTCGATTACGAGCGGCGCCTCGCGGAAAATCTCGTTCGCCGCGCCGCGTTGGGCGCAGCGCCGCCCGCGCCAGGGGCGAAGCCCGACTGGCAGAAGCACGCGGTAGCGCTCGCGATGAGCCGCCGGCTCACCGTCATCAGCGGCGGTCCCGGCACCGGCAAGACCACCACCGTGGCGGCGCTGCTCGAGCGCATCCTGCAGGAGAACCCGCAGGCGCGCATCGCGCTCGCCGCGCCCACCGGCAAGGCCGCCGCGCGCATGCTCGATACCCTGCGCGAACGCGCGGCTTCCCTCTCCCCGCTCGTGCGCGAGCGCCTGCCCTCCGAATCGCACACCATCCACCGCCTGCTCGGCGTGACGCCGCAGGCGGGGCGTTTCCGCCACGACGCGAACAATCCGTTGCCGCTCGATGCGCTGGTCGTGGACGAGGCCTCGATGCTCGATCTCGCGCTCGCCGCGCGGCTCGTGGAAGCGGTGCCCGGGGGCGCGCGCCTGGTGTTCCTCGGCGACAAGGACCAGCTCGCCGCGGTGGAGGTGGGCTCGGTGTTCGCCGAGCTGTCGGCGCGGGAGGGCTCGCCCCTCGCCGCGAGCGTGGTCTGGTTCACCGAGAGCTACCGCTTCGCCGCCGATTCCGGGATCGGGCGGCTCGCCGCGGACATCAACGCGGGCGAGCCCGATCGCGCGCTCGATTGGATGAAGCACGGCGCGGACGAAAGCGTGACCTGGATCGACGACGCCGGCGCCGAGCTGATGCCCGACACGCGCAAACGGATCCTGGAGGGTTACGCGCCCTACCTCGCCGCGCTGCGCGCTGGGGTGGACGACAAGGCCGCGGTGTTCAAGGCCTTCGCGCGCTTCAGGCTGCTCTCCGCCGTGCGCGACACGCCGCGCGGCGTGCGCGAGATGAACCGGATGGTGGAGCGGCACGCGCGCGCCCAGCTCGACCATCCGCTCGATCCGGGCGGCCGCTCGCCCTGGTATCCGGGCCGGCCGGTGATGGTGATGCGGAACGACTACATGCTGCGGCTCTTCAACGGCGACATCGGCATCTGCCTGCCGGATGAGGATGGCAAGCTCGCGGTGTGGTTCCCGGGCGCGAGCGACGCGTGGCGCGCCATCGCGCCCAACCGCCTGCCCGAGCACGAGGACGCCTGGGCGAGCACGGTGCACAAGGCGCAAGGCTCGGAGTTCGACACCTTCATGTGCGTGCTGCCCGAGACGGCGGGGCCGGTGATGGTGCGGGAACTCCTCTACACCGCCGTCACGCGCGCGCGGCAGCGCGTCACGCTGGTCGGGGGTGCGGAAGTGTTCCGGGCGGCGTGCCTGCAGCAGACGGAGCGGCATGCGGGGTTGATCGAGCGGATGCGGGAAGCATTGGGGTCAGAGTAAATTCGCGCACGCTCAGGTAAGCGCTTCGCGTAGCAGCGCTTCGGTCGCCGAGAAAAGGAACTTCACCTCGAGGAAGATCCGCAGGCGCAGCCCTCAGCGAGCCGGCTTCTTCCGGCGGCGCAGCACCTGCGCCAGCTCAGCTTCCGCTTCGGCGAACTCGCGGATCCGCCGTTCGTCGTACAGCTCGATGGACAGCGTCGCCGCAGGCCGCAGCAGCAGGCCCTCTGGCGTCGTCTCCGCGATGAGCTGATCGTCGGCCTTCACGCCGAGCGCGCGACGCAGCCGTGCGGGGAGCGTGATGGCGCCGCGGTTCGTGACGGTGAGGGTGGTCTTCATGGCTGCAGCTTGCCTGCAATACAGCACTTGTGCAATTCCGGCCGCGCCGCGGCCATGGTCACCGGGAACGGGCGCAGCGCGCGCGGCGCAGTTCTTGCGTAATGCATATGACATATATATAGTGACCACGTGCACTTCGAGTCCGATCCTGCGAAGGCAGCATTCAATCTCAGGAAGCACGGGGTCTCGTTCGCGGATGCGGAAGGCGCACTTCAGGATCCGCGCGCGGTTACTGTTGAAGATGCCGATGCCAAGGACGAACAGCGCTTCATCACGATCGGGATGGGCAATGCCGGTGAATTGCTGGTTGTCGTCTGGACGGAGCGCGGCGACGCGCGCCGCGTGATCTCGGCGCGCCACCCTACGCCAAAGGAACGCAATGACTATGAGAGCTGAATACGATTTCTCCAAGGGCCGGCGCGGCGCGGTCATTCCGCAGAAGGGCAAGACGCGCATCTCGATCTTCATCGACAACGCCGTGCTGGAGGAATTCCGCGCGCGGGCGGACAGGGCGGGCACCGGGTATCAGACCATGATGAACGAGGCGCTCCGGCGGTATCTGTCCGGGTCCGACCAGCCAATTACGGAAAAGACCCTGCGTCAGGTGCTGCGCCAGGAACTGCCGGAGTATCTGGGAGGGCGCGCCGCCGCGTCGACGGGCAAACGTGTCAAGAGCGGCGCGCGCCGCTGAGCGCCGCGGGAGGCGCAAGGCGCGCGAGTGCGGCATCTTCACCGAGCGGCACGTTCAGCGCCATCTGCACGCTTGAGTATCGCTCTGGACAACGCCTGACCGATGGCCCGCATCATCCCTTCCGGCTGGCGCGAATTGCGTGCTACCGGCTCCGCCGAACGCGAACTGGAGACGCTCACGCTGCTTGCGGATGCGTTGCCGGATTCCTGCACGGTCTACCATGGCGTTCACTGGACCCAGATCGAGGGCGGCCTGTCGGCGTTCGGCGAGATCGACTTCATTGTCGTCGCGCCCTCGGAGCGGATGCCTGTCATTGAACTGAAATCGGGTGTCCTGCAGGAAGGGAACGAGGGGTCGTCTCTCTTCGCTTAATGTTCCCTGATTCAGTACGCTATGCACAGCGAGCGCCATTCAGCTGCAGGTCCCGTTGTGTCCTAATCAGCCACAAGGCATGTCGCTCGGATCCAGTCAAACGCATCACACAAACCCTGTTTGTGATTAGACGGTCAACGGCATGCGAAGTGGTCACGGTCAGCGATTCGCCACGCTTCGAATGCGATGACGCGCCGGACTCTCACGTTGACGGATCCAATTTTTCACCGGTCGGCAACTCCGCAATCCCGCCCAGCTGCGGCACCGCCTCCTGCCCGATCCCCTGCAGGTCCCCCACCACCCCCAGCATCCCGCCCGTCAGTCGCGTGAGCTGCGCCTCGCGCTTCTTCCAGATCCGGATCATCGCGTTCCGCTCCGCCTCGAGATCCTGGCGCATGGCCTCGAACCCATCCACCACGGCTTTGACCCGTTGCGCGAACTGGGGGCTGCAGATGTAGTTGTAGAGCAGCGCCATCTTCTCGCTGCGCCCGCTGTTCGCCTGCCGCAGCTTGTGCATCTCGAGCAGCGTGCCGCGCAGCGCCTCGGCGAGCGGCCGCGCCGCCTCGAAGCGCGTCACCCAGACGTCGCCCTCGCGCACGAACGGCTCGCGCGAGTCCTTCGGCATGGCGGTGGTCACGAGCACCGCGATCTCCGCCCCGACCTTGTGCTGGTCGTCCTTCAGCTTCTGGATCCAGGCGGGCTGCCAGTTCTTGGTCTGCTTCGCCTCCCAGACGATCGTGCCGCACACCTGCCCCGACGGCGCGCACACGCGTTGCAGCATGTCCGCCCCGGTCACGCCCTTCGGCACCGGATCGAGGGAATCCATGGGAAATGAGCTGCGCAGCATGATCTCCAGCCCCAGCTCCAGCGCCTCCCCTTGCGTCTGCTGCGAGCCCTGCTCGAGCTTGCGCTTCAGATCCGCGGCCTCGCGCTGCGCGGACTCGAGCTGCGCCTTGTACTGCGCCTCGCGCCGGCCGAACTCCTCGCCGGCCGAAGCGCGCGCCCGCTCCTCGATGGTTTTCCGCTCGGCATCGAGCTTGCGCTGGTATTCGAGCTCCTGGCCCTGGCGCTTTTCCTCGGCCTCGCGCAGCAGCCGCCGCAGCTCGAGCTCGCCGTTGCGCAAATTGGAGAGGACCCCCTCCTTCGCGGCGAGCGCCTCCTTCATCGCCTTGACCTCGGTCTCGTACTGCTCGCGCGCCGCGCGCTCGGCGCGGCGCTTGGCCTCGGCGGCGAGCTCGGCTTCCAGCGCTTGCCTGCGCTCGGCGAAGCTGCGTTCGAAGTCCTCCGCGTAGCGCTCGATGGTCTGGCGCGAAATCCCCTCCGTAAGCGGGAACGTATGGGCGCACTTCGGGCAGGCGATCGGCTCGGCGGCGTCGAGGATGATGGGGCGGGTCATTCGGGCTCCAAATGTCGCGACTAGTCATTATTGCCATCTGCGTGGCTTACAGCTGAAGCAGAACGACGTCCAACGTCACAATTCTTGACCTTGATCGCAATTGCGATCCCGACTCGCTGCAAAATCTCCCGCCCTCGAGTCTGACCGACGAACGCCTCCCCCGCATCAGACCAAAGTCGCAATACCGCCGCCCGCCGAACTAGCGCCCGATCAGATAGGGGCCATAGACGAGCAGCAGGATGATCAGCCCCAAGCCGATCAGGATGCCCTTGACGAACGGCCAGAAGCAGCCGGTCGCGACGGCGCGCGCGCATTGCACCTTTGCCGCCGCGTCCAGGGCGTCCCGCAGCTCCGCGTCGTCTTCCATCGCCGCCTCCGCGACCGGGCCGTACGCCCAAGGCGGGCATTGTGCGCGCGGTGGTGGCTCAGGGCGTGAGCCAGAGGGTCACCGGTCAGCGTCCGGGCCAGACAGCCAGTCCCGCAGCCCGTGCGCTGCGCCACAACTCCCGGTCGTAGGTCGCCACCGTGACGGCATCGCCGACCGCTTCGCGCCACCATAGCGCGCTTGCGAGATGAACTGCATCGTAGCCGCGCAGCCCGTGCTCCCACGCCAGGGATGCGGCGCGCGCGACGAGCGGCTCGCCGAGTTGAACCCGGATCAGGTCGGCCCAGTCTCCGGCAAACGCGCGCTGCGCCGCGGTTCCCGCCGGCCGTGTCAGCACTCTGAGCCGGACCGCCCTGGCGAGCGCGGCGGAAACCTCGGCGCGGCTGACGATCGAAGTGCCGAGCGCGCTGGCGGCGTCCGTCAATGCGCCGACTTCAGAAGAGCCTGCCTCGGCGACGTAGCGCTTCACCAGGGCGCTGGCGTCGAGATAGACGATCAACCGCGATCCTCGACCAGGAGCCGCGCCACGCTGCGCCGGCCGCGCACCCGCGCCCCTGGCCTGGCGGCCCGGAGCCTGCGCCCGCTCCACTGCAGCTGCCCGGCGGCCCGCAGCGACGCGAGGCGCTCCTCGAGCCGCGGCCCGACCGGGACGATGCGCCCGACCGGCACGCCGCGGTCCGTGATCACCACCGCGCCCCCCGCCCGCGTGAGGCGCAGATAATGGCTGAGGCGGCTCTTCAGCTCGCGGATGCTGACGGTGATCTGGCTCATCGAAAGGATTCCCTGCGTGGCGCACCAAGTGACTACATGATAGCCATTTGTAGCCACATCGGGAAGAAGCGCCCCGGCCGATCCGACCGGGAGGACCTACCTCGCGCGCGCCCCGCGCCCGCCGCGCGGCCCGATGTCCGACTGCCGCACCTTGCGGCCGTTGACGTAGAGATCGCCGAGCGTGCGGCCGTAATCGTCCTTGCCGCGGCGGCGGATCTTCACGTCGCCCGCGTCGAGTTGGCGTTGCAGCGCGCGGCGCTGGGCGTCCGCCCCCGGCTCGCCGCGCTCGGGTGCGTGAACGTCGCGCAGGCGGATGCGCTCGCGCCCGCAGCGCACCGTATCGCCGTCGAGCGCGCGGCAGCGCGTGGCGGACTCCGCGGGAAACGGAGCGAGGGTGCCCGCCGCAACGAGCGCGAGGCAGAGTACGACGCGAAGCGCGCCACGCCTCATTCGCTCATCAGCCAGAGGATGCCCATGAGGAGAAAAGGCGAGAGCGCGATCGCGAGGTCGAGCGGGATCATGGCGCGCAGCATGCCGGTAGTGGTGGCTCCTGGCGTGAGCCCGCCCGCTCAGTATTGCCTCAGCGCGCCTTTCAGCCGCTCGCGCACCCGCGCGCGCAGCTCCGGCGGCGCGAGCACCTCGACGTCCGGCCCGTGCTTGAGGATGTCCATGACGAGCTCGCGGTCGTCCGCGTACGGCAGCTCGAGTCGGTAGCGGCCGTCCGCCTCGAACGAGCCCTTTTGCTTCGAGTGCCATTTCTGCAGCGCCACCCAGCGCGCAGCGAGCGGCGAGAACCTGAGCTTCGCCCAGGAGACGTCCTTGCCGGAGAAGATGCCGTAGCCGCTCTTCATGTACTCGTCGAGCTCCGCCTTCGCCACGTCCCTCGCTTTATCAGCGAGCAGCTCGGCGCTTCTGATGGCGTCGATCGAGAAGCTGCGCAGGCCGTTTCTCAGATGGCACCAGGCGTCCACGTACCAGTTGTCGCGATAGTGCACGAGGCGCTGCGGCGAGATCTCGCGCTCGGTGGCGCGGTCCTCCATGCGGTTGTAGTGGGCGATTCTCAGCCGCCGGCGGTTGAGGGTCGCCTGCGCCACGAGCGCGAAATGCTCGTGCTTCAGCTCGCGCGCCGCCTGGCGCAGCACGCGCACGCGCTTCGCCACGTCCTCGGGCGAATGCTCCCCCGAGCCGAGGATCGCCGAGAGGCGCGCGAGCAAGGGCTTGACGTGCGGTGCCAGAAGCCCCGGCTGCAGGTTCTCCAGCAGTTGCTGCATGGTGAGGAGCGCGTAGATCTCCGCGGGCGAGAACCACAGCCCCGGCAGCTCGTAGCGCGGCCCCAGGCGCGGCACGCCGAAGCGGTAGCCGTTCGAGTCGCGGTGGTACTCGATCGGCGCGTTGAAGCGATCCTTCATGTAGGCGAGGTCGCGCTTCAACTGCGCGCGCGAAACGCCGAGTGAGTCCATCAGGCGCGCGAAGGACACGCTGCGGCCGCCCTGCAGCAGCTGGTCGATCCTGTAGAAGCGCTCGAGGCGGTCCATCCCCGGCCTCGCGGATCTCTCGCCCGGCGCCCGGCCTAGAAGGCCCGGGTCATCACCTGGCGCTCGCGCGAGGCGAGCAGCGGCACCGCCTCGGCGAGATACTTCCTGAAGTGCGGCGTCTGCTGGTGGCTTTCGAACGCGCGCTCGTCCTCGTAGACCTCGAACAGGACGATCTTCGTGCGGTCCTTCGGATCGACCAGCACCTCGAACTGCCTGCAGCCCGGCTCCTTGCGCGCCTCGCGCGCGTTGTCGGCGAGCTTCTGCAGGAAGGCCTCGACGTTTTCCGGGGTGACGCGAATGTTGACGATGAGGACAAAGTTCATCGGCGATCTCCAAGCCCATGATAACAGGGAAGCTTGCGGATAGAATTGCAGCCGGCGCCACCCTCCATTGTCTTCGATCATTTCCATCCGCGGGCTGTCCAAGACCTATGCCGGCGGCCTGCGGGCGCTCGGGCGCATCGACCTCGAGATCCGCCGCGGCGAGATCTTCGCGCTGCTCGGCCCGAACGGCGCCGGCAAGACGACGCTGATCAACATCATCTGCGGCATCGTGACGCCCTCGCAGGGCACCGTCACGGTCGACGGGCACGACATCGTGAAGCACTACCGCGCGACGCGGGCGCTGATCGGCCTCGTGCCGCAGGAGCTCACCACCAACGCCTTCGAAAACGTGTGGGCGACGGTCAGCTTCACCCGCGGGCTGTTCGGCAGGCCGGCCGACCCGGCGCTGATCGAGAAGGTGCTGCGGGAGCTTTCGCTCTGGGACCGCAGGGACAGCATGATCATGACGCTCTCGGGCGGCATGAAGCGCCGCGTGCTGATCGCCAAGGCGCTGGCGCACGAGCCGAAGGTGCTGTTCCTCGACGAGCCGACCGCGGGCGTCGACGTCGAGCTGCGCCAGGGCATGTGGCAGGCGGTGCGCGAGCTGCGCGACTCGGGCGTCACGATCATCCTGACGACGCACTACATCGAGGAGGCCGAGCTGATGGCCGACCGGATCGGCGTGATCAGCAAGGGCGAGATCATCCTGGTCGAGGAGAAGGCCGAACTCATGCGCAAGCTCGGCAAGAAGGAGCTGACGCTGCAACTCGCGGAGCCGCTCGGCGCGATCCCGCCGCAACTCGCCGCCTATCGCCTGACGCTGGCGGCGGGCGGCCGCGAGCTCGTCTATACCTATGACGCGCAGGCCGGGCGCGGCGGGATCGCGGGGCTGCTGCGCGACCTCGGCGCGGCCGGGATCGCTTGCCGGGACCTGCACACGACGCAAAGCTCGCTGGAAGACATCTTCGTCGACCTGGTGCACGAGAAGCCATGAACCTGCGGGCGATCGGCGCGATCTATGCGTTCGAGCTGGCGCGCACCCGGCGCACCCTGGTGCAAAGCATCGTCGCGCCGGTGCTCTCGACGTCGCTGTACTTCGTGGTCTTCGGCGCCGCGATCGGCACGCGCATCACCGAGATCGAAGGGGTGAGCTACGGCGCCTTCATCGTGCCGGGGCTGGTGATGCTGACGCTCCTGACGCAGAGCGTCACCAATGCCTCGTTCGGCATCTATTTCCCCCGCTTCACGGGGACGATCTACGAGATCCTGTCGGCACCGGTCTCCGCCTTCGAGATCGTGGTGGGCTACGTCGGCGCCGCCGCCACCAAGTCCATCATCCTGGGACTGATCATCCTCGCCACCGCCGCGCTCTTCGTGCCGCTGCGCATCGCGCACCCTGCCTGGATGCTGGCGTTCCTCGTCCTCACGGCGGTCACCTTCAGCCTGTTCGGCTTCGTGCTGGGGCTCTGGGCGGACGGCTTCGAGCAGCTGCAGTTCGTGCCGCTGCTCATCATCACGCCGCTCACGTTCCTCGGCGGCACCTTCTACTCTGTGAGCGTCCTGCCCCCGCTCTGGCAGACGGTGACCCTGTTCAACCCCGTGGTGTACCTGGTGAGCGGCTTTCGCTGGAGCTTCTACGAGATCGCCGACGTGCGCGTCGGCGTGAGCCTGGCGATGACGGGGCTATTCCTGCTCGCGTGCCTCGCCGCCGTGTGGTGGGTCTTCAAGACCGGGTATCGGCTCAAGACCTGATTTCGAGTCCCCGCGCCGCTAGTAGGCGAGCTTGCCGAGACAGACCTTGATGGTATTTTCGACGGCATCATTGGCCCGCTGGCCCATGCTGGTCGCGTGCCCGGCCAGCAGGATGTCCTCGTCGCAGAGCGTGAGATCGATGTCCTGTCGCGGCTTGAACTGCTCGGCTTCCAGGACGCTGTCCAGCTTGGCGCGGTTCAGGCCGACGCTGACCTTCACCCACATGCTGGCCACGCAGCTCCTGTCGGCCAGCACGAGGACCTTGGGGCGGATGTACAGGCTTGCCGTGCTGCGCGTAGTGGATGGATCGATCGCGATGCCTTCCCTCTTCAGCGTCAGGGTCGCCGTGGACTTGAGGGACGACTCGGCGATGCCGCAGCGTGCGGCCGCCGAATTCAGGGTTGCCACCTCGACCTCGACGAAGCTCGGCTTCTGCTCGGCGCCGATCGCGCCGCCACAGAGCATCGCACTCGCCATGGATGCCAACAGCAGTCTTTTCATCGCGTCGCTCCCGTAACGTGCGGCCTGCCCGGCAGGCGCCTCTACGCAGCGTCACTCCCGCCGCAGCGGCAGCCGGACCGGAAGATCCGGGCCGGGTGAATGTCCCGGCGGAAACGCCCGTATTCCGCGCCCCGGGCCCGAACCAGAGACTTCTCGAAGAGGGAATTCTAGTGCACCGAACAGGGCAGCATCAGGGAACCTCTTCTGCAGCTTCGTCTGCCCGCCATGCGGGTCGGCAATTCAATCCGTTCGCCGACAGGTACAAGCCTGGGCGCTGCTACCAACCCCCAGTGCATGATCCTAGTAAGACCCGAATACGCGCACCAGAAGGGAGATGCCGGCAATGGCGAGGACGACGTAGATGACGCGCACGACTCGGCCCGGCGAGATGGCTGCGTGTAACCGGCTGCCAAGAAAAAGCCCAATGAATACCGAGGGCAACAGGAGCAGGGCCGCGGTCACGAGCCCGTCCTGAGCGAGCAGTCCCGCAGCCCCGAAAAGAATGACCCGCATGGACGTATTCAGCAGCACGGCGGCCGCGGCAGTGGCGCGCAGCTCCTCCTTATCATCAAGCCGTGCCCCGATGTAGAGCGCAGTCAGCACGCCGCCGGTGCCGAACAGCGCCCCGAGGACCCCTGCGGCCAGGCCGATGGGCGCGCTCCAAGCGCGGGAAAGTCGCGGTGGACCCGCCCGCCGCGTCGTCCCATGGATCGCATAGGCGAGGAGGAAGAACCCCAGCGCCGCGAGCAGCGGCGCCTCGGGCAGCCGGATCAGGAGCGTCAGGCCGAGCGCGATCCCCGCGAACATGAACGGAAACAGCCGGCCCAGCTCGTCCAGGCGCACCCCGCGTCGCGCGCGCGAAATCAGCAGCATGCCCGCCACCAGATCGAGAAGCAGCAGCATCGGCACGGCGAACTTGAGCGGAATCACGTGCACGAGCAGCGGCAGCGCAAGCACCGTGGAGCCGAAGCCGGTCAGCCCGAAGACGAGATAGGTGCAGGCGGTGACGAGCGCCGTGAGCGCGAGGATTTCCGGCGACAAGGGCTACAACCGCTGCCTCGAGAGGCGGCCTGTATTTGCCGCGATCAGGCGATGCAAGACATTGCCCCGGCCCGGCTGCTCTCTACAGTGCACGACTGGGTGTTCCATGGCGAAACCGTAAGGGCATGGCCCGATCGGGCGTGACAATCCACATTCACCTCTCGGAAACGGAGTGTACTAACATTCCCAAACGAGGACACTGGGTGCTGAACTGCGATGCCCGGGCCGTTGCCCGCCTGGAGAAGCTCTACTCGACTCCGCAGATTGTTGACCAGCGGCGGCGACTTCGCGGCATCGTGTCGGCGCGTCCCGGTGAATCCGGACTCGATGTCGGATGTGGAGTTGCATTCCTTGCGTGCGAATTGGCTGGCGAAGTCGCCCCGGAGGGCCGCATCGCGGCCATCGACAGGAGCCCCGCATCCGTACAGGCATCGAAGCTTCGTGTCGCAGGAGAGCACCTCGAGAAGCTTGTCGAGGTTCACGTCGGTGATGCCATTGACCTGCAATTCGGCGACGAAACGTTCGACTTCGTCGTCGGCGCGCAGGTGTATGGCTATGTGCAAGACGTTGCCCGCGCGATACGGGAGGCTGCACGGGTACTGCGAAAGGGTGGCCGGCTGGTGGTTCTCGAATCGGATTGGGACATGTGCATATGGCAATCGAGGGACCGGGCACTCACGCGTCGAATCATTGCCGCGCGAGGAGCGGCGCAATTCGCGCACCCACACCTCCCCTGCGAGTTGCACCGGCATCTGCGGGCAGCAGGCCTGAGTCTGTCCGCTGTTCAGTCGTTCTCGATCATCGAGACACGCTACGACCCGGACTCGTTCAGCATGGGCCTGCTTGAACCGCTGCGCGACGCCGCATTGAAACAGGGAATTACCGAACAGGAGTTCGTCACCTGGGTTGCGGATCTGCGCTCGATGACTTCAGTGGGTGAGTGGTTTTTCTGCCTGGACCGATTCGTCTTCACGGCGACAAAGTAGCCGCCGTTCAAGTACCGGTTCCCCGCCAGTGCGCGGCGATTCCGCCTGCGCAACCCGCTATCGGCCCGTGAAATGAGGCCTGCGCTTTTCCGCGAACGCCCGCATGCCTTCTTTCTGGTCCGACGTATCGAACAGCAGGTCGAAGGCCTTGCGCTCCAGGTTCAACGCCGCATCGAGAGGACAATCCTGCCCCGTCAGCACGACTTCCTTGCACAGCTCGACCGCAATCGGAGGCAAATCCGCGATGCGCTTCGCCAGGCTGAGTGCCCGGCCAAGAACCTCGGCGTCCGGCACGACTTCGCTCGCCAAACCCATTTCCAGCGCTTGCCGACCGTCGACGATTTCCCCGGTCAGCAGCATCTTCATGGCGCGGAATTTGCCCACCGCCCTCACTAACCGCTGAGTGCCCCCACCGCCCGGGATCACGCCGACGCCGAGCTCAGGCTGACCGAACTTGGATCCTTCGCCGGCGACAATGATGTCCGCATGCATGGCAAGCTCGCAGCCCCCTCCGAGCGCGAAGCCATTCACGGCGGCGATGACGGGCTTGGGGCAGTCGGCGATGGCTTTCCAGAGCCGGCGGATGCCGGTCTGCATCATCTCGCGGGCGCCCAGGGCAGCAACCTCCTTGAGGTCGGCCCCGGCCGCAAAGGCCTTGTCATCGCCCGTCACGACAACGCAGCGGGTCGCGCTGTCCTCGCTGAAACCGCGAAAGTATTCGGCCAGCGCCACCCGGGTGGCGTTGTTCAATGCATTCCGGGCCTGCGGCCGGTTGAGCCGCAGCAGTGCCACGCCCTCTGCCGGACGCTCGTACAGGACTGGCGTCATGGGTCGGCCTCGCAAAGACGCTATGATATGGAAAATAGTACCATATGCCCTTGGTAGCTCTCAGGGAACGGCTTGGCGATGACCACACTGGTTACCACGGCGACGAAACTGCGCAACAGCCCCGGGTCGCTGTACCTGCACATCACTACGCTCTTGCGGCGTCGCATACAGTCGGGGGAGTGGCAGCTTGGCCAGAAGGTGCCGACGCTGGAGGCGTTGGCGCGCGAATTTGGCGTCGCTCGCGTCACGGTGCGGCAGGCCATGAGCATCCTCGAGAGCGAGGGGCTGATCTGGCGCAAGCAGGGTAAAGGCACCTTTGTACGCGAGGATATCCTGAGCGGCCCCTGGTTCGCGCTGCAGACGGACTGGCCATCGCTGGTGCGGATGATCACGTTCGGCGACTCCGCAATCGAGCTGCGCAAGGTGCGTGACGACAAGCAGGCGCCGCCGCTCAACGCGGCGGACGGCAGGCCGGCGAAAACCTACCAGTACATGCAGCGCGTGCATAGCAAGAATCAGGTTCCCTATGCGGTGATCCATATCTATCTGGACCGGCGTATCTACCTCAAGGCTCCCAGGGAATTCTCCCAGCGCCCCGTGATCTCGGTGCTCGAAAGGATTCCGCACTTGAAGATCGGCGTGGCCCGGCAACAATTGACCATCGGCACGGCGGACATCGAAGTCGCCGATCTGCTTCAGGTGCCCGTCAATTCTCCGATCGCCCAGGTACGGCGCATCATTCAGGACCGCGGCGGTACGGTGATCTACTTCGGCGACCTGATCTACCGCGGTGACTTCGTCAAGCTCGATATCAACCTGAAGTAGGAAGCGCCCATGGATTTCGAACTCCCGGAAGACCACGACGCCATCGTCGCCACGGTCCGGCGGGTCGTCGAAACCGAGATCGCACCGGCGCTCGGCGCGTACGAAACGAGCGGTGAGTTTCCCTACCCGATCATCCGCAGGATGGGAGAAGCCGGGCTCTTCGGCGCCGCATTCCCGGAAGCGCTGGGTGGCACGGATGCCGGCTTCTTTGCGGTCGTTGCGATCGCCGAGGAGCTCTCGCGCCTCGCACCCGAGTTCGGTTACGCGATGAACCAGCAATCCATGACCTGCCCGCTCACGATCCTGAACTGGGGCAGCAACGCGCAGAGCGAGCGGTTTGTGCCCGACCTGATCGCCGGGCGAGCCATCGGGATGTTCGCCCTGAGCGAGCCAGGCGGCGGTTCGGACGCCGCAGGCGCGATGAAGACCACGGCACGCAGGCACGGCGACAGCTACCGTCTGAATGGCTCCAAGCAGTGGATTACGTTCGCCAATGCCTGCGATACGGGACTGCTTTTTGCGAAGACCGACCCTGCGGCGGGCCACGCCGGCATCAGTGCCTTCGTCGTCGAGCCCAAGCGTCGTCCCGGCTATGCCGCCCACCCGATCGCCATGTCCGGTCTGTCGAACTGCCTGCGATCCTGCGCCGTATTCCTGGATGACTTTGAAGTCGCGGTGGAGAACCGCCTCGGCGGCGAAGGCGAAGGCTTCAGGATCGCGATGAACGCACTCGAATACGGCCGGCTCACGGTCGCAGCGCGCCTGACGGGGCTCGCGCAAGCCTGCTTCGAGCACGCGGTAGCCTACTGCAGATCGCGCGTCATCCGGGGTCGGCCGCTCGGCGAGTACCAGATGATTCAGCAGTTGATCGCGGACATGGCGGCAGACGTTCCCGCGGCGCGGGCGCTGACCTGGAAGGCCGCGTGGTGCATGCAGACCGGGCGTCCTGCAACCCGCGCTGCGGCGCAGGCCAAGTACTTTGCCGGCAAGGTCGCCAGACAGGCAGCCCAAGGTGCCGCAGAAATCTTTGCGGGTTATGCCCTCGCCGATGACTACCCGATCAAGAAGATCACGGCCTACGTGAACATGCTGACCGTCGGGGAAGGCACGCCGAACGTCCAGCGCATCCTGCTTGCCGAAGACGCTCTCGGCATCAAGCCTGCAGACCGTCACCCGGTGAAAAAACCGGCGCGCGGCGACCTGCGGCGCTAGCGTCTGCTCAGGAAGGCCTGCATGCGACTTTGCGCCTCTTCGCCTACCCGCACGCGCGCAAGCCACGTCGCCGTATCCCGGCGCAGCTGTTCGCCCACCGGGCCTGCGACGTGCTCGATCAGCTTCTTGCACTGAGCGACCGCGTGAGGTCCGGCGCCAAGCAGCGCCGCGACGATACGCGCGACGGTCGAATCCAGCTCCGCTGCTGTCGCGACTTCGTGGACGAGGCCGATCCGATGCGCCTCGGCGGCATCGAACGTCTCCCCCGTCATGGCGTAGCGCCGCATGGCGCGCTCGCCGATGCTCGGCACCAGATAGAGCGCGATGTTTGCCGGAAGCAGGCCGAGTTTCACCTCGGTAATGGCAAATTTCGCCTGCTCCGCCGCCACCGCCATGTCGCACGCCGAAACGAGGCCGATGCCGCCGGCGAGCGCCGCGCCGTGAACCCGGGCAACGGTGGGCTTGGGACATGCGTGGATGCCGTAGAACATGTCGGCGAGGCGGCTTGAATCGGCAACATTTTCCGCTTCGGAATACCCCACCATCGCCTTCATCCAGTTGAGGTCCGCCCCGGCGCAGAAGCTCTTGCCGTTGCCGGCGAGCACGATGACCCGGACGCGCGAATCGGCGCCGAGTTCGGTGAAGACGTCTTGCAGCCGGGATATGAGCTCATCATTGAATGCGTTATGCACCGCCGGCCGGTTCAGGGTCACCGTGGCGACGCCACGGGCGTCGATCTCGGTCAGCAGGACGTTCTCATGCATTGGCGGTGTTCCCCTAGATTCCCATTTCGTTGGCGATGATGAGTTTCTGCATCTGCGACGTACCGGCGCCGATGGTGGCGAACAGGCAGTCCCTCAGATAGCGCTGGCTGCGGTATTCGAGTGCATACGAGTAGCCGCCCAGCACCTGCATCATGCTGCGGCTGAGTTCCACCACCAACTCGGAGGCGAAGAGCTTCGCCATGGACGCTTCCTTGCGGCACGGCTTGCCCTCGTCCATGAGCCGGGCCGCACGGTAGGTCAGGAGCTTCGCGGCATCGAGCTTGGTCTGCATCTCGGCGAAGAGATCCCGCGTCCACTCGAAGGAACTGATCTTGCGTCCGAACTGACTGCGGTTACGCGCAAAGTCAACGGCGTAGTCGAGCGCTTCCTGCCCGACACCGACCCACCGGGCCGCCGCCCCGATGCGATCGCGCTCCAGGCTGTGAGTGACCACCGCCCAGCCCTTGTTGATGCCGTTGACGATGTTCTCGGCTGGCACGTACACGTCGTCAAAGAACACCTCGCAATAGGCATTGGCCTTGATGCCGAGCTTGTCGATCTTCCTGATGGTGAGTCCCTTCGACCTGGAATCGACGATGAACGCCGTGATGCCCTCGCGTTTCGGCACGTTGCGGTCCGTCCGCGTCGACACCAGCATGAAGTCGCTGATGTCGGCCGCGGAAATGAAGATCTTCTGGCCATTGAGCCGGAATCCATCACCCGAAGCGGTCGCCGTGAGCGCAATGGCGGCCGCATCGGATCCTGCGTTGGGCTCCGTGAATGCGATCGAGAAATTGATCTTTCCCTGCGCCAGCTGCGGCAGGAAGCGCGCCTTCTGCGCCGGGCTTCCGAGATCGAGGATCGCCATGCCGGCCGACAGGATTGAAACCTGAAAAGTCATCTGCAGCGGCAGCAGGCGCTTGCTCAACTCCTCCTGGAAGATCGCCGAGCTCACGCATCCCATGCCCGATCCGCCGTACGCCACCGGAATCGGGATGCCAAGCATTCCCAGATCGGCGAGCTTCGCATACAGCTCGTGAGGGTAATGCGCCTCCTCGTCCATTCGGCGAAACAGTTGCTCGGAGCATTCCTGGCGCACGAAGCGGCTGACCTGCTCGCGCAGCATCTCCTGTTCCGGCGTGAACTGCAGCGGCATCGGTGCGCCCCCGGCTACTTGAGGATGCCCGCTTCCTTGTACGCGCGCAGCGCGCCCGGATGGATGTCCTTCTGCTGCCAGCCGAAGGGCAGTGCACCGCGCGACATCAGCTTGCCGATGGCCGTGTACTCGCCGAAGCGCTCGACGTTGTCGATGATCAGCTTGGTGATCTCGTAGGCGAGGTCTTCCGGAAAGTTGGGCGAGGCCACCCAGGCGGCGTTGTCGACGAAGATCGGCAGCGCCTCGGTTTGTCCGTCGAACGAGTTCGCCGCAATGGTGAACGGCACGATCGGGATGCCCGTCGCCGCGGTCTTCCTCACCGCGTCCGCGTTCCATCCCAGATGGCGCACATTCCTTCCCGAGGACACGAATTCCATGGTCTGCGGGCTGAGGGCGACCTTGCTCTTTTCCGGATCCAGGTAGCCGCCGACCACCGCGGCGTTGACGGTCCCGTCGAGCAGCGCAGCGACCGCGCCGGCCGGGCCGACGTACTGGATGTTGATCTTGTCCGCGGGGATGCCGTAGCCGATGTTGATCACCGCTCTCGGTTCGACCGCCCAGTTGATCTGCGGCGCCTGGCCGAGTGCGAGCTTCTTGCCTGCGAGGTCGGCCACCGTCCGGATGTTCGGATCAAGCGTCGCGAGCCAGACCGCCACCAGGTTGTAGTTGGCGATCAGCTTGACGCCGCCGGGATACTTCTTGTCGAACGGCTTCTCGCCGCGCTCGGCGAGCGCCGCGACCACGGGGCCCGAACCGATGATGGTCGTCTTCTGCAGCGCCGGCTCGCTCGCCAGCTTCCTGTAGTTGAAGACGAATCCCGGGCTCTCGGAGCTGACGATCCGCAGCCACGGATGCTTGTTCGAGATCTGCTCCAGCGCATTCGAGATCACGTAGGAGCCGGTCCCGAAAGGCGCGGCAATCAGGCTCACCGTAACCGGGGCACGGTCTGCTGCAAACGCGGGCGCGACGCCGCAAACGCAAATCGCCACGGCTGCCGCCGCGGTACTGGCCAGTTTCCTCTTCATCACGATCTCCTCGGGTTAGGTTGCGGCACTCGTTCTCGGTTGCAGGATACGCCCCGCCGCGCGCTTCTTTACGATCTGGCTGCGCAGCAGGATCACGAACAGCACGAGCCCCAGCCCGAGCAGCGGGAACTCCAGGGGCATTTCGTCGACATGGCGGAACACGGCGAAGCCGAACATCGCGAGGGTCGCGCCAATCGCCAGCAGCCGGTCTGGCCAGGTGAAGCGCACCAGCCCGCAGTCGTAAAGCACCGCCGTCAGGGTGGTCAACCCGAGGGGCACGGCGATCGCCGTGCCCAGCGCGAACGTCCAGCTCTCCGGATTGAGGATCAGGAGGGGGTTATACACGACCAGAAACGGGATCACGAACCCCGAGATCGCAAGCTTGAAGGCGCTCAGCGACGTCCGGAAGTAGTCCGCCCCCGCGATGCCCGCTGCGGCGAGCGACGCCAGCGCCACCGGCGGGGTGAGCGCGGAAATGACGGCGAAGTAAAAGGCGAAGAAGTGCGCGGACATCGGCTCCACACCCAGCTTGATGAGCCCCGGGACGACGATGATGGCGACCAGCGCGTAGGCGGCGCTGGTGGGAATGCCGCAGCCCAGGATGATCGAGACGATCATCGTGAGGATCAGCGCATACAGGACATTGCCGCCGCTGAACACCTCCACGAGGCCGACGATCTTGCCGCCCAGCCCGGTCGTGATGAGCGTCTGCGCCATCACGCCGACGATCGCGAGCGAGATGCCGATCTGCGCGCCGACGACCGCGCCCCAGGCGATATTCCTGACCAGCTCGGCGAGCGTCGGCCGCGTGTCCTTGCTGAGCAAGCTCAACCCGATCGCGATGAGGATGGTCCAGAAAGCCGCGGACGCCGGGCTGTAGCGCATGACCAGCAGGGTGATCAGGATGAGCAGCGGGATCAGGAACAGCGGCGTCCGCCTCAGGATGAGGCGCTTGTCGATGGTCTCCTTAGGCGCCCGGATGTCCTGCGCTACGGAGATGAACTGCACGCCGAGCACCAGGCACCAGAAATACAGTACGGCAGGAATGGCGGCGGCCGCCATGATCGCCGCGTAGGGCACGCCCATGAATGCCGCCATCAGGAAGGCCGAAGCCCCCATCACGGGCGGCATGATCTGGCCGCCCGTCGACGCGGTGGCCTCGATCGCAGCGGCGGTCTCGGGCTTGTAGCCGACGCGCTTCATGAACGGAATGGTGAATGCGCCCGTGATCGCCACGTTCGCGACCGCGGCGCCGGTGACGGTTCCGACCAGCGCGCTCGAGACCACCGCGGTCTGCCCCGGACCGCCCTGGAACACGCGCCCGACGCCCTTTCCCAGCTCGAAGAAGAAATCGTTGATCTTGATGATGCCGAGCAGCGATCCGAAGACCACGAACAGGAACACCTGGTTGGCGGAGATCGAGAGGAATACGCCGTAGATTCCCGAGAGCCCGATGCTCAGATAGGAAACGACGTACTCGAAGCTGAACCCCTTGTGATACAGCGCTCCGGAGAGCCGCTCGCCGAATAGGAAGTACAGCACGAAGATCGCCGCCACGATGGGCAGCGTCATGCCCCACGCCTGGCGGGTCGCCTCGACCACCAGCACGATGATGACGACGCCCATCACCACGTCCATGCGCTCCGGGAACCCGACGACCTCCTCCAGGTGATTGATATTGAGGAAGACGTACGCCGTGGCCACGAGGCTGAGAACGATCAGCCCCCCCTGCAGCGTCCGCTGCCACACGCTGCGGCTCTTCGCGAGGGTGGCGAGGAACACCAGCACCAGCACGAAGCCGAGGTGGATGTCCTGGTGCTCGAAGTTCCCCGTGAACAGATACTGCGTGCTCACCATGTGGTACAGGAACATGGCGAAGCCGACGACGACGATCGCGATCTCGACGAGCTTCTGCGATGTCGACTTTGCCATTCGCTAGACCGGCCGGAACTTCGCAACGGCCGCTTCCGCGCTGACGGCCTCGAACCAGGCTTCGACGCGCATGCCGATCCTCACCTTCTCGGGCGGGCAGCCGGTCAGCTGCCCGTACATCCTCGGGCCGTCGTCCAGTTCGATGATGCACATCACGAACGGCAGATCGTTCTTCCATGCCGGGTAGTTCATCATCACCGTACGCGCGGTACTGTGCGAGTAGACCGTACCCAGGGGCTTCACCTCGACCCACTCCAGGTCGAGATGACCGCACTCGATGCACCAGGGCTTGGGCAGGAAATCGAGCGTGCCGCACTGACTGCACTTTTGCATGACCAGCTTGCCCTGTTTCGCGGCCGTCCAGAACGGGCGGGTCAGATCCGTGAGTTCGGGGACCGGCTTTCCCTGCGGCGTCTGTGACATCGTCTAGGTCTCCGATCCGAGTACCAACGTGATGCAGCTGCGGGCATTCCGCGCGTAGGGAATGCCGCCGAAGCCCGATGCGGCAGCGACAACGGCTCCTTTGACCTGCCGCTCGCCCGCTTCGCCACGCAACTGCGTCACCGCCTCGGCGATCGGCATGAATCCGCCGATCGCCCCGCCCGGCTGACCCCCGGACAACTGTCCGCCGTCGGTCGAGACGGGGAAATCGCCCTTGAAAGTCAGGTCGTGCTCGTCGACGAACTTGCCGCCCTCGCCCTTCTTGCAGAAGCCGTAATCCTCCATCTGCATCAGCACGATCATCGGATAGTCGTCGTAGGGTTCGAACACATCGATGTCTTCATGCTGCACACCGGCCATCCTGAAAGCCTCCGGCGCGGCCTGCACGAATCCAGTGACGGTGATATCGGGGCGCATGCGCGATCCACTGTAATAGTTGCTGACTTCGCCACACCCGAGCAGGTACACCGGTTTGTCGGTGATGGTCCTCGCCGTCTCGGCCGATGTCACGATGTAGGCAAGTCCGCCATTGACCATCGGGACACAGTCCAGCAGTCGTATCGGGTCGGAAAGAACGCGGGAGTTCAAATAGTCATCCAGCGTGATCGGCTTGCGGTAGATTGCGCCGGGATGGAGCGAGGCGTGATACCGCGTCGTCACGGCGATCTTGCCGAGCTGCTCGCTCCTGAGCGGGTACTGGTGCATGTAGCGCGTCTGCACCAGTCCAAATTGGTGATTGGCGCCCATCACGCCGACCGGGCCCTGAAATTCCCAGAACACGCCGCGCGTGCGCTCCGGAGAGAGTGGCAACCCGGGCGCGATCGAAGGTATGGTGAGGGGTGTATCCGCGCCGACGACCAGCACCCGGTCGACGACGCCCGCCTGGATCATCGCGGCCGCGCGGATGAGCATTGCGGCTGCGGAAGCGCCGCCCTGGTCACCGCGGATCAGCGCCCGCGGAGTGATGCCGAGCAATTCGGCCACGGCGGCCGACCAGTTGACGGTGTGGCTTGCCTCGGCGTGCGACACGCCGAGGCCCTGGCCGTCGAAGTCCTGCTTCGACATGCCGGCCTTTTCGAGCGCCAGTGCCGCAGCCCACGCGATGTACTGATCGACCGTACGGATGCGCTCGCCCGGCTTGGCGCGGCTGTACGGTGTCCTGCCGTATCCGACGATCGCCACGGCGCCTCGCAGGGAATTTTTCATTCGCTCTCGCTTCCTTGAATGAGCAGCCAATCGACAGCGACGCTGCCATCCGCGCCCGCCATCACCGGATTGAGGTCGAGTTCCGCAAGCCGTGGGCCGGCTGCCGCAGCGAGCCTCGAGACGTTGACGAGAAAGTTGCACAGCGCCGCACGATCGACCGGCGGCTTGCCGCGCACGCCCTGCAGCACCGGAGCTGCCTTCAGGCTGGAGAGCATGGTGTCGGCCTCGCGGAACGTCAACGGCGCTGCCGCGAATACCACGTCCTGCATCACCTCGACGAGAATTCCGCCAAAGCCGACCATCACGATGGGGCCGAAGGCCTCGTCCTGTTGCACGCCGATCACCATTTCGACACCCGGGTCGAGCATCTTCTGCACCACGACACCGTCGATGCGTGCCGCGCCATGGCGCTCGCGCACCGAACGCAGGATCTGCGCGAATCCGGTGCGCAGCGCCTTCTCGTCAGCGACACCGAGCAGCACGCCACCCGCTTCGGTCTTGTGCGCAATGTCGCGCGATTCGATTTTCAGGGCTACCGGATAGCCGAGTCGCCGTGCGGCGGCGGCGGCCGTGTCGGCGTCACGCGCCAGTTCGAAAGGCACCAACCGCACCCCTGCGCTGTGCAGGATGGCGGCGGCAGGGACGCTCGATACGGCGCCGGCCCCAGCGGGCAATGGCGGCACTGGCGGGCGCCCTGCGTCCGCCTCCCGCGCAGGTGCATCGTCGAGCCAGCGCTTGCGCGCCTCGCCATAGCGGACCAGTCCCGCGAGAGCATCCATCGCCTGCGCAGCACCGCGCGCAACACAGGTGCCGCGCTCCCTGAGCGCCTTGAGCGCGACCGGCGGTGGGGCAAGCCAACTCACGACGAACGTCTTGCGGGTCGATGCTCCGACATCCGTGATGATGTCAGTCATGAGCCCGGCATACTTGTCCATCAGGCGCACCCACAGCAAGCCGATGTCCACCGCCGGATCGGCGAGCACCTGCTTCATCGTGCGCCGGATGAGCTCGGGCTCGGCCAGCGACAACCCGGTGAGGTCAACCGGATTGGCAACCGCGGCGTATTGGGGCAGCACCTGCCTGAGGCTGTCCTGTGTCGCGTCACCGAGAATCGGCACGCGCAGGCCGTGCGCCTCGGCGCGGTCGCAGGCGAGGACGCCCGCGCCACCCGACTGACTGACGATGCCGAGATTCGGCCCCTTCGGCAGGCGGCAATGGGCAAACATCTCGACGAGGTCGATCATCTGCTCCTCGTCATCGGCCCGGATCACGCCTTTTTGGCGCAGCACGCCGTCAAGCACCGCATCCGCTCCCGCGAGTGCGCCCGTGTGGGATGCCGCCGCCCGCGCGCCCGCGGCGCTCCGGCCGACTTTTGTCAGGACCATCGGCTTGCCGAGAGCCATCGCACGCTCGGCCACCGCGAGGAGCTTGCGACCATCGCGAATGCCCTCGACGTAGCCGGCCACGACACGAATGCGCGGATCCTCCACGATGAAACCAAGCGCGTCGGCGACGTCGATGTCCGCTTCATTGCCGGTATTGACGTAGTAGCCCAGACCGAGCTGACGCTCGCGCGCGAGCACGGCAATGGCAGTGCCGAAAGCGCCCGACTGACTGACGAAGCCGATCGGCCCCACCGGCAATGCGCCTTCGAGATACTCGCTGAAGCTCGCGGTGACCGCCTCGAAGGCGTTCACCACGCCGACCGCGTTGGGACCACAGAAGCGCACGCCGCCGGCGCGCGCGATCGCCAGCAACTCGCGCTGCGCTGCGGCGCCCGCCTCGCCCATCTCCGCAAATCCGGAGCTGAAGATCACCGCGGCAGGGACGCCTTTCGCGACCAGTTGACGCATGCTCTCGATCACCCGCTCCGCGGCAACGGCGACAATGGCAAGATCGACCGTGCCCGGAATGGCGCCTACTTCCGGGTAGCAGCGCAACCCGGCGATCTCGCGCTGATTCGGATTGACCGGGTAGAGCGCCCCCTGGTAGCCCTTTGCCAGGAAATATCTCAGTGGCCGGCCACTAATCCGGTTCAGATCGCTCGAGCAACCCAGGATGGCGACCGAGCGCGGCTGAAGCAGCGCCTGCATGGCGCCGCGCGCGCCTTGCATTGCGGATACGGCAGAGCGCTGCGCCGCCGACATCGAACCCTCCTCCACGAGGCATCCCCCCGGCCCGGCGCCGCGGGCGATCGCGGCGACTTGCGGCAACGGAGCGGAGTCCACTATACATCCTATAAACCATACTATCAATCCATGCGGTGCCCGGCCATCCGGATGGACACCACGCAGGCCGCTGCGGCAGCGCGCGCTTGCGCTTCACAGCAAAATCCCTTTCTGATAGCTTTCGAACGCGATGAGCCCACCGGACACCTACGAGGTCTACGCGATCCGCTACGCGACCATCGCGCGCCAGCCCGGGGAAAACTTCATCCTGGGCGATCCTCACGAAGCGGCCAGCAATCTGGACTACTTCATCTGGCTGGTGCGCTCGGACAGGCGCCTGTTCGTCGTCGACACCGGGTTCAATGCCGAGGCCGCGGCCCGGCGCGGGCGCAGTTTTCTCACCCCTCCGGCGGAAGGTCTCGCGCGCATGGGGGTCGATGCCGCGCAGGTCAAGGACGTCATCATCACGCACCTGCATTACGACCATGTCGGCGGCTTCGAGCAGTTTCCGGCAGCGCGGTTTCACCTTCAGGACGACGAGATGGGCTACGCGACCGGCCGCTTCATGACCCATGGATACTTCCGCCACGCCTACGAGGTCGACGAAGTGGTCGCGATGGTGAGGTACGTGTACCGGGGGCGCGTCGAGTTCCACGACGGCGACGCACAGCTCGCGCCGGGACTTTCGCTGCACCGCATCGGCGGGCACACCAAAGGGCTGCAGTGCGTTCGCGTGTACACGCGGGTCGGCTGGATCGTGCTGGCCTCGGACGGCGCGCACCTGTACGCGAACATCGACGATGCGCGTCCCTTTCCGATCGTCTACGACCTCGGCGCAATGATGGAAGGCTGGCGGCGCCTGCGGGCCCTTGCGGACGATCCGGCCTGCGTCGTTCCGGGGCACGACCCCCGGGTCATGCAGCGCTACCAAGCCCCTTCCAAGGCGCTCGAGGGACTGGTCGTCCGGCTGGACGCAAGACCCGGGGCCTAGGCGCGGATGCGCGCGCGGTAGACCTCGACGTGGCGCACGCCGCCGAGGGCGCTCGCCGCCGCGACCAGCTCGTCGAACACGGGTATTCCTGCGTCCACCGCGCGCTGGCGGTATTCCCGCCTGCGTGCCTCCACGTCGGCGTCGCCGTCGGCACGCAGCACCAGCACCACATGCGCGCGCGACGCGCCGGCGTCCCGCGCACGGAGCGCCGCGTCGATCAGGTTGCCGAGCATGTCGATATGGCGAAAGCTCAGCACCACCGTCATGTTGATGTGCATCACCAGCGCATCGACGCCCCGCGCCGAACAGAGGACGTCCATGATGCGCTGCGCCGCGCGCCCCTCGTCCTGCTGCAGCGCGCCGGCCGGGACGTCGATGGGATTGTTCACGCTCGAGCCTGCCGGCAGGCGCAGCGCCTCCAGCGCGGCGACGGATCCGGGATCGAGCGCCGCGACCTCGAAACCCGCGCGCACCAGCGCGTCCGTGCCCAGGACGCTCGTGCCGCCGCCATTGCCGAAGAGGACCACGCGCTGCGTGGGCCGCTCCTGCGGCCGCAGACATTGCAGCGCGAGCAGCGCGTCGAGGAACGCATCGAGGCTGTCGACGGCGATCGTGCCGGTCTGCGCCGCGAGCGCTTTCCATCCCTCGTCGCTGCCGGCGAGCGCGCCGGTGTGCGACGCGGCCGCGCGCCGGCCCTGCGCGGTGCGGCCGCCCTTCAGCAGCACGACCGGTTTGCGGCTCCGCGCGGCGCGCAATACCTCGAACAACCGCCTCCCGTCTCCGACACCCTCCAGGTAGAGCCCGATTGCCGAGGTGTCGGCGGAATCCAGGAAGTACTCGACCAGCTCGGAGGGTTTGACGTCGGCGCAATTGCCGACGGTGACCAGGCCGCTGAAGCGCAGGCCGCGATTCTGGCCGCGGCGGATGATATCGATGCCGAGACCGCCGCTCTGGCAGACGACGCCCACCGTTCCCGGCTCAGGGGTCGTGCGCTCGGTGAAGGTCACCCGACCGCGCGGAGCGTACACGCCGAGGCAATTGGGTCCGACCACGCGCACGCCCGCATCGCGCGCCGCCAGCGCCAGATCGCGCTCCAGTGCCTGCCCGCCCGACGTCTCGCCGAAGCCGCTCGACATCACCTGCGCAACGCGCACGCGGCCGGCGAACGTGCGCAGCAGATCGGGCACCAGCGCGGCGGCGATGGCGACGTACGCGTAGTCGATCGGCACCGGGACGGACGATACGTCGGGGAACGCTTCCAGCCCCTCCACCGTCTCCGCGCTCGGGTGGATAGGGAAGATCCGGCCGGCGTAGCCAAAGGCCTTCAGATGGCGGATGTAGCGGTTTCCGGCGGCCACCGAAGTCGCCGACGCGCCGACGACCGCGATCGCCGCGGGCTCGA
>SCUF01000177.1 GCA_004298325.1 Betaproteobacteria bacterium | reverse complement strand
TGCGGTCTTCATCGGGCACCCCATCCTGGTCGACGACCAGCTCTACGGGGTCGTGGCGCTCGAGGTCGAGGGCCGCACCGAAAGCGCGCTGCAGGACGTGGTGCAACGGCTCGGCTGGGGTATCGGCTGGCTCGAAGCGCTCGCGCGCCGCAAGACGTTCACGAGCAAGGCGCGCCTGGTCACGGTGCTCGAGCTGATCGCGACCGCCCTGCAGCAGGAGCGTTTCCAGGCGGCCGCCACGGCCGTGGTCACCGAGCTCGCGACGACCCTCGGCTGCGAGCGGGTCAGCATCGGTTTCATGAAGGACCGGCACATCCTGGTGCGCGGGCTTTCGCACAGCGCCGCCTTCGGCAAGAAGACCAATCTGATCCGGGCGCTGGAGGCCGCGATGGACGAGGCCGCGGACCAGCTGGCCACCGTGGTCTATCCCGCGCCGGCAGGCGGCCCGTTCCAGGTCACGCGGGCGCACGCCGAACTCGCCCAGCACCATGGCGCGGGCGCGGTCTGCACCATTCCGCTGACCGCCGGGGGGGTGGTGCTGGGCGCCCTGGTCCTTGAGCGCCCGGTGGGCGAAACCTTCGATTCCCGGACCGTGGAGCTTTGCGAGCAGGCGGCGCTGCTGGTGGGCCCGGTGCTGGACGTGAAGCGAAGGGAAGACCGCTGGCTGGCCCAGAAGGCGGTGGACAGCCTGAAGCTGCATTGGCGCCACCTGGTGGGACCGCGCCACGCCACGCTGAAGTTCTGGGTCGGGCTGGCCGTGGTGGGCACGCTGTTCCTCGCCTTCGCCGACGGCGATTACCAGGTCACGGCGGATGCGACGCTCGAGGGCACCGTGCAGCGCGCAGTCACGGCCGCGATTCCCGGCTACATCGCCGAAGCGCGCGCGCGCGCCGGCGACATCGTCCGCGAGGGCGACACCCTCGCCCTCATGGATGACCGCGACCTCAAGCTCGAGCGCCAGAAATGGGTGAGCCAGCGCGCGCAGCGCGCGGGCGAATACCGCGAGGCGCTGGCGGATCACCAGCGCGCGCGGGTTCGCGTGCTCGAAGCGCAGCTCGCGCAGGCCGAGGCGCAGCTCGCCCTCATCGACGAGCAGATCGATCGCACCCGGATCAAGGCGCCGTTCGACGCCGTGGTGGTGAAAGGCGATCTGAGCCAGTCGCTCGGGGCGCCGGTCGAGCGCGGCAACGTGCTCTTCGAGCTGGCGCCGCTGGACACCTACCGCGTCATCATCAAGGTGGACGAGCGCGACATCACGCACGTCGCCATCGGCCAGGACGGCTACCTCGCGCTCTCCAGCCTGCCGCACGAAAAAGTCCCGCTGGTGGTGGACAAGATCACGCCGGTGTCGGTGGTCGAGGAGGGGCGCAACTACTTCCGCGTCGAGGCCATCGCCAAGGGCGCCATCGAGAAGCTGCGCCCGGGCATGGAGGGCGTCGGCAAGATCGAGGTCGACCAGCGCAGGCTGGTCTGGATCTGGACCCACAAGCTCGTGCACTGGGTGCGGATGTGGGTCTGGTCGTGGTGGCCGTGAGGCGCTGCGGCGCGTGAGCGACACGCTGCTCAGCCCGTCCTGGTATCGGGTGGCGGGGCTCAAGCCCCGCATCCGGGCGCATGCCGAGATCCACCGCCACGCGTATCGCGGCGCGGTCTGGTTCGTGCTGCAGGATCACGCCGCCGGGCGCTCGCACCGGTTTTCGCCCGCCGCGCACCATTTCATCGGCCTGATGGACGGCGAGAAGACGGTGCAGGAGCTCTGGGATGCGACCAGCCTCCATCTCGGCGACGAGGCGCCCACGCAGGAAGAGGTGATCCGCCTGCTCGGACAGCTGCACGGCGCCGACGCGCTGCTCTGCGACGTGCCCCCCGACAGCCAGGAGGTCTTCAGGCGCTACCAGCGGCAGGAGCGGATGGAGTGGAAGCGCCGCCTGTGGACGCCGCTCGCGCTGCGCTTTCCGTTCTGGGACCCGGACCGTTTCCTGGAGCGCACCCTGCCCGTGGTGCGGCCCCTGTTCGGCTGGTTCGGGATCCTCCTCTGGCTGGCCGTGGTGGGCACCGGCGCGGTGCTCGCCGCCTCGCACTGGACCGACCTGACCGAGAACGTCGTCGACCGGATCCTCGCGCCGCAGAATCTCCTGCTGCTCTGGCTCGTGTATCCCGCGGTCAAGGCGCTGCACGAGCTGGGACACGCCTACGCGACCAAGAAGTGGGGCGGCGAGGTGCACGAAATTGGCATCATGCTGCTGGTGCTGACGCCCGTGCCTTATGTGGACGCCTCGTCCGCGTGGGGTTTCAGGGACAAGCGCAAGCGCATGCTGGTCGGCGCCATGGGCATCGCGGTGGAGCTGTACCTCGGGGCGCTGGCGCTGTTCGTCTGGCTCAGCGTCGAGCCCGGCGCAGTGCGCGCCGTCGCCTACAACGTGATGCTGATCAGCGGCATTTCGACGCTGCTGTTCAACGGCAACCCGCTGTTGCGCTTCGACGGCTACTACGTGCTCGCCGACGGTCTCGAGATCCCCAATCTCGGCACGCGCGCCAACAAGTATCTCGGTTATCTCGCGCAACGCTACCTGTTCGGCGTGCCCGATGCCCATTCCCCCGCGGAATCGCGCGGCGAGCGCATCTGGATGGTGCTCTACGGCCTCGCCTCGTTCGCCTATCGCGTCTTCATCATGTTCGTGATCGTCCTGTTCATCGCGAGCAAGTTTTTCGTGATCGGCATCCTGCTGGCGATCTGGGCGGTGGCGACCCAGGTGGTGATGCCGGTCGCCAAGCAGATCGCGTTCCTCGCCAACAGCCCCACCATCCGGCGCCAGCGCGGGCGCGCCGTGGCCATCAGCGTGGCGCTGGTCGCGGGAACGCTCGGGCTCGTTTTCCTCGTCCCGGCGCCGAGCTGGACGCGGGCCGAGGGCGTGGTCTGGGTGCCGGAGGAAGCGCAGGTGCGGGCCGGCACCGAGGGCTTCGTCGAGCGCCTGCTGGCGCCGGTCGACAGCCCCGTGGTTCGGGGCCAGCCGCTGATCGAGGCGCGGGACCCGTTGCTCCCGACCCAGGTGGCGGTGCTCGTGGCTCAACTCGAGGAGCTGAAGGCGAAATACGAATCCCTGCTGCTCGATGACCGCGTGCAGGCGGCACTCGTGCGCGAGGAGATGGTCACTGCGACGGCGGCCCTCGAGCGTACGCGCCAGCGCGAGGCCGAGCTGACCCTGCGCAGTTCCAGCGGCGGCCGGTTCATCGTGCCCAATGCCGCCGACCTGCCGGGCCGCTTCGTTTCCAAGGGCCAGCTCGTGGGCTACGTCGTAGAGCCCAAGGAACTGACCGTGCGCGTGGCGGTCGACCAGGACGACATCGCGCAGGTGCGGCAACGCATCCGGGCAGTGGAGGTGATGCTCGCCGCCTGGGGCGCCGAGCCGCTACCGGCGAAAATCCGCCGCGAGGTGCCGGGCGCCTCCACGCAACTGCCGACCGCGGCGCTTGGGAGCGCCGGCGGCGGGCTCTTCGCGGTGGATCCGCGCGACCGTCAGGGCGTCACCACGCTGGCGCGGATCTTCCAGCTCGAGCTCGCGTTGCCCGCCGAGGTGCGCTCTTCGTACCTGGGGGCGCGGGTCTTCGTTCGCTTCGATCACGGCTTCGAGCCCGTGGGCGTGCAGGCGTATCGCGCCTTCAGGCGCCTGCTGCTGCGCCATTTCGATGTCTAGCAGCGCGGTCCTGCGCCCCGGGATCGCGCTCGGCCGCTATCCGCAGCGCGAGGACCTGCGCGACGGCTGGCTCGATCGCGCCGTTGCCGGCGTCACCGGGTTCGTGCGGCAGCGCGCCTACGGCCGCAGTCCGGGCCATGCGGAATTTCTCGACCGCGTCGAGACCGAGGCGCGGGAGCTCGACGGGCGCTCCGATCGCGAGATCCGGGACCGCGTCCCCGAGCTGAGGCGGCGTCTGTACAGCGAGGGCCTGCAGGAAGTGCTCGTGGCGCGCGCCTTCGCGATGGTCCGGGAGGTTGCCGAGCGCCGCGTGGGCATGCGGCCCTTCGACGTGCAACTGCTGGGCGGGCGCGTGATGCTCGAGGGCAAGATCGCGGAGATGGAGACCGGCGAGGGCAAGACGCTCGCGGCAACGCTGCCCGCCTGTGCGGCCGCGCTGGCCGGCATCCCGGTGCACATCGTGACCGTCAACGACTTTCTGGTCCTGCGCGACGCGGCCTGGATGAATCCGCTGTACAAGTTCTTCGGTCTCAGCGTGGGCACGATCACCGAAGGCCTGGCGCCGGAGGCGCGCCGTGCGGCCTACGCCTGCGACATCACCTACTGCACCAACAAGCAGCTGGTGTTCGACTACCTGAAGGACCGTCTGATGCTGCGCCAGGAGGCGCGCCAGCTGCATCTGCAGCTCGAAAGCCTGCACGCCGAACATCCGCGCACCAGCCGGCTGCTGCTGCGCGGCCTGTGTTACGTCATCGTCGACGAAGCCGACAGCGTGCTGGTGGACGAGGCGCGCACGCCGCTCATCATCTCGAACGTCGCCGACACGTCGCAGGAAAAGCAGGTCTACACCGAGGCCGTGACCATGGCGCGGCAGCTCACCTCGGGTGAGGATTTCTCGATTCGACCGCGAGAGCGCGACGTCGAACTGACCGAACGCGGCAAGCGCCGGGCCACGGAGCTCGCGGAGCCCTACGGCGGGGTCTGGATCGGCCCGCGGCGGCGCGAGGAGCTGATCCGGCGCGCGCTCTCGGCGCTGTACCTCTTCCAGCGTGACAAGCAGTACCTGGTGCGCGGCCAGAAGGTGCAGATCGTGGACGAGTACACCGGGCGCGTGATGGCGGACCGGTCCTGGGAGCGCGGGCTGCACCAGATGATCGAGGCGAAAGAGGGCTGCCCGATCACCGGGCAGCAGGAGACGCTCGCGCGCATCAGCTACCAGCGGTTTTTCCGCCGCTACCTGCGCCTTGCCGGAATGACCGGCACTGCGCGGGAGGTGGCGCGCGAGCTCTGGGCGGTGTACCGCCTGCCGGTCGTCACCATTCCGACCAACCGGCCGGTTCGCCGCACGCAGTGGCCGGATCAGGTTTACGTCGGTTCGGAGCAGAAGTGGGTGGCCATCGTCGACATCCTGCAGCGCGTGCACGAGATCGGCCGGCCGGTGCTCGTCGGCACGCGCTCCGTAGCCGCGTCGGAACATTTGAGCGAGATGCTGACGGCTGCGGGCCTCCCGCACCGCGTGCTGAACGCGCGGCAGGACCAGGAAGAAGCCGAGGTGATTGCCAATGCCGGGCAGCGCGGCTGCATCACCGTAGCTACGAACATGGCGGGCCGCGGCACCGATATCCGGCTCGCTCCCGGTGTCGTGGAACTCGGCGGCCTGCACGTGCTGGCTACCGACCGCCACGATGCGCGGCGCATCGACCGCCAGCTCTTCGGGCGCGGCGGCCGGCAGGGCGATCCGGGCAGCTTCCAGAGCCTCGTGTCGCTGGAGGACGAGATCGTGCACGAGTTCTTCGGCGGCTACGCCGTGCGCCTGGGCAAGCGGTTCTGGCGCCAGAACGGGCCGATTCCGGGCTGGCTCGGGCGGCTCCTGCTCGCGGTCGCGCAGCGTGCCGCTGAACGCAATCATGCGGGCATACGCCAGCGGCTGCTGCGCAGCGACGATCAGCTGAGCGACTTGCTGGCTTTCACGGGACGCGCGGAGTAGCCACATCCCGCTGGGCGCAGGCGATAATCCGCCTCGGGGCCGTTAGCTCAGACGGTCAGAGCAGGGGACTCATAAGACCAAGCCAATTTTGGGTGTCGAAGTAGATCAGTCACTTGCAGCTCCTGCCGATCTTTCATTGCAGTATGGAACAGCGTCAACGAGGTCCACTCGGGGCAGCGGCTGCCGCAAAAACGGCTACAGTATTGCAATGGCACGCGTAATCCGAGCGAAGGTGAAGGGGTCAGTCCTTGCCTGGGCTCGGGATAGCGCCGGTTTGACGACTCAGGAAGCCGCCCGGCGTGCCGGTACCACCGAGGATAAGCTGGCGGCTTGGGAGAACGAAGCAAGAGCTCCTACCGTTGGTCAGCTTCAAAAGCTTGCGAATGCGTATCGTAGGCCGCTCGCCGTCTTTTACCTGCAAGAGCCGCCGATGCGATTCCAGGCAATGCGTGATTTTCGACGCATGCCGGGTGACGGTCCTGTTGCCTTTTCTCCGGAACTTGTTCTGGAGATACGGGTAGCGCATCAACGACGTCAGCTGGCAATGGAGCTGCTCCAGGAGAGCGGCGAGGAGATCCCCCGGTTTGAGCTGTCGGCCAGGCTGACGGACAACCCTGAAGAGGTTGGCGCGAATATTCGGCGCACTCTTGGCGTCGGACCTGCGGAACGGGCCTTATGGCGTACCGATCCCGCAGGCTACAGTGCGTTCAATTCTTGGCGCGCTCGAATCGAGAAGGCGCACGCACTCGTTTTCCAGAGTTCCCGCATTACGGCAGGTGAAGTGTCCGGATTCGCCATTGCCGAGGAGCTGCTGCCAGCTATTGTGGTGAGCAGGAAAAGAACGTCTGTTCGGCGGCGCACGTTCAGCCTGCTTCATGAGTTGGCACACGTAATGTTGCGCTTAAGCGGAGTTTCGGAGCTCGACGTTGATGCAGCTCGACCGCCTGAAGAACAGAGGGTCGAAATCTTTTGCAACAAGGTAGCCGCGGCGACTCTCATGCCAGAGGAAAGCGTGCGGAGCGAACCTCAATTCACCGGAATCAGGATGGCGTCTGAAAGTTGGACTGATGACGTCATTCGTGAGCTTGCCTTGGAGTACAGCGTTAGTCGCGAGGCGTTCGTGAGGAGGATGCAGACCCTCGGCTATACGACTGCAGCCTTCTATCGGCGCAAGCGGGCGCAATACAACGAAGAGTTTAGGCGACGGTTAGAACGAGAGCGGGAGGCCTACAAGAGGCCGGGTAATGAATTTAAGACCAATCCACCACGGGATGCGCTTACAAATTTCGGGACGCCTTTGGTTCAGATGATCCTCGGGAGCTATTACCAGGATCGAATGACGCTTAGCGACGTTTCCGGCTACTTGGGAATTCGGACCCGGCACATCCCGAGGCTTGAGCAAATTGTTGGTAGTCGGGGCCGTTAATGGCAGACGCCGACGACCAGAACAAATACAGCTTTGACAGTAGTGCGTTGATCCACGCTTGGCGCCGGTCCTATCCGCCAAAGCACTTCCCTCAATTCTGGGGGCGCATTGACGGTTTGATCGATGAAGGGCGGCTATTCTGTTCGTCGGAAGTGGTGGCCGAGTTGAAGAAGAAGGATGATGAGTTATTCGCGTGGTGCAAGACGCACCCTGCGCTATCCGTGGAAATCAGCGAGGAGTTGCAGGACCACTTAACCGAGATAATGGGAATGTATCCGCGATTGGTGGATACGACAAAGGGCCGGTCAACTGCGGACCCGTTCGTGATTGCGCTGGCGAGGATGCAAGACCCGGAGTGGGTCGTCGTGACTGAAGAAAATCCGGGTCGTGTGAATAGCCCCAAAATTCCTGACGTTTGCAAGGCTGAGGACATCCGTTGCATGCGACTCGTTGAGTTGATTCAGGAGGAAGACTGGATCTTTCGGTGATAGTCTGACGCAGTGGCGGCGGTTGGCTTCTGGTTCCCCGTCCTCAGGAGGGCCTGTCTCGAGTGGGAATGGCCCGAGCATAAAGTAAACTGCTCGCGCGGGCCGGTAGCTCAGTTGGTCAGAGCAGGGGACTCATAATCCCTTGGTCCTTGGTTCGAATCCAAGCCGGCCCACTCAACCGGACGGGTGTATTCCGTTCACATAGGTCGTTTTCTGTGTAACTCGTCCCAGACTACGCCCAGACTACGCGGCGCCTGATCGCTGGCTGGGCCAAGGACCGCACGATTGGCGACAAGCTCGCCAATGCAATGGGCGAGACGGCTGCTGAGAGGCCCGCCTTCCGGTCCGAGTTCAAGAACTGGCGCTGCCAAGCGCCAGTCAGGGACTTCCGTGAGTGGATACTGGTCGTTGGCAAGAAGCAGCCGTAGCGCATTCGCGTACAGACGGCGATCTCTTCGGATTGGCCGGAATAACGGTGCTCTGGAACGGCTTTGAAGGCCCGGCGAAAAGAACCTGATTCCGATGAGCCACCAGCGCAAGAACGCTCTCCTCGGCCCACTCGCCATAGGGAAGCACGCGCTTCTGAAGACAGTTCGAGCAGAAAAAGCGCGTCTTGCAGGAGAAGACGAAAGTGCACGTAACCAACCAACAATGCCAATGCCCTTGGCATTGAGAAGGTTCACAGCCCCGGCGGCTATCGCTCAGCGTCGGGCGCGGCTCCGGCGACGGCGATTCGGTCGCATCGAGGCAACATCCCAACCAGACGTTCGATTTACCGGTCGGTGAGCTGTTGCGCCATGGTTGATTTCCCATTCACCAGTATCGCCCCAATCTCAACGTCTTGGGTTTTCGCTCGGCTGGCTTACGAAAATTATAAGCTTAGCGCACCGAGTATCCGCTCGGCCACGGCGGAATCGTCTAGATAGCCTACGATGCCATGGCGATTGGCGGTGTGATTCTTGACCGCACTATTATTCTCGATACGAGGCACAACCGGAAAGTTCGCCGAATCCAGCGGATAAAGCGCCACAACATCTCGATCATCGAATGCGTTGTACCACGCCTCAACCGGCTGCGGAAACCGCAGAGGCCGAAACTGGTCGCGGATTGCACGGAGCCCAAGCGGGGACCCCACCGTCACATAAAGGGGAATCCGGAGCCGCCGGCGATCAGAACGCAGGATGCTATATGCGACGACTGAGCCCAGCGAATGCCCGACGACCACTGTAGGTTCCTCGGTCAATTGGCTGGCGACAATTCGGTCGATTTCGTCGCGCACGCCTGCGCGTGTCGTATAGAGGTACACGTCTCGCATGAACATCTCAAGCGCGGTTACGCTCAAGCCGCCACCGTACTTGTCGATCGCGGTCAAGATTGCTTGCACCCATTCCCAGTTCTGCGGTCCTCTGGGCCTTGGATTAGGGCCGTACACGGTATCGAGCTGTGCATCGGTAATCCCCGCCTTCCGACGCAAAGCCTCGGCAAGTTCCGCCTGAAACGCAAGAAATGCATCATCGGCCTGCACGCCTCTCGTCTGAATATCCGACGTCAACGGAACGTCGAACTCCCGAGAGAAGTTGTCGAGCACGTCTCCGTAGTAGGGGAACGCCACCTCGATCTTGTCGGGAAGCGCCCGACCTAGTGTCGTTGCGCCTCGAGACAAAGCATTTGTCCATTCCGATTTCAGACGAGTCGAATCCTCGCCCTGTTGCCCGCGTCCATGCACCAGAACCACTCTTGTCGCTTTGGCGGCAGCCTGGGCGGCCGGAATCATGCCAGTTACGCAACAAGTCGATGCGAACCCTAGCAGTTGCCGGCGGTCAACCATATGTTTTTCTCTCGGTAGGTTGCATAAGTATTAGGCTGATTCGGTTTTTCGAGATAAATCTCGGTGCCGGGTCTGAGCTCGTCATTTCAGCTCTGTGCCTCAATCACGGATGGCGAGCGTCACTCCCTGTGGCTATTACCGTCGCGCCTCAGCTTATCGTGTCGTGGGTGCTTTGTTAGGTTTCCCGGTGGCGTCATTGCAGTCGTCCCTTTCCGAATGCGTTGATCAGAATGTCCATGCCGTTTGAATCAAAGGTCGTCCACAGGGCAGCACGAATGTGGTAGCGCGCCTCATTAACTATGGGCGGTAGCCGCACACCCCGTACTCGAAGCAGACCCCAGCCCTGAGTCAGCATTGGACAGAACGGGACAACACCGACATCGAAATCGTTCGAACGCCGTACCGAGAACCTCCCGGAGAGCATGGCTACATCAAAAAGAGTCGTCTGCAAGTCGCCGTGCATGCGAGCGCGCATCCAATCCACCTGGTCAGTAAGATCGGCGTCGGCAAACGCATAGGCCGCGTAAAGGCCGAGCGTCGGATCGATGCGGTTGAGGATCTGAATTTTGTCGACGAGTTGCTTCGCTTTCGTCTCCCTGATGCCTTTTGTTGCTCCCTCAATCCGAAAGACACCAAATCGGGCCGTGGTGGCAACGACGGCGTATAAGTCCTTGAGGGTCTCTTGGGAATGGGACCATCGTCTATTGTTCCGCGAGGGGGTGTATGTGACGCTGCTCACCCCCCCACCGTCGACGACGACATTGCCGATATATCCTTCGAGGGCCGCGATCACGGTGCCCGAGCCATCGGAAAACTGAAGTGCGACGCTGCCGGCTGATTTTCCCCCCAGCGCCACTCGGATAAGCGCCGGCTCCTGAGGCCCACCACGGGGGGGCAGGTACTCCGTACGCATTATGCTCGAATTGGCCACGGCGCGAGCCAGACGTGTACCGGACACAGCGAAGCCAGTCTGTGTCTCGAAGGAACTGGGCGCCGGGGCCTTTAGGATCGTGTTTCGTGCAGTTACGAAATCGGTCGCGAAAGCGTGGACATCCATTTTCCCCGCAGGGGCTGCCGCGGCGCCGGATAGGTTGAGCATGCCTGCGCCGACGCGCTCGAGCTCGCGACCAGCAACGTCATGAATTGCTGGAGGAACCACTGGTTTGGGATCAATCGAACTATATGCAGAAGTGGTCCCCTTGATAAGGTACCAGGGGATACCCGGCGCAACTTCGCGTACGCGACCGATATAGGTCGTCTCACCTGATACGACGTTTGTATCGGGTGTCTGGCTCAGCTTGATCGACTTGGCTTCAGCCCGTTTGCGCACCTCCCGCTCGAGGTAAGGCTTCAACTTATTGTTTGGTACGACGGGCACACCGTCTATCGTGCGCACCATCGTGTCGTCCGGAAACCTAAATGCGTCAAGGAAGCACGCCGTATAGATTCCCTCGAATCTGGCCACACTTTCTGAGACTGGTACCTCGTAAGCGGGGTTGCCGACCAAACTTGCAAGAAATACGTCTACGTCTGCTCGTACGCTTTGGGCAGCATTTGTCGTCGGAAAGATCAGACTTCCTCGTACGCGCTCGGTTCCAAGGCTGTCCGACCTGGAGCGGCACGCGTCGGAGATAAAGACGACATTCGGGATGGAAGACTCCCTTGCGAGATGGATGCTCTCTACGAGGCTGATGGCCTCGTTGGGATTGTTAGGCGCCATGGAGAGCATCCAAATCTCGGAGAAGCCGTTGACGAAACCGTGACCAGCGAAATAGACAACGAGTTGATCCAGCGTTCCGCGGCCGACATAGTGGTCGATCGCGTCGAAGATCTCACCCACTTTGACTGATTTGTCATCGTCGACAAACAATCTAACCTCGAACCCTTCAACTTCGAGCCAAGATCCGACCATGCGCGCCCCAGATGCGGCGGCCTTGAGAACAGGCAGATTGCCGGCCTTGTTGACTCCGATCACGACCGCCGCCCGCGCCCTATGGGGTTTTCCCGGTCCGAGGGCGGCCCGGGCTGCAAACGTCCCTGTCAGCGAGGCACCTATCGCAAGAAAATCTCGCCGTCTCACGGTATCTCCTTCGCGATCATTGCTTCTGCTTTACAGTTCCTGACCGACCCTGCACTGACCCGATGCGTATTTCGGCGAACCGGCCTCCTCAACTTCACGTGTCCCGCCGATCCCTCACTGATGTCTCAACCGCCGACCTCATAGAAGTCGGTCAGGTCAGGGGCCATTCGCAACCTCCACACGTAAACGTTCCCCATGGCAATAGGGCATCAGGGTCCGGAAGCGATGGGATGTTGATTTCCACGCAAAATGTGACCCGGGGTTTTCATCGGAAACTGACGCGGGTTTTTCGGTTCGCAGTATAGCTACGTCGCTGGTTCTTCGGTGTCCTCCGGTTTTAGGGTTTGAGGTTTTCGGGTTCGAACAGCTCGGCCCGGCTTGAGCCGGGCCGAGCCCCCTACGAAAGTAGGACTACACCCCTACGTTGGTCTAATTGAACCGGACATTGTCCGGTAGTCCACTTCAAGTTTTTTTCCATTCAAGAGATTACGTCCCGGGCGCACGCGGGCAAGCTGTTCGGCGCGTTCCAGCGCCTGCATCACGTTGCCGATTTTCCCGGGATCGGAATCGGTCTGGCAATCGCTCAACGGATCATCCACCGGCACGGCGGGTGCATTTGGGCGGAAGCGCGGCAGGGCGAAGGGGCGACGTTCTTTTGCACCTTGGGGGACCCGGCAAGTGACCACAGTCGAAAGCAAGACCATCCTGCTGATTGAGGACAATCCGGACGACGTAAAGCTGACGCTGCGTGCGTTCCACCGCAGCAGCATGCTCAATCCGATTGTGGTGCTCAACGATGGCATCGAAGCTCTGGACTTCCTGTTTGCGCGGGGTGCCTACGGCGACCGGCGCGGCAAGCCGCTTCCGACACTG
>SCUF01000176.1 GCA_004298325.1 Betaproteobacteria bacterium | reverse complement strand
CATCGGCGGGATTCTCATGAGCCTGTTCGTTTCCGGTGCCTACCCCGAGTTCGCCTACTGGACCATGTCGGGCGAGGGCATCTTCATGCTCATGCTGGGCGGCATGAGCGCGTTCCTCGGTCCGCTGGTCGGCACGGCGCTGCTGCTGTTCCTGAACGACGTGGTGACGAGGTTCACCGAGTACTACGGCCTGACGCTCGGCGTCGTGATCCTGCTGTTCGCCCTCGTCTTTCGCCGGGGCGTGACCGACTTCGTGCTCGAAGCCGTTCAGCGGCTCGGTCCCGGGAAGCGGACGTGACACCGGGTGCCCCGGTCGTCGTGGTCACGGGCGGCGCGAGCGGCATCGGCGCGGCCTGCTGCCGCGCGCTGGCCAAGCGCGGCTGGAACGTCGTCGCGGCGGACATCGATGCGGCCGCCGCCGCAGGCGTCGCCGGAGAAATCGGGGGCGCTGCGTACGGCGTCGACGTAGGCGACGAAGCGAGCATCGCGGCTCTGGCGCAGCGCGTCGAAACCGAGCTGGGGCCGGTGCTCGCCCTGGTCAACAGCGCCGGCGTCATCCAGGTGCCGCTGCCACCCGAAGACCTGCCGCTGCAGGCCTGGGACGACGTCGTTCGCGTCGATCAGCGCGGCACCTACCTCGCGTGCGTCGCGTTCGGCGCGCGCATGGCGCGCCGGGGCGGCGGTGCCATCGTCAACATCGCATCGATCGCGGGCATGCGCTCGATGCCGTTGCACGCCTATACGCCGGCCAAGGCGGCGGTGATCGCAATGACCGAGTGTCTCGCCGCCGAATGGGGGCGTTCCGGCGTCCGGGTGAACGCGGTTTCACCAGGCTACACGCGCACGCCGGCGCTGCAGGCGGCCATCGACCGCGGACAGCGCGACGTGAGTTCGCTCAGGGAGAACTCGGCACTGGGGCGCCTGGTCGAGCCGGAGGAGATCGCGCGCGCGGTGGCTTTTCTGGTCTCGGAGGATGCGACCGCGATCACCGGCGTCAATCTGCCCGTGGACGCGGGCTGGCTGGTCGCGACGCCCTGGCACACTTACGGCGGGCTGCGGCCCCCGCGCAGCTGAGCGATGCTGAAGGTCGAGCATCTGCGCAAATCGTTCGGCGGCGTCACGGCCATCGACGACGTCAGCCTCGACTTCCGGCCCGGCACGCTGAGCGCGGTGATCGGACCCAACGGCGCGGGCAAGACGACGTTCTTCAACCTGATCTCCGGCGCGCTGCGCCCGGATTCGGGGCGCATCGTGTTCGACGGCGAGGACATCGCCGGCGAATCGCCCCCGGCGATCGTCCGGCGCGGCATCGGCCGGGCCTTTCAGGTCGCCAGCATATTCCCGTCGCTGACGGTGGAGGATTCGCTGACCGGTGCGCTGCTTGCGCACCGCGGGCAGGAGACCACCGTGCGCCGCCGCTTCCCGCTGGCCGAAACGCGGTTGCGGGCGCGCGAAGTCATGGCCATGCTGGGCCTCGATGCAAGGGCGGATACGCCTTCGCGCAATCTGTCGCACGGCGACCAGAAGCTCCTCGACATCGCGCTGGCGCTCGTCCTGCAACCGCGCGTGCTGCTGCTCGACGAGCCGACCGCCGGCATGGGTCCGGAGGAGCGCTGGCAGATGATCGACAGGGTCTACCGGCTCTGGGAGAGCGAGAAGATGACGCTCGTTTTCATCGAGCACGACATGGACATCGTCTTCAAGATCGCCCAATCGGTGCGCGTTCTCTGCTACGGCCGGCTGCTGGCCGAAGGCACGCCCGCGGCGATTCGCGCCGACCCCGCGGTGATCGAGGCCTACCTCGGCGCGCCGGCGCAGGAGCCCGCGGCGTGAGCGCAGTCCCGGTCATCGAGGTCGAGGGGCTCGATGTCCTTTACGGCGCCAGCCAGATCCTGTTCGGCGTCTCGTTTGCGGTGCACGAAGGGCAGACCGTCGCGCTGCTGGGCCGCAACGGCGCCGGCAAGAGCACGACGCTGAAGGCGATCGCCGGCCTGGTCCCGGCACGCGCCGGGCGCATCGGGATCCTGGGAACCCCGATGCAGGGCCGTCCCGCGCATGCGATCGCCCGCGCGGGCATCGGCTACGTGCCGGAGGACCGGCAGATCTTTCCCGAGCACAGCGTCGAGGACAATCTGCTCATCGCCGCGAAGCCGGGCCGCCACGGCGAGCAGTACTGGAACCTGAAGCGGATCTACGAGATGTTCCCCATGCTCGAGCCGATGCGCAGCCGCATGGGCGGGCTGCTGTCCGGAGGCGAGCAGCAGATGCTGACGATCGCGCGCACGCTCATGGGCAATCCGCGCGCGCTGCTGCTCGATGAGCCGAGCGAGGGTCTCGCGCCCATCATCGTGCAGCGTGTCGGCGACCTGCTGCGCAAGCTGCGAGACATGGGGGTCACGGTTCTGCTCGCCGAACAGAACATGCACTTCTGCCTCGGCATCGCCACGGGGGCGAGCGTCATCGACAAGGGGCAGATCGTCTACAGCGACACCATCGAGCGCCTGCGATCGAACGACGACGTGAAGCAGCGCTACCTGGCGCTTTGAGCGCCGGCCGCTAGTCGAACAGCGCCACGGCCCGCACCCAGCCGGCCGAACCCTGCCGGATCTTGTGCGGAAAGCAGGCGACCGTGAAGCCGCTCGCCGGCAGCTGCTCGAGATTGGCGAGCTTCTCCATGTGGCAGTAGGGCGTCTCGCGGCCAGCGTAGTGGCCTTCCCAGATGATGCTTGCGTCGCCCGTCTGTTCCCAGCGCTTGCGGATGTGCGCAAATGGCGCGTCCCAGCCCCAGCCGTCGATGCCGGTCACGCGCACGCCGCGCTCCGTAAGGTAGAGCGTGGCGGCACGGCCGATGCCGCAGCCGGCCGTAAGGTACTCGTCGCTGCCGATCAGGCCGCCGGCGCGCGTGTTGACGAGCACGATGTCGAGCGGCTGCAGCGCATGTCCGATGCGCTTCAGCTCGTCCTCGATGTCGGCGGGCTGGACGACGTAACCGTCCTCGAAATGCCGGAAGTCGAGCTTGACGCCGGGGCGGAAACACCAGTCGAGCGGGATCTCGTCGATGCTCATCATGTGCCCGCCGTCGATCGTCTTCGACTGGTAATGGATCGGCGCGTCCATGTGCGTGCCGTTGTGAGTGGTGAAGTTCACCAGCTCGAACGCCCAGCCCTCGCCGTTCGGCAAGTCCTCCTGGCGCAGGCCGGGAAAGCCCTCGAGCAGCATCCAGGCGTTCTCGCGATTGGTCCGGTATTCGATGCGCGGCCGCATGCTGGGCGGATCGAGCACGGTTTCGTTGTCCAGCGTCACCGAAATGTCGACGATCCGGGATGGCAGTTTCATGGGCTCCCTCCGCTTGGGCCAGGCGCAGCTTCGATCGGCAGGTCGGCACGGCGGCCCCATTCGTCCCACGAGCCGTCGTAGACCTGCCAGTCATTCCTTCCGGTCAGGTGGAGCGCCAGCGCCAGGATGCATGCCGTGAGTCCCGAACCGCAGCTGAGGACGACGGGGCGATCGGGGTCCACGCCCGCCCCCGCAAGGCGTTCACGCAACGCCGGCTCGGGCAGCAGGCAACGTGTCTCGCGATCGAGCAGATCGGCCCAGTACAGGTTTCGGCTCCCGGGGATGTGCCCCGCGCGGGTTCCGGGATAGCGGTCTTGCTCGGTGCCGGCGAAACGGCCGGGCGTGCGCGCATCGAGGATCTGCGGATGGCCTGTCCGCGACGCGGCGAGGACCTTGGGCCAGCGTGCGAGCAATCCTCGTTCCTCGCCGGTGAAGAAGCTCAGTCGCTGCACCTTCACTTCCCCCGACTCCACCGGCAGACCAGCCGCCCGCCACGCCTTGAGGCCGCCGTCCAGAATCGAAACGTTGTCGTAGCCGTAATGGCGGAACATCCACCACACGCGCGCCGCGCTGTAGAGGCCGGGCGTGTCGTAGGCGATGACGTGCGTGTCGTTGTCGATGCCGAGCGCCCCGATCTCGTCGGCGAATACCGCGGCCGCGGGGCACTTCCTCGGCAGCGGATTGCCGAGGTCGGCGACGCGCTCGAAATCGAAGAACGCCGCGCCGGGAACATGCGCCTGCACGTATTCGGTGCGCGCGTTGCGCCCGGTATCGGGCAGATGAACCGTGGCGTCCACGATCCTGATCGCAGGATCGCCAGTCCGCTCCGCCAGCCAGCGTGCCGAAACCAAGGGTCCGGGATAGTCCATCGGCCTAGTACCGCGGCACGCTAATGACGAAACATGGGATCATGGTGTACCTCCTGCAAGAATCAGCTCGCCCTCGGAGCGCTCCAACTCCAAGATCTGCCGGCGCAACTGCTGGGTGATCGGGCCGGGGGCCGGGATGGGCCGCCCGTCGACCTCGGCGACGGCGTGGATCCGGCTGAAGGACGAGGTGAGGAAGCATTCGTCCGCCGTGTACAAGTCGTACAGCGTCAGATCGGTTTCTTCGCTGGGCAGCTCGGCGCGCCTCGCGAGATCGAGAACGGTGCGGCGCGTGATCCCGTCGAGCACCTGCTGCGCGCGCGGTGTCTTCAGCCTCCCGGCCGAAACGACGAAGATGTTCTCGCCCGCCGCCTCGGCGACGAACCCCCGCATGTCCAGCAGGATGGCTTCGTCGTGGCCCGACTCGATCGCCTCGATGCGGGCAAGGACGTTGTTGAGGTAGTTGAGCGACTTCACGCGCGGCTCGAACGCCTCGGCCGGCACTTTGCGCACGGCAGCGGTCTTCAGCCGCAGCCCTGCGCCCCGGGCCCGGTAGCTGCTGCCTGTTTCGGCCGGCGGCGTAGGCGGGTGCAGCAGCACGACGAGGCTCGGACCCGTCGTCACCCGCGGATCGAGCAACGGATACCCCGCCCCGCGGGAAACGACGATGCGGACATACACGTCGCGTGCGCCGGACCGGCGGACCGCTTCTTTCACGATCCCGGCAAGGCGGTCGCGATTTTCCGGCAGCGCGAGCCGGAGCGCCCGGGCGGACTTCTCCAGGCGATCGAGGTGCTCGCCCAGCTTGAAGATGCGCCCGTCGCTGACGGTGAGCGACTCGAAAATCCCGTCACCGTAGAGAAAACCGTGATCGAACGCCGACACGGCCGCGCGTTCCGCGGGCACAAACTCGCCGTTGACGTAGCAGATCAAGGGCATGGCCGCGCCTATATCGCGCACCAGCCGTCGTCGACCACCAGGTCGTGCCCGTGTACCGCGCTCGCGTCGTCGGAAGCGAGGAACACCGCCGCTCCGGCCATCTCCTGCGTGGTGATATAGGCCCGGCCCGTCGGCGTATAGCTTGCCATGAGCTTGACGAACTTGGGGTTGCGCTGCAGATGCTCGTTCAGCGGCGTCGCCGTGTTGCCCGGAGAGATGGAGTTGACGTTGATGCCGCACTTCGCGATTTCCGCGGCGAGCGCGCGCGTGATCATGTAGACGCCGCCCTTGCTCGCGCAGTAGGGCAGC
>SCUF01000175.1 GCA_004298325.1 Betaproteobacteria bacterium | reverse complement strand
GATCACGCCGAGCGGCTCGGTGCGCGTCCAGCGAATGGCGCTGCGCTCGCGCCAGAGCGACTCGCTGCGGCCCAGGAGCCAGCGGCCGAAGCGATGTCCGGCGAATCGCCGCCCGGCGAAACTGCCGCGCGCCGGGGTTCCCAGCAGGACCACGTTTCCCACCGCCATTTCCGGCGTTGCAGCGAGTGCTTCAAGGATCACCAGGCCTCCCAGGCTGTGACCGACGAAATGCGCCGGTCCGCGCTCACGCGCAAAACGCAGCAGGCGCTCGGCGTTCGCTTCCAGGGGATGGTCCCGACCCGCGTAGCGAAACAGGTGGCAGCGAAACCCTTCGCGGGCGAGGCGCGCCGCGAGCGGCGACATGACCAGCCCCGGCACCCACAGGCCGTGCAACACGATCACATCACGCATGACGCGATTCTATGTCCGCGGACCGCGGCTTCAGCGCGTCGCCGCGGGCCGCACCGCGAGCAGCCAGGCACCGACGGCAAGCGCCGGCACGCCGAACGCCGCGTAGGCCAAGGGATAGCTCGCCGACAGCGCGAGAACCCCGTTGAACGCCGGCGGCGTGACGACGACGCCGAGAAAGGTGAAGAACAGGCAGCCGCCTGTGGCTTCGCTGATCTTGCCTGCCGGCGCACGGCGCGCCACCTCGGCGAGATAGACGCCGTTCCATCCCACCGCAGTCGCGCCGAAGACGGCGGCGAACACGAACAGCAGCCAGGCCGGCCATAGCGCCGACGCCGCGAGCGTTGCCAGGGCGCAAGCGCCCATCCCGAATCCGAGCCATGCGAGCATCGTGCGGCGCGCGAGCACGCGGTCTGCCAGCACGCCCCAAAGCACGCGCCCGGCAACGCTGGCGAGCTGCGAAACCGACATCACCAATCCCGCGAGCACCAGCGTCAGGGCGAAGCTCTCCGTCAGGAACGTCACCAGGTACGTGACGAGCGTGATCTGCACGCCGCCGTACACGAACGAGGTGAGCGCCATCTGCCGCAGGTTCGGCGCGCGCAGCACCAGCAGCACGGGTGCAGCAGCCGCCACCAGCGACAGCGGCGCCCGCGCGTCGAGAGCGCGATCGTAACGGCCGCGCCAAGGCTCGATCGCGAGTGCCAGCGCGAGGCAAGCCAGGCCGATCACGATCGCGGTACTGCGCCAGCCTGCTGCCAAGACGAGCGCGGGCACGGCCACGCCGGCGATGGCGCCGCCGAGCGGTACGCCGGTCTGCTTGATCGAAAAGGTGAATGCGATGCTGGATGGCGGCGAGGCGCGCATCAGGATCTGCGAACTGGCCGGAGTCGAGGGTCCGTAGCCCAGGCCGACGACGAACGCGCCCAGAATCACCAGCGGCAGCACGGCGGATGCCGCCAATCCCAGGCCCGCCAGGCACAGTGCGAGCCCGACCTGGCTGACGCGGATCGGTCCGAAGCGCGCCGCCCAGCCGCCCGCAGTGACCGAACCGACCATGGAACCGAGGTAGACGATGGCGATGAACCAGCCGATCGCGCTCGGCGGCAGCTGCAGTTCGCGTGCCGCGACGGGCGCCATCACCGGCGCGCAATAGACGGCGACGGCGACCAGCGTCTGAATGGCGAGCGTGACGGCGAGCGGCAGCCAGGGAAAGGACGGCTGCTCGACCGCCTCGCAGCCGCCGTTACGCCTCACCCTTGAGCGCCTTCAGCAGCCGCTCGGCACGGCGCACGATCGGATAATCGACCATCTGCCCGTCGACCTCGATCGCTGCCGAGCCCGCGGCCTCGGCCGCCCGGAACGCCGCGACGATGCGCTCGGCCTCGGCAATTTCCTCCACGGTGGGGCCGTAGCCATCGTTGGCATCGGCCACCTGGTCCGGGTGGATGCAGAGTCTGCCCTGGAATCCGCTGCGCCGGCTGCGCCCGAGCGCGCGCCGGAAACCCTCGCGGTCCTTGAAATGAAACCAGGGACTGTCGATCGGTGCTTCGAGCCCGGCCACGCGCGAGGCGAGCACCAGGCGCGCCCTCGCGTGCGACAGTTCCGGCTCTTCGTGAGTCGGCGAAAGCCCCAGGTCGTGGCTGTAGTCGCCGGCGCCGAAGGCAACACGGCGCACGCGCCAGACGCCCGCGTAGGGCTTGAGTCTGCGCGCCTGAAGGATGCGATCGATACGGGCAATGCCGGCCGCGGTCTCGACGATGGGCATCAGGTCGAGCGAACCCACGTCGAGCCCGCGCTCGCGCTCCAGGTTGGCGAGCATCCAGTCGATCGCGTGCAGATCGGCGGCGCTCTCCACCTTCGGCAGCACGACGCCGTCGACACCCCGGTCCACCGTTTCGAGCAGATCAGCAAAGCAGAACGCGGTCGCCATCGCGTTGACGCGCACATAGCCACGGCATTGGCGCTGCGCGCGCGCGCTCGCCGCCAGCGCGGCTGCCACCGGCTTGCGTGCCGCGGGCTTGTCGGAAACGGGCACGGAATCCTCCAGGTCGAGGATGACCGCGTCGGCGCCGAGCGTGAACGCCTTTTCGACGCGACGTGGATGATTCCCGGGGGCGAACAGAAATGAACGGTAGAACGGCATCGGCATCTCCCTATCTCAGGATCCCGCGCTCCTCCCAGCGAGGATACGGCAATTGCCATTTCGCGGTGGCGAAAGACTCGGGCCACACGATTTCGCGACGGCCATTCTGGATCTGCACCAGGAGCGGCCGGGCGGCGCGCTGCCCGCCACCGTGATCCACCTCGTAGCCGCCGAGCGGCGTCTCGGTGCGCAGCGCAGCGAGCGCGGCACGCAGCGTCTCCTGCTCGAGCGAGCCGGCGCGCCGCACGGCCTCCTCGAGCACTTTCCCCGCGGCGTAGCCTTGCGCGGCGAGCGCCGTCGGTTCGGCCGACCACTTGCGCAGGTAACCCTCGACAAAGCGCGAGTTGCCGCGAGTTCGCAGGGTCCGCTCCCACGGCGAAAGGCCCATCGCCTGCTCCGCATCCTGTCCCAGCCGCTTGACGAACTGCGTATCGGCTGCGCCCTGGGCGACGAACATCGCAGGCGCATAGGCTAGGCGGCGAAAATCCTGCACCATCTGCGCCGCGTCCGTTGCCAGTCCGAAGGTGATCCAGGCCTGCGCCCCGCTCGCCCGCGCCTTGCCGAGGATCGGCGCGAAGTCATCGGTTCGCGGGGCGTAGAGCTCGAGCGTCGCCTGCAAGCCCAGCGCCGGCGACGCAGCCAGCGCTCCGTCGGCCATTTCGCGTGCCACCGGGTCGTTGCGCGCGACGATCAGGACGCGGCGGTAGTCCATGCGTCGCGCAAGCTGCAGCGCAGCCGTGCCGTACTCGCTGAACGGCGCCGGCACCTGGAACACATAGCGAAATCCGGCGCGCTGGGCGGCGCGCGCCGCCCCGCTGGTGTTGAGCAGCACCCGTCGTTCAGCCTCGGCCGCAGCCGCGGCACCCAGCGTCGCCGCGGAGCCTAACGGCCCGAGCAGCAGGTCGGCACGGTCGTCGCGAATGAGCTGCTCGTAAAGCGCACGCACCGAGCCCGATTCGGAACGGTCGTCGAGCAGGCGCAATTCGACGCGCCGGCCAAGCAGACCGCCCGCGGCATTCGCGTCCTCCTGCCACAGCAACAGCGCCTTCCTCAGATCCGCGGCGAGGTCGGCGAGGATGCCCGACTGCGACACCACCGCGCCGACCACCACCGGCGCCTGGGCGCGCGCGATTGCCGGCGTCAGGGCCAGAAAGACGGCAATCCAGAGCTGGGCGAGCAGCGTCATCGGGTTCGGTGCAACTTACGGTGTGCGAGAATCAGCGTCAAGAATCATGCCCCGGAATTTTCTCGACGCGCTCGCCGCAGCCATCGGCGCTGCCAATGTATTGACCGCCGGCCGCGACACCGCAGCCTATTTCACGGACTGGCGCCGGCAATTTCACGCCGCTGCGGAATGCGTCGTGCGTCCCGCCAGCACTGCCGAAGTCGCCGCGGTGATCAAGCTCTGCGCGGGCGAATACGTGGCCATCGTGCCGCAGGGCGGCAATACCGGGCTCGCCGGCGGCTCGGTGCCGACCGGCGCCCGGCGCGAGTTGGTGCTGTCGCTCGCGCGCATGAATCGGATCCGCGCGCTCGATGCCATCGACGACACGCTCACTGCGGAGGCGGGCTGCGTGCTGGCGCAGGTCCAGCAGGCCGCCGAGTCCGCAGGGCGCTGCTTCCCCGTCTCGCTCGCGGCCGAAGGCAGCTGCCAGCTGGGCGGCATCCTCTCGACCAACGCCGGCGGCGTCAACGTGCTGCGCTACGGCAACGCGCGCGAGCAGGTGCTCGGACTCGAGGTGGTGCTCGCGGACGGCAGCGTCTGGCAGGGGCTGCGCACGCTGCGCAAGGACAATACCGGTTACGACCTGAAACAGCTGTTCCTCGGCGCCGAAGGCACGCTCGGCGTGATCACCGCCGCGGCGCTCAGGTTGCGGCCCAGGCCGAGCGCGAGCGCCACCGCGTGGATCGCCGTCGATAGCCCGCTCGGCGCGGTGCGATTGCTGGCGCGGCTGCGCGCGAGACTCGGCGAATGCATCAGCGCCTTCGAGCTCGTTTCGCACCGCTGTCTGCAAGCCGCGCTGGTGCATACCCCTGCGCTGGCAAATCCGCTCGGCGCGCCGCATCCCTGGTACGTGCTCGCCGAGCTGGAGGATAGCGGCACGTTCGAATCGCTGCAGGCGAGACTGGAAGCCGCCCTGGCCGAGGGCGCGCAGCTCGGCGATCTGCGCGACGCCGCGATCGCCGCGAGCCAGTCCCAGGCCGCGGCGCTCTGGCGCATCCGCGAGACGATTCCCGAGGCGCAATTCGCCAACGTCAAGCACGACGTCGCGGTTGCGGTATCGCGCATTCCGGCGCTGGTCGAGCAGGCCGAAGCTGCGCTTGCGGCGCGCTTTCCCGGCGTGCAGAGCTTCATCTTCGGCCACGTCGGCGACGGCAACCTGCATTACAACGTCGGCATGGCGGACGCGGCCGCGACGGCGGCGCTGATCGACCGCCGTGAGGAGGTCAACCGCGTCGTCTACGATACGGTGGCCGCGCTCGGCGGTTCGATCTCCGCAGAACACGGCATCGGGCAGCTGAAGCGCGCGGAACTGGCGCGCCACAAGGCGCCGCTCGAACTCGAACTGATGCGCCGCATCAAGCGCACGTTCGATCCGCAGGGGCTGATGAATCCCGGCAAGGTCGTTTGAGGCGCCGCGCGGGCCGACCAGGACTACCAGCCGAAGCGCTTGCGGGCGATCTCGCTCATGCGCTCGGGTGTCCACGGCGGCTCGTAGACGATTGCGACGCACACCTCGTGCGCCTCGTCGCAGGCGCCGCGCACCGCGTGTTCCGCGTCCTCGGCGATCGACCCCGCCAGCGGGCAGGCCGGCGAAGTCATGGTGAGATCCACTTCGACGCGCCCCGGCGCGCACAGCACGCGATAAACCAGGCCGAGCTCGACCACGTTTTCACCGACCTCCGGATCGACGACCGTGCGCAGCGCTTCCCATACGTCCGATTCGTCGGGGGTGCGCGCATTCATCTCAATCCCTCCGGAAGGTGATCGGTTCGGTCCTGATCCCGCGTGTGAGCTCGCCCTGGATCGCGCTGCCCTCGACGCGGCCGCGAAACGCGAACTCCGGCCCCGAAAAGCCGATCGCGCGCCCCTCCAGCTTCGCCGCCCGAACCGCCAGGGGGGCGCCGCCCGCGGTCAACTCGACTTCGATCTCCTGGAAATTCTGGTGCACGCGCAGCTGCCAGTCGCCGGCGCGCCAGTGGCCGCGGGCCTCTGCCGGCACGGTCCACAGGAACAGGCTGCTCTCGCCGCTCTGGCCGCGCTCGGGCCGCACCACGCGCAAGTGCTCGCTGCGATCCGGCTTCCAGCCCTTCATGGCGAAGGCGTGCGCCACGATGCGCGCTCCCGGATTCAGCTCGTGCATCAGCTTCGGCTGCAGCCGGTCGACCAGCCAGGGCAGCAGGTAGATCGTCACCACCGTGGCCGGCGCAAGATCGGTGGCGAGCACGTCGCGCTCTTCGAAGCGGGCGAGCGCCTCGACGCCGGCGCGGCGCGCGTTTTCGCGCGACAGCGCAACCAGTTTCGGATCGATGTCGACGCCGAGCCCGCGCGCACCGAACTTCCTTGCCGCCGCGATCACGATACGGCCATCGCCCGAGCCGAGATCCATGACGAAATCGTCGGCGCGCGTGCCGGCGAGCGCCAGCATCCGCTCCACGACCTCGTCCGGCGTCGTGACGAACGGCGGCCGTATCTCGTCGTCCTGGGCGCGCGCACCCGCTGCGACTGCCGCCAGGATCAGCGCGGCAGCAAAGCGGCGACCGCGCGCCGCGCGTGTTCCTGCGACCAATCGATTTCCCCGACGTGCGAATAGCGAATTCTACCGTCGGCGTCGATCAGGAAACTGGCAGGCAGCACACGGGCCTTCCAGGCCTTCGCCGCCGTCGTGTCGTGGTCGAGCAGCACCGGGAAGCCGAGCGGCATCCTTTCGAGGAAAGCGCGGATGCGGGACGGCGGTTCGGCCAGATTCACCGCGAGCACGGCGAAGGGCCGCCCCGCGAGCGACGCCCGCAGGCGCTCGATACCCGGCATTTCCTCACGGCAGGGCTCGCACCAGGTGGCCCAGAAATTCACCAGCACGACCTTGCCGCGATAGGCGTCGAGGCGGTGCGGCGTTCCCTGCAGGTCGGAAAGCGCGAGCGGTGGCGTCGCGCCGCCGCCCCAAGGTCTGAGATCCTGCGCGACTGCCACGCCCGCAATCAGCGCAAGCGCTGCGGCGAGCCACGGTCGACGCGTCAGGCCCTGACTCCGCTGGTGAGAATTTCGTACTGGAAACCGTCGGGCTCGAGCGGGTCGAGGCGCTCGCCCCCGGTTTCACCATTGACGTACATGAGATAGGGCAGCCTGGGCCCTTTCACCGTGGCGCCAGGCAGCGTGACGTCGTGCGCCATGTTGTACGCGAGCCAGTTCATTTCCCAGCTGCCGAACAGGCGCTTGCGCGCCGCGACCACCTTCGGGTCGTCGATCTTGAGATTGGCGGGCGGTTCCTCGAGCACCACCTTGCGCACATCAGCAGGATCCACCGGGACCCAGCCGAAGCCCCGGGCGAAAAACTCCGCACGGCAGTGTTGCGCCTTGCTGATGACGGGAGCACCGACGCCAAGGCTGCGGTAGCCGTGGAGCGACGGCGCGATCCGGATGCCGTAGACGTCGCGCGCCGGCACGCCTGCCGCGCGCGCCAAACCGACGAACAATGCATTCAGGTCGCCGCACTTGCCGCCAAGGTTGCGAGTCTCCAGCATCGCCTTGATGTCGCCCCAGCCGCAGCCGCGGGTCTTGGGATCGCGAAAGGTGTTCTCGACCACCCAATCATAGATCGCACGCGCCGTTTCGATGTCGCTCTTCGCGCCCTTCACGATCTCATGCGCGGTTTCCCGGACGATACCGTCGGTCGGAATGAGCTCGGTGGGTGCGGTGTAGAACGCCACCTCGGCAGGCGCGAGCCGTTCCGCCCTCGGGTCGGGGCGCGTGAAATCCGTGACCCGGTCGCGCGTCTTGAATCGGCTGCTCACCTCGATCACGGGTGCCGATTCGCCATCGCGCCACTCGGCGGCGAGGATCGCCGCGCCGTACTTGCCGTCGGCATGAATCCGCGCCTGGGAGGCATTTCCGCTCCAGCTGTTGCCGAGCGCGATCTGCCATGGCGAGTCATCGGTCATCGGCAGCGGAATCCAGGCGCGCGCGCCGCCGCGCGCGTTGCGGATCGCGACTCGGGTCGTCACTTCGTAACTGCGCCATTCTCCGGTGCTGGCTGCGGTCTCGCGCCAGGGCAGGGCACTTGCGGCGGTCGCCGCGATGGAAGCGCTCAGAAAGGTTCGGCGATCCATGATGGCTCTCCTTTTCGGACGATGGAATGCCCGCACCGGACAGTGGCGCCGGCAGCTGCGGGAAGGAAGTGTGGACTGCAGGGAGCGAACAGGCGGGCGGGAAGGATCGGTGCGCAGCTTCGAGTCGTCGTCCGGGGGCCGTCGGAGTGCGCACCGGGGCGGCGCCGTGAGGGGCCGGCCAGCGCAAAACCGATCGTCACCGCCAGCGAGCGGGTACTGCGGCAGATCAGGCGTTCGAGGATCCGCATGCGGGTGCGTAAATGAGAATTCATCTTACACAGTGATCTCACGCGAGAACAGCCGTGCGGCCACCCACATTCCAGAAATGAAAAACCCGGCACTAGGCCGGGTTTTTCACGGTGATGCCTGGCTCAGGACTTCTTTTCGTCCTTCGACTTCTTCTTGGGCTTGGTCTTGCCTTTGGCCTTGGCCTTGGTCTTGGTCTTGTCGCCCGCGTCAGCGGCTTTCACCGGCTTGGCAGGTTCCGCCTTCACGGCGGGTGTCGCCGGGGTCGCCTTCGCAGCGGGCGCGGCCGCAGCCGGGGTCGCCGGAGCCGCCGGGGTTGCAGGGGTTGCCTTGGTGGCGGGTTGCGCCTGGGCAAAGACCGATGCGGCAAACGCCGAAGCGACCAGGGTCGCGAGCAGTTTCTTGATCATCATTCTCAAATCCTCCAGAGGGGTGCGGTTCAAGAGGGAACCGCAGCGAATAACGCGGCCGTCCCGATCCGGTTGACGGGCCGGGCTCAGGCCGAGTCCATTGCCGCCCCCAGCAAAGCGCGCCGGAACCTCGCCTTGAGCAGGGCCCCTTCCCGGGGCGGGAGGGCCAGCGGCAGCTTCTCCGGAACCACCTTGATCTGCACGAGGACGGGTCCGGCGCCGGCCCGCAGCCGGCGGCAGGCCGCCTTCAGGCCGGATTCCCGCCAGACGACCTGCGCGGCATCGAAGCCGCAGCCGCGCGCGATCGCCGCAAGGTCGACGCCGTGCGCCGTGTGCGTCGCCTGCATGCCCGTTTCGCCGTAGCGCTCGTTGTCGATGACGGCGAGCGCCAGATTGCGCGGCCGTTGCACGCCAATGGTGGCAAGCGAGGTCAATCCCATCAGCATCTCGCCGTCCCCCGTGATCACCAGTACGCGGCGCCTGGGCTGCGCCAGTGCCAGCCCGAGGCCGGTCATGGCGGCGACGCCCATCGCACCCCAGAGCGGAAACGTGAGCGGCGAATCGCCCGCGGCCGTGCAATCCCAAGAGGTCGAACCGAGCCCGGAGACGACCAGCAGCTCACCGCGCTCGGCCAGCAACGTGCGAACGACTTCGCGCCGGTGCAGGGTCGCCTTCATTGCGCGGCCTGTTCGTGGAAACTCTTGATGCCGATGACGCGTTGCGAGACGAGAATGGCCACCGCCGCATAGCTGTCGAATGCGAGCCGCGCGGCGGCGGCCAGCGTCGGCGCTACCTCGTTCGCCGCCGCCACCTTCTGCACCACCACGCCCATCGCCTCCAGCACCGCCGGCGTCGCCTGCCCCATCGGCACCTGCCAGGGATTGAATTCGCCGAATTCGCCGCGCAGCGTGACGAGCATCACCAGCGGGAACCGGCATTCGCGCACCATGCCGAGCGCGTTGATGCAATTGCCGACGCCGCTCGATTGCATGAGCAAAGCGCTGCGCGCACCCCCCAGCCAGGCGCCCGCCGCAAGGCCGATCCCCTCTTCCTCCGTCGCCAGCGTCACGGCGCGCATCGCGGCGTCTGCGTGGCACAGCTCGATCAGCCGCTTGTGCCCGGCGTCGGGCACATACGCAACCAGGCGTACCCCCGCCTCCTTGAGTGCGCGATGGACTTGCTGCGGCCAGTCGAGTGCGGCCATGCCAGGTTTCACCCTTGGTGCGCGATTCGATCTCCGGCGGCGATTCTATAATGCCGTCCGCGATGGACAGGGTGCAGATTGCGGAACAGCGACCGCGCGGAGACCTCTGGGTGTTCGGCTACGGCTCGCTCATGTGGTCGCCGGGTTTTCGCTGCGTCGAGAAAAGCGTCGCCTTGCTTCGCGGTTATCATCGCGCGCTGTGCATCCTGTCGACGCGATACCGCGGCACGCAGCGGCGCCCCGGGCTGGTGATGGGGCTGTGCCGGGGCGGCTCGTGCTGGGGGATGGCGTTTCGCATTCCTGCAGCGCGCGTGCGCCGCGTGCTGGCCGCCCTCTGGCAGCGCGAGATGCAGCGCCGTGTCTACGAGGCAAGATTGGTGCCGGTGCGAATCGCGCACGGTGTGCGGGTGCGCGCACTCGCGTTCGTCGCCGATCAGCGGCATCCCCAGTTCGCGCGTGAACTGGATGTGCACAGCCGCGCGCGGCTGGTCGCCCAGGGCATTGGCCAGCGCGGCCGCTGCACCGACTACATCCGCAACACGCTCGAGCACATGTACGCGCTCGGCGTGACCGATCCTCACCTCGAGCGCGTGCTCGAAACCGCCGAGGCGATCCGCTCCAGCGCCAGCGCCAGACGCGCGCGCTGAGTGCCGAAATTGAGGCGCACGAAGCGCGCGTCGCCGAACTGCGCGCCAGGTGACAGCGCCACGCCGTGCTGCAGAAACAGGGCGTGCGCGTCAGGCACGTCGAGGCCCGCGCAATCGATCCAGGCAAGATAGGTCGCCTCGACGTGCGCCATCGCCAGCCCGGGCAGCGTGCCGATCGACTGCTCCAGCTGATCGCGGCGCTGGCGCAGGTAAGCGAGTTGCGCGGCGAGCCAGCCATCGCCTTCGCGGTACGCCGCCAGCGCACCGATGAAGCCGAACACCGAAGGGTCGTGGATCGTGGCGTGATGATCCGCGGCAAACGCCGCGCGCAGGCGCTCGTCTTCGATGATCGCCCAGGCACAGCCGGCGCCCGGGAAGTTGAACGCCTTGTTGGGCGAGTTGAGCGTGACGCTGCGGCGCGAGATTTCGGGCGCGAGACTCGCGACCGGGACGTGCGGCTTGCCCGCGTCGAGCAGGATTTCGGAATGGATCTCGTCCGAGCAGATCCACAGGTCGTGGCGCAGGGCGAAATCGGCCAGGCGTTGGAGCTCGCTGCGCGTGAAGATCGTGCCGCCGGGATTCTGCGGATTGCAGAGGTAAAGCAGGCGGGACTGCGGTTGCACGCTCGCCGCGAGCCGCTCCTCGTCGAATACCCAGCGGCCCGCCTGCAGCACGAGCGGCACTTCGGTGTGCACGCGCTGCGCCAGCTCCAGCGCACGCTTGAAGTGGTGGTAAAGCGGCGTCGGCAGCAGAGCGTGATCGCCGGAGGTCATCAGATGGCGCGCCGCCAGATGAAGTCCCGGCACGACACCGGGCAGAAACACGATCCAGCCGGGCTCGATGCGCCAGCCATGCAAGCGCTGCATGCGCGCCACGATCGCCGCGCGCAGCTCGTCCGGCGGCGCGGTGTATCCCATCACGCCGTGCCCGAGGCGCGCGTGCATCGCCTCCAGCACCGCCGGTGGTGCGCGAAAATCGGTGTCGGCGACCCAGAGCGGAATCACGTCGCGCCCGGCGTATTTCTCCCAGCGCGCACTCCAGGTGCCGGCGCGCTCAACCGGCGTATCGAAGTCGAATGTCATGGCCGAAAAAATAACGCCGGGCCAAGCCCGGCGTCGAGTCTGGGAGCACGTGCTGTTTACCTCTTCTTTCCCGCCTTGGACAGATCGTCCTGCTCCAGCGGGTCGCCCTCGCCCTTCTCCTCCACCTCGCCCTCCTCGTAACCCTCCTTCATCTGTTCGGCCGGATCGGCCTCCAGCCGGTTCATGCTGTCGTCCACTTCCTCGGCCTCGATGGCCGCCGACTCCGCTCGCAGCGCTTCCGGAAACTTGGTCGCGATCGCCGGAAATGTCACCATCAGCGCAATCGCGATTACCTGCAGGATCATGAATTCGAACATGCCCTTGTAGATCGTCGCGAGCGACCATTCCTTCACCACCTGGCGCAGATAGTAAGCCGACATCGCCACGGGCGGCGACAGGAATGCCGTCTGCAGGGTCACCGCGACCAGGGCGCCGAACCAGACCATCACCATGTCCGTGGGTATGCCCAGCGAGACGCCCAGAGCAGGCTTCAGGGCCTCCATGACGGGATAGAAGATCGGCAGGAATACCAGGATGATCGCAGGCCACTCGAACGGCCAGCCGAGCAGGAAAATCAGCACCAGCACCATGATGAGCATCGCCACGGGCGGCAGCGGCAGCGCGAGCATGGTCTCGGTGATCCAGTTCGCTGTGCCGAGCCGCGCGAAAACTGCGCCGAAGATGTTGGAGGTCACCGCGAGCAGCAGCACCATGCTCGATGTCGCAGTGGTCGACAGCACTGCCTGGCGGATGCCGGCGTACGTGAGCTTGCGGTAAGCAGCAGCCAGGATAAACGCTCCCAGCGCCCCGATCGCCGACGCTTCAGTCGGAGTCGCGAGGCCCGCAAGAATCGATCCCAAAGTCGCCGCGATCAGGCCGAGGAGCGGCACAACGCCGAACACAACCTCGCTCAGGATTCTGCCGGCGCCATGGATGCGCTCCTCCTTCGGCACCGGCGGTCCGAGCTTCGGGTTGAAGAAGGCGCGACCGAGCAGGTAGCTCAAATACAGGCCCGCGAGGAGCATGCCGGGACCGAATGCCGAGGCGTACAGGTCGGCCACCGACACCCCCAGTACCGGACCCATGACGATCAGCATCACCGATGGCGGGATCAGGATGCCCAGCGTTCCGCCGGCGGTGATCGCGCCCGCCGATAGGCGCCCGTCGTAGCCGGTCTTGACCATGATCGGGCTCGCCATGATGCCCAGCACCGTCACCGCAGCGCCCACGATTCCAGTGGCCATCGCGAAGACCGCCGCAGTGAGGATCACGACCGCGAACAGCGAACCGCGGATCGGCGCGAGCAGGTCGCGGAAGGCGCGAAACAGCCGTTCCATCAGCCCCGCCTGCTCGGTGAGGAAACCCATGAAGATGAACAGCGGCACGGCGGCGAGCAACTCCTCCTTCATCATGCCGATGGTCTGGAAGTACGCCAGGCTGAAGACCACCTCGCCGAGGCCGAAATAGCCGAACGTGAGCGCGAGGAAGAGCAGCGTGAAGGAGATCGGAAAGCCGATGAAGATCGTGCCGATCATCACCACCAGCATGACCAGCCCCAAGAGCGCAAGACCGGTCATCGGCTAGATTTCCACTTTCTCTTTGTGCTCCAGCTCGACGCCGGTGCGTGCGGCGAAAACGCTCTTGATGGCCTCCGACACGCCCTGGACGAGCAGCAGTACGCAGGTGAGCGGCACCACCATCTTGAACGGCCACAGGATCGGCCGCCAAGGCGTCTGCTCGGAGGTCTCGTTGATCTCGAACGCGTACCAGCCCTCGGCGCCGCTCACCAGCAGGAAGACGAAGATGGAGGGAAAGAAGAATACGATGTAGGCGACCGAATCGATCACGCCCTTGGTGCGGATCGACCAGCGCTCGAAAAAGAAGTCGGTCCGGATATGCGCGCCCTTATGCAGCGCGTAGGCCGCGCCGAGCATGAAGATCGCGCCGTAAAGCATGTACGTGAGGTCGAACGACCAGATGGTCGGCGCATCGAACAGATAGCGGGCGAACACCTCGTAGCTCACGATCGCCATCAGCGGCACGTTCAGCCACGCGACCCAGGTGCCGGTCAGGTCGGTGAACCAGTCGATCTTCTTGGTGACGAAGATCAGCTGCGACGAAAACTGCTCCATCCGGATCGTCTCCCTGCAAACGCAAAACGGGGGCGGAACACCGCCCCCGTTTCGACACTGCTCAGCTACTTCTTGGCCTTTGCCTTGGCGGCCGGCTTGGCGCCGGTCTCAGGGAAGTAGTAATTGGCCGCGAACGAATACGGCGGGAACATGAAGCGTTTCGCCGGCACCACCTTGGCGGCGTAGGCGCGCTGCGAGTCGAGCACCTTCTTGAAGAACGGGTTCTTCGCCGACTCTTCCGCCGCGATCTTGTCCCAGGTCTTGAGGAACGCGATCAGGATCTCGGGGGGCGTGCGCAGGATGCGCACGCCGTACTTTTCCTGCAGCTCGGCGAGCGCGTCGGCGTTCTGCCGCTGCCACTTCGCGTGCCAGATCAGGAACGTCGCGTTGGCCGCCGTCTTGATGATCTCCTGGTGCGCCGGCGAGAGCCCCTTCCAGACGTCGCCGTTGATCAGGATTTCGCCGATGGTGACGTTCTCGTGCATGCCCGGCGTGTAGTGGTACTTCCAGACGTTCTGGAAGCCGAGGCGCCTGTCCTCCTCGCCGCCGATCCACTCCGCGCAATCGATCACGCCGCGCTGCGCCGCCGGGATGATCTCGCCGCCCGGCATGTTCACGGTCTGCATGCCCATGCGCTGGAACACTTCCGCCGCCATGCCGGTCTGGCGGCACTTCATCCCCTTGAAGTCGGCCAAGTTCTTGATCGGCCGCTTGAACCAGCCGAAGGCCTGCGGCCCCGCAGGCAGGATCGGATGCCAAAAGACGTTCAGCTTGAGCTGGTCGCGGAAGAATTCCTGCGCCAGGTCGATGCCCCCGCCGTGGTGCATCCAGCCGATGGCGTCGGTGAAGTCCATGCCGAAGGTCCCGCCCGGGCCGCCGGTAAACAGGATCGCCGTCTTGTTCTTGCCGACCCAGTAGCCCGACCACGCGTGCGCCCCATCGAGCACCTTCTTGTGCGTGGCGTCGAGCACTTCGAAAGCCGGCACCACCTGGCCGGCCGGCATTGCCTCGATTTTCAGCGAGCCGCCGGAGATTTTCCCGACCTGATCGGCAAAATAGGTGAAATTCTCGTAAAGTGTCAGGCTCGCAGGCCACGTCGCCTGCATCTTGAGATTGACCGCCTGCGCGTGCGCGCCGGCCGCGACGAACGCCGACGCGACCAGGGCGCCGGTTGCTGCGATGAAGCGCTTCATGTCTCCCCTCCCTGTGGTGGTTTCGCAAAGCGAAATGCAGGGTACACGCTTGGTTATTCAGGGTCAACAAAACGAAAGGGCGGCCGCGGCCGCCCTTTCCTCGCGCGAAAAACGCCCGCTTACTTCTTCTTCGCCGTGCCCTTCGCCGAGCCTTTCCTCACGTCCTCCGGCCAATAGTAATTCGCCGCGAACGAATACGGCGGATTCATGAAGCGCTTCGCCGGCACCACCTTGGCGGCGTAGGCGCGCTGCGAGTCGAGCACTTTCTTGAAGAACGGGTTCTTCGCCGACTCCTCCTTCGCGATTTCGTCCCACGCCTTGAGGAAGGCGATCAGGATGTCGGGCGGCGTGCGCAGGATCTGCGTGCCGTGCTTGGTGCGCATCTCCTCGATCGCGTCGGCGTTCTGCTTCTGCCATCTCACCCACCAGCGCACCAGCGTCTCGGTGGTGGCGGAGCGGATCGCTTCCTGCTGCTGCACGGGCAGTCCCTTCCAGACGTCGGCATTGATGAGCAGTTCGCCGATCACGCTCGGTTCGTGCATGCCCGGAACGTAGTGGTACTTGAACACCTGCGGCAGGCCGAGCCTCAGGTCCTCCACGCCGCCGACCCACTCGGCGCAATCGATGACGCCGCGCTGCGCCGACGGCACGATCTCCCCGCCCGGCATGTTGACCGTGGCCATGCCCATCTTGGTGAAGATCTCGGCCACGATGCCGGTCTGGCGGCATTTCATGCCCTTGAAGTCCGCGAGGTTCTTGATCGGCCGCTTGAACCAGCCGAACGCCTGCGGGCTCGAGGGCAGGATCGGGAAGGCGATGACGTTGAGTTTCATCTCCTTCTGATACAGGTCCCAGTACATGTCGAGGCCCCCCGCCTCGTACATCCAGCCCAGGAAATCCATGTGATCCATGCCAAACGGACCTGCCGGGGTCGAGGAAAACAGCGTCGCCGCCTTTTGCTTGCCGACCCAGTAATAGGAAACCGCGTGCGCGCCGTCGAGCACTTTCTTGTGGGTGGCGTCCAGTACTTCGAATGCCGGCACCACCTGGCCCGCAGCCATGGCCTCGATCTTGAGCTGGCCGCCCGTCAGCTTGTCCACCCGCTCGCCGAACATCTTGAAGTTATCCTGCAGCGTCAGGCTCGCCGGCCAGGTGGACTGCATCTTGAGGGTCTTGGGCCCGCTGGCGGCGGGCGCCTGCGCGCCGGCCTGGGCGGCGAAGCCCAGCGCGGCCCCGATCGCGGTCAGCGCAAGGGATTTCCTGATTGCGGTTCGCATCATTGCTCTCCTCGGTTTGGTTCTTCAGGACGTGGTGGAAAAAAGATGTTAGGAGCCCTGTCTGACCCTGTCAACGAAGCGCACTCGTTCCAGCCGTGCCACGATGCCGCGCGGGGCTTCCGAAGGCGCAGGGTGGCGCGCCTGGACTCGTACTCGAGCGTCATTGCACCCGCACGCGCGCGAATTTGCGCTTGCCCACCTGCGCCACCACGGTTTCGCCCGGCGCGAGGCGCAGCGCCTTGTCGGCGAGACGCTCGCCGTTCAGCCGCACGCCGCCCTGCTCGATCAGCCGGACCGCCTCGGTGACGCTCGGCACCAGCCCCGCCTGCTTCAGCAGCTGCGCCACTGCCAAGCCGCCTAGCGGCGCGTTCAGGCTGAACTCGGGCATGTCCTCGGGCAGCGCGCCGTGCCGGAAACGCTGCTCGAACTCGGCGTGCGCGCGCTCGGCCGCCGCGTGACCGTGGAAGCGCGCCGCGATCTCCTTTGCAAACAGCACCTTGATCTGGCGCGGGTTGCGCCCGTCCGCCACTTCCTTGCGCCACAGGCGCACGGTCGCCAGCGGCTCGAAGGACAGCAACTCGATGTAGCGCCACATCATGCCGTCGGAAATCGACATCAGCTTGCCGAAGATCTCCTGGGGCGGCTCGGCGATGCCGACGTAGTTGCCGAGCGACTTCGACATCTTCTCCTTGCCGTCGAGCCCTTCCAGCAGCGGCATGGTCAGGATGCACTGCGGCTCCTGACCGAAGTCGCGCTGCAGCTCGCGACCGACCAGCAGGTTGAACTTCTGGTCGGTGCCGCCCAGCTCGACGTCCGCCTTCATCGCCACCGAGTCGTAGCCCTGCATCAGCGGATAGAGCAGCTCGTGCACCGCGATCGGCTGGCCGCCCCGGAAGCGCTTCGAGAAATCGTCGCGCTCGAGCAGGCGCGCCACGGTGTAGCGCGAGGCCAGGCGGATCATGCCTTCGGCGCCCAGCTTGTCGGACCACTCCGAGTTGAACAGCACCTGGGTCTTTTCGGCATCCAGGATCTTCGACATCTGCGCACGGTAGGTCTGCGCATTGGCGAGAATCGCCTCGCGCTGCAGCGGCGGTCGTGTCTGGTTCTTGCCCGTAGGGTCGCCGATCATGCCGGTGAAATCGCCGATCAGGAACTGGATCGTGTGGCCCAATTCCTGGAAATGGCGCAGTTTGTTGATCACCACCGTGTGGCCGAGATGCAGGTCCGGCGCGGTGGGGTCGAGCCCCAGCTTGACGCGCAGCGACCGGCCGGTCTTCAGCTTGCGGACCAGGTCTTCCTCGACGATCAGCTCGTCGCAGCCGCGCTTGATGCGCTCCAAGGCCTCGGCGATCGGCACCATGTCGTTTGCAGGGTGGGGAATCTTTGCTACACTCCGCGGCAGCCGCGGGGGAGGACGATCCGCAGGCACCTGAATAAGAAAGCATTTTAGCCGAATAGTGGATCGCGCAGGACACACAGTCAGAGTGCGCATCGCACGCGCCGGAGCGCTTGCCGGGCTGGTGCTGTCGGGCGTGCTCGCCGCCTTTGCCACGATTGCGCCCGTGCGTGACGCTGAAATTCCGCGTCCCGTTCGGGCCGAACCGCTGGTGCTCCAGCCGCTTGACGGCGTCATGCCGGACCCGGCGAGTTATATCCGCGAGGAACGTTTCCAGCGCGGCGACACGCTGGCAGGCCTGCTCGCCCGCCTGGGCGTCAGCGAAAGCGAAACACACTCGCTGCAGCGGCTGGCGCAACTGCGCCAGTTGCGGACCGGAACTGCGGTCACGGCAAGCATCGGCCCGGACGGCGAGCTGCAGAGCATCGACTTTCTCGGCCCCCGCGACACGCTGGTGCTGATCGTGCGCAGCGATACCGGATTTTCGGCGAATGAACAGCGCGCCGAGATCGAAACGCGGGTTGCCATGAGTTCGGGGGTCATCCGCTCGTCGTTGTTCGCGGCCGCCGACGCGGCCGGCCTCCCCGACGCAATCGCCATCCAGGTCGCCGAGATCTTCGCTGGCGACATCGACTTCCATCGCGACCTGCGGCAGAACGATCGCTTCGCCGTGGTCTACGAGACGCACGCGCACAACGGCCTGTCGGTGCGCTCCGGGCGCGTCCTGGCGGCCGAATTCGTCAATCAGGGCCGCACTTTTCGCGCCGTCTGGTATGCCGGCGTCGACGGCAGGAGCGGCGGCTATTACGCGCCGGACGGCAAGAACCTGAGAAAGGCGTTTCTGCGCTCGCCGCTCGAATTCTCGCGTGTCAGTTCCGCGTTCGGCATGCGCCGTCATCCCATCATGCAGAACTGGCGCGCGCATCGCGGCGTCGATTATGCTGCCCCGTCGGGCACGCGGGTGCGCGCGGTCGGCGATGCGACGGTCGAATTCGCGGGACGGCAGGGCGGCTACGGCAACGTCGTCGTGCTGCGCCATCAGGGACAATACGCGACGCTTTATGCGCATCTCGGCGGTTTCGGCCGCGGCGTGCGCAAAGGCGCGCGCGTCGCGCAAGGCGACATCATCGGATTTGTCGGCCAGACCGGCTGGGCCACGGGCCCGCACCTGCACTACGAGTTCAAAGTCGCGGGCGAAGCGCGCAACCCGCTCGCCATTGCGCTGCCCGCCGCACTGCCTGTGCCGGCAGGCGAAATGGCCCGGTTTGCGGGCCAGGCGCAGCCGCTCGCGGCCCGGCTCAATCTTCTCGCCAGCGGCGGTCAGGTCGCCCTGCTCGAGTGACCTCGGGGCTTTACGTCGGCCTGATGTCGGGGACCAGCCTCGACGGGGTCGACGCGGCGCTGGTCGATTTTTCCGAGCGCATGCCGCGTGTCGTCAAGCACGCTCACCTGCCCTTCGAGGATCGTTTGCGCGCGGAGTTGCTCGCGCTCGCGGCACCCGGCACTGACGATCTCGGTCGTGCCGCCAACATGGCCAACGAACTGGCGCGCCGCTACGCGGCAGCGGTTGCCGCGGTGCTGGAAGGTACCGGCATTGCACGGCGGGACGTTGTCGCCATCGGTTGTCACGGCCAGACGGTGCGCCACCGCCCCGACCTGGGTTACACGGTGCAGATCGGGAATGCGGCACTGCTCGCCGAACTCACTGCGCTGCGCGTCGTCGCCGACTTCCGCAGCCGGGATGTCGCTGCGGGCGGCCAGGGTGCACCGCTCGTACCGGCGTTCCATGCCGCAGTCTTTGCAAAGCATGGCGAAGATCGCGCCGTGCTCAACCTGGGGGGCATCGCCAACCTGACGCTGCTGTCGCGCGAAGGTCACGTGACTGGCTTCGACACCGGCCCCGGCAACTGCCTGATGGACCTGTGGGCGGCACGGCATCTGGGCATGCCCTGCGACCGTGACGGTGCCTGGGCGAGCGGCGGCAGTGTGATGGAGCCACTGCTCGATGCATGGCTGGGCGCGCCCTATTTCACTGCGCCGCCGCCAAAGAGCACGGGACGCGAAATGTTCGGCGAGGCCTGGCTACGCCGCGAGCTTCCTGCAGGCGCCGCGCCGCAGGACGTGCAGGCGACGCTGCTCGAACTTACGGCGCGCAGCGCCGCCGCGGCCCTGCAGCTTGCGGGCTTGAGCGCCCAGCGTGTGATCGCCTGTGGCGGCGGCACGCGAAACCGGATGCTGATGCGCCGGATGCAGATGCTGCTGGAGCCGGCGCAGGTGGAATCGAGCAGTCAGTACGGCCTGGATCCGCAGCAGGTGGAGGCGGTGGCCTTTGCCTGGCTGGCGATGCAGGCGGTGAACGGCAAGCCTGCCAACATTCCTGCGGTCACCGGGGCGCGCGGTGCCCGCGTGCTCGGCGCGATCTATCCCGCCTGAGGCGGACCCTGGATCAGGCGGAGAAGGACGAACCGCAGCCGCAGGTGGTGGTCGCGTTCGGATTCTTGATCACGAACTGCGCCCCTTCGAGGCCTTCCTGATAGTCGATCTCGGCGCCGACCAGGTACTGGTAGCTCATCGGATCGATCAGCAGCGTGACGCCGTTCTTCTGCATCACGGTATCGTCGTCGTTTTGCATCTCGTCGAAGGTGAAGCCGTACTGGAAGCCGGAGCAGCCGCCGCCATTGACGAATACGCGGAGCTTGAGGTCCGGGTTGCCTTCCTCCTCGATCAGCTGCCTGACCTTTCCCGCGGCGTTATCGGTGAAGATCAGCGGTGCGGGCATTTCTACTGCGGCATTCATGTGCGGCTCCTGATGGGCAATGTGAAATTCTGCTACGAGCTTTCCCGTGGGGTCAAAGGGGGCATTCCGAACGGCATGCGGTTCAGGATGCGAGTTTGAGTCCAGCCGGCTTGGCCTCAGCGGCCTGATGGACCAGGCGCCCCTCGACGACCGCGCCTTTTACAATCTCGATGCTCTTGTAGTGGACATCGCCTTTGACCCGGCATCCTGCCTGAAGTTCGAGCGTTTCCGAGGCGTGCACAGGCCCGTTGATCGTGCCGTTGATGACCACGTGCGCGGCCTGCACCTCGCCGTCGATGCGCCCCTGTTCCGAGAGCACCAGGGTCCCGGGTTGGTCGGGCAAGGCGGCGACATTGCCGCGCACGGTGCCGTCGACGCGCAATCCACCGCTGAAAAACAGATTGCCCTCGATCCGCGTCGTGGCGCCGATCAGGCTGTCAATCCGGTTCTGCGGCTTGCTCTCCCTGCGGAACATGTGTCCTCCCTAGCCCAGTTTGGCGGTGTGCGTTACTCGCGCCTGCCCCGAGCCGCTCTCATAGACGCGCACCTGCACCGATTCGACTCGCGCAGCCGGGTTCACGCGGAACGTCCCCTCGACGCGCTGAAAGCGCTTGAACGCCAGCCTGAACCCCTGCTGCGCTCCTGCGCCACCGGCCTCTGGCAGAACCATCATAACATTGCGGCCGTCCTGGGCTAGGCTGACGAGCAGCTCGTAGCGCCCCTGGAACTCGCCGGCCCGCACACCCGGGGCAAGCACCAGTAGGTGATAGCGGTACTCCCCCGGCAGCAGCTCCGGTTGGACCTTGAAGCGCTGAATGGCTAGCGGAGGAGACGATTTCGGGTCCGCCGAGAGCGTGCGCTCGAATACCGCCAGTTCCTCGCGCAGGCGCGCATTCTCGCCCTCGAGAGCGCGCACCTGCCGGGCAAGATTCTGCTGCGCCACGCGCTCGATCGAGATCTTGCTTTCCGCGGCATTGGCCAGCTTCCCGAGGCGCTCGAGTTGTTCGCGGCCAGCCGCGAGATCGCGCCGCAAGGCAGCCATCTCCCGGTCGACTTCGCTGCGATCGAAGCCGGCGAAACGCCGCCCGGCGTCGTACATCCACGCCGCGAGCGCCGCTGAGAACGCCAGCAGCAAGGCCAGCGCCAGCCAACGCAGGTACCACGGCACATGCGTGCGCACGGCGACCCTGGGCGCCGCGATGCCGAATCGCTGGCGCAGCTTCCAAAGCCGAGCCGCATTCACGGCACCACCGGTAGCTGCTCCAGACCGCTTGCCTCCGCGAGCCCAAACATGATGTTCATGTTCTGCACTGCCTGTCCGGAGGCGCCCTTGACGAGATTGTCGATGACGACGAGCACCACCAGCGTGTCGGCTCGGCGCGCGCTTTCGCTGGGTCGGTGCACCGCGATGCGGCAGTGATTCGCGGCGCGCACCGAGCGCGTGTCCGGGTAGCTGCCGGCGGGCATCACGTCGACGAAGGGTTCGGCCGCGTAACGCTGCTCGAACAGTGCCTGGAAATTCGCCTCCCGCGTCACCCGCGCGTACAGCGTGGCATGGATGCCGCGAAGCATGGGCGCCAGGTGCGGGGTGAAAATCAAGCCGATGTCGCGTCCGGCGATCTGCGCCAGTCCCTGTCGAATCTCCGGCCAATGCCGGTGCCCCATGACGCCATAGGCCGCAAAATTGTCCGCGGCTTCGGCGTACAGCAGATGCTGCTCAGGCCTGCGGCCGGCCCCGGATACGCCGGACTTGGCATCCGCAATCAGATGATCGAGGTCGACGGCGCCGGCTTCCACCAGCGGCAGGAAACCGAGCTGCACCGACGTCGGGTAACAACCGGGATTGGCCACCAGCCGCGCGGTGCGGATCGCCGTGCGGTTCACCTCGCACAGGCCGTACACGGCCTGCGCCACGAGCTCGGGGGCGGCGTGCTTCATGCGGTACCAGCGCTCCCATTCGAGGACGTCCTTGATGCGGAAATCGGCCGACAGGTCTATGACCCGGACGCCGGCGTCGACCAAGGCACGCGCCTCTCCCATGGCGACGCCGTTGGGCGTGGCGAAGAACACCACGTCGCACTGCCTGAGCGGCGCCTTGCCGGGTTCGCTGAACGCCAGCGACACGCGCCCGCGCAGGCTGGGAAACATCGCGCTGACCGGCGTACCGGTCTCCTTGCGCGAGGTGATCGCCTTGAGTTCGACCTGCGGATGCTGCGCCAACAGGCGCAGCAGTTCCACGCCTGTGTACCCGGTGCCGCCGACTATGCCTGCCTTGATCATGAAGAGTCACCCGTCCGACGTCGAAACCGGCACCGTCCGCCACTGGGCCGGCACCATGGCCAAGCGCCCAAAATAGAAAAAGCCGCCCGCGGGCGGCTTCGCATTGCTTGTGTACCGATCAGCGTTTCGAGAACTGCTTGCGCCGCCGCGCCTTGTGAAAGCCGACCTTCTTTCGCTCCACCTCGCGCGCATCGCGCGTTACCAGCCCGGCGCCCTTCAGCGCCGGCTTGAGCGCCGCATCATACTCGATCAGTGCGCGCGCAATTCCATGCCGCACGGCGCCGGCCTGACCATTCTCGCCGCCGCCGTACACGTTCACCGAGATGTCGAAGCTGGCCAGGTTCTTGGTGGTATCGAGCGGCTGGCGCACGATCATGCGGCCGGTCTCCCGGGTGAAGAATTCGTCCACCGGTTTGCCGTTGACCACAATCTGGCCCTTGCCCGGCTTGAGGAAGACACGCGCCACAGCGCTCTTGCGCCGTCCGGTGCCGTAGTAGTAGTCACCCACCATGTCAGATCTCCAGTGCGGTCGGCTGCTGCGCCGAGTGCGGATGGCTTTGGCCGGCGTACACCTTGAGCTTGCGCAGCATGGCGTAGCCGAGAGGCCCTTTGGGCAGCATCCCCTTCACCGCTTTTTCGAGTGCGCGCGTCGGATGGCTGACCTGCAGCTTGGCGAATGATGTTTCCCGGATGCCGCCCGGGTAATTCGTGTGCCGGACATAGGACTTGTCAAGCGCCTTGCGCCCGGTCACCCGCACCTGCGCCGCGTTGACCACGACGATGAAGTCGCCGGTATCCACGTGAGGTGTGTACTCGGGCTTGTGCTTGCCCCGCAAGCGCGTGGCAATCTGCGACGCGAGCCGCCCCAGCACCTTGCCTTGGGCGTTGACAAGGTACCAGTGCTGCTTTACTTCGCCGGCCTTGGCCGTGTAGGTTTTCATGCCTTGCCTGATTGCGAAAAACGCGAAATTTTATTGCACTGCGAAACCACGGTCAAACCCTTGTTGGAACAAAAAAAAGGCGCAACCTGCGAGGGCTGCGCCCAATCCACCAAAGGAGGAGGGTGGAAGAGTATTGAAGCTAGAATGCAGCATACGCCAATAGATGGTGCAGTGCAATAATTAGAATTGGCCAGTCGACAGCGGAGCAAAAGCGCTCGAAAATAAATCTAACTTATTGATCTCATGATAGATTTAAAAATTACGAACTCTTTGGTGGAAAGCGACAGACGTTGCCATGGATCTATTTCGCTGCAGCGCATGATCGTGACTTCGGTTCGAGCCTGACATGCAATGCACGGTGCGCTGGAGCGGTGACGGCATGTCCTTTGTGGCCGAAACGGAAAGTGGGCATCTCGCCGCTATGGATGGCGCCCCGGAGGGCGGCGGGCGCAACCTCGCGCCGCGTCCCATGGAAATGGTGCTTCTTGGCACGGGCGGCTGCACGGCCTACGACGTGGTGCTGATCCTGAAGCGCAGCCGGCAACAGGTCACCGCTTGCGAGGTGCGGCTGCAGGCCGAGCGCGCTGCGACCGATCCCAAGGTGTTCACCCGCATCCACATGCACTTCATCCTTCGCGGACGCGACCTCAAGCCGGCCCTGGTCGAAAACGCGCTTCGCCTGTCGCACAAAAAATACTGCTCGGCCTCGATCATGCTCGCCAAGACCGCCGCCGTCACGCAGGACTTCGAGATCGTCGAGGGCTGACGCGACCGCGTGGCCGGCGCGCCCTACTTCGCACCGGCCGTGTTCTTGATCAACTGCTGCGTCGTGTTGACCAGGCGCATCGCGAGGATCCTGATCAGTTCGATGGCGGCGTCCGGATTCTGCCGCACCACGTTGATGAACAGGTCCTTCGAAATGCGCAGGACCTCGACTTTCGTGATCGCGGTGACCGTCGCCGTGCGCGGAAGGTCGACGAAGATTGCGATCTCGCCGATGACCTCGTTCTTTCCCATGGTGTTGACGACCACGGTGCCGCGCTGGCTCGGCACTGAGACTTCCGCCTGACCTTCGATGATGACGTAGGCCGCGTCCGCCATGTCGCCCACCTTGACGAGAACCTGGCCGGGATCATAGGTCAGACGCTCGCTGCCAAAGCAGAGCAGCTTCTGCATGGCCGGTGCGATCCGGCTGAAAAGCGGGATCTGCCGCATCATTTCGACTTCCTGGTCCAAGGACATAGTTCACCTCCAGCCAGCGGTCAGCCTTCCTTGAGTAGCCGGTTCAACGCGCCATTGCGTTTCCTGAGTTCGTCGAAAGTGCCCTGCTCGACGAGGCGCCCGCGCTCCAGAACAAGCACATGTTGTGCCTGCTCGGCGGCGTCGACGCGCTGTACCACCCAGACGATCCCCGCACCCTTGCGATGTTCGGCGAGCCGCGCGCTGACGACCGACTGCGAGGCCGGGTCGAGCACGCCCAGGGCCTGGTCGAGGATCAGCACCGCCGGGCGCTTCAGGATCGCACGCGCCAGCGCGATCTTCTGCCGGTCCGCGACCGGCAGACGTGCGCCGCCGACGCCGACCTGGTAATCGAGCCCGATTTTCACCACCAGGGGCCGCAGGCCGAGCTCGTCGAGGACCTGGCGGATCAGCCCGCCGACGCGCTGCGCCGCGTCTGCCTGGCCGGAGACGATCTTGCCGAACAGGATGTTGTCCTGCAGTGACGCCGCACTGGTGTAGCGCGTAGGATCGAAGAACTCCACCGCATGCCGCAGCGTTCCCGGCAGGCGCGTCGCGAAATAGCGGCGCGCCTCCAGCACCCGGCCTTCGAGCGCTTCGTCGATCAGACCCAGGCGGTGCCGGGCCGAGATCAGCTTGAACGGCAGCGCCAGCAGCTGGCTGCGATCGGCCGGGTCGATGCGCGTCAGGCCGAATTCCGTGACCCGCGCAAGGATCGCCTTGACGTTGGGCAGATCCTCGTGACGGATGAAGCTGAACTGATCGAAGAATTCATGTCCCGGCGGCAGGTCGCTGAACAGCTCGACCATGGTGCCGGCGAGCTGGTGGCCGACCGCCAGCAGGTCGCCGGTCAGGCCGGTCTCTTCCAGGACCTGCGCCACGTAGGGGTTCTGCGCCAGGTTCTCGATGTCGAAGGCTTTGCCGACGGGCGCGCCGAACAGCAGGTTTTCGGCCAGCGTGGCGTTGCGGTTATAGCGCGCCGGATCGAAGCGCTCGACCCAGTCCTCCATGTGGAGCGTGGCCAGACGCTCGCGCATCGCCTCGCGCGCACCGAGCAGCAGTTCGCGCAGTTCCGTGCTGCGATCGGGGGCAATTGCACTGCGCAGCCCGCGCTCGAACATCGGTTCTTCCATCTCTACGATCCGGAGCGACTCCAGGACGCGGTTCTCCAGCGCATCGGCGTCCGCCACGCCGGCCGATTCGTAATCTGTCCAGTCGGCGCCGATGTCCAGCGACGTGCCGCCGGTGCGCGCCGCCTCGCGCAACTGAAACTCCCGTTCGCGCAGCTCTTCGCCTTCGTACACCGCTTCTCGCACCGGCCGATGCTTGAGCGCGTACAGCAGGTTCTCGCGCACACTGAGCGGAAACAGATAGGACGATGGCCCGACGTAGGCGATGGCGCGTCCGGTCACGGCCTCCGGCGCCCGCGTGATGTCGATGTCGCCCATCGACACGGTGCCGCTGGAGGGCGGCACGAGTCTCGCCAATAGCTGCGCCAGCTCGCTGCGGCCGCTGTCGGGACGCCCGACGATCGCCACATGCGCGTCCAGGCCGACCTCGAACGACACGCCGTCCACCACTTTGCTGCCCGACTCGTCGACCAGCGACAGGTTGCTGGCGCAGATCTTGCCGTGCTGCGGCAGCAGCGGCCGGTCGATCACCTCATGCAGTGTCCGTGGCGCCAGGTTCTCCACCATGAACTGCTCCATCACCTGCGTGTACTTGATCTGCACGTCGAGCCGCTGCTGGTCCCAGTCGATCAGCTCCTTCACCGGCGTGGGCAGGTCCTTGTATGCCGCGATGACCGCCACCAGCGCGCCGATGTCGAGCTTGCCGACGATGACCAGGTAGCCGCCGACGGAGTAGAACAGGAACGGCGTCAGCTGCGACAGGAAGTTGTTGACGAACTTGATCATGAACTTGCGCTGGTAGAACTCGAAGCGGATGCGGAACATGCGGCCGAGCCGCGCCGCGATGTCCGCGCGTTCGTGATTCGAGGTGTCGTGGGCGTGGATCTCCACGATGCCGTCCGAGACCTCCGCGATGCGCCCGGCGAGTTGGCGCGCGGTCAACTGGCGCTGCTTGGCGAGCGTGAGCAGGCGTCGGCGCATCTTCGGGATGATCACGGCCTGCACCGCCACCATGCCCAGGGCGATCATGCCCAGATAGACATGCTGATAAAGGATGAACAGCAGCGCGGTGAGCGCCTGGCCGCCAAGGAACAGCGGCGTGATCAGGGCCTCGCCGACGAACCCGCCCAGCGGCTCGACCTCGTCCTTGATCATGGTGGCGAGTTCGGCCGACTTTACGCGCCGGAAGCGCGCCAGCGGAAAACGCAGGATGTGATCGAACAGGGCGTAGCGCAGGCGCCGCAGCATGCGCTCGCCCATCCACCCCTTCATGGTGTTGATCTGGTACTTGAGCAGGCCGTTGGCAACGATCAGCAGCAGGAAGGCGAGCGTGAGTGCGAACAGATAGGGCATGCGCTCCAGCACGAAGCCGTCGAACAGCCGCCAGTCGCCGCCGATGAATTCGGGCAGCCTGAGCGCGATGCCGAGGAACGAGACGGTCGACTCGGGGTCGGGAAAGCGCCTGCCCTGGATCGGCTCGTTGATGATGGTCTTGGGCAGATCGAGCGACAGGAAGTACAGCACCATCGAGGCGACGACGAGCGGCACGATCAGGAGCTGATCCCGCTTGCTGTAACGAATGATGTACCCGAACAGGCTGCGTTCCATCTGCGGCGTTTCCGCGCCCCCCCCCAAGCGACCCCGATATTACCGTTCCTTGCGGGCTTTGCACGGCCCGCGGCAGTCGATCCGTTATAGTCGGGTCATGACCGCTGAAATCCGGTTGGGCGCACGCGGATCGCGCGGACACGGCACGGCGCAGTTGCCATGAACCGAACGATCGATGCCGTGCTGACCGCGCTGGGATTCGCGCGACGCGGCTTTTACCTACCCTACCGCCGCGCCAGCCAGCTCGCGAAGCCCGGCAGCCTGGCGCCGTATTCGGCGATCGCCACCTGCATGCAGGCTGCCGACGAGGCCATGGCAGCGCATCGCGTGGCCATCGAAGAATGCGCCGCCGCGCTCGAGCGCCTGGGCGGCGAACCGCCGCCGGCACCGCGCTGGAACCAGGACTGGTTCCCGCGGCTCGATGCCGCCGCCGCTTATGCGATGGTGCGCCGCCGCCGACCCCGCCGTGTCGTGGAAGTCGGCTCGGGCCACTCGACGCGCTTTCTTGCGCGAGCCGTGCGGGATGCGGCGTGCAGGACGCGCGTCACCGCGATCGATCCCGCGCCGCGCGCAAGCCTCGACAGGCTCGAGGTCGAGACCATCCGCAAGCCCGTGCAGGACGCCGGGCCGGCGCCCTTCGCAACGCTCGAGGCGAATGACTTCCTGGTGATCGATTCCAGCCACGTACTGATGCCGGGAACCGACGTCGATCACCTCGTCAACCGCGTGCTGCCCGCCCTGCCCGCCGGCGTCCTGGTGCATTTCCACGATGTCTTCTTGCCGCACGACTACCCGGCCGATTGGGGCTGGCGCGGCTACAACGAGCAGCTTGCGGTTGCGGCGCTGGTCGCGAGCGGCGCCTACGCGATCGAGTTCGCCAGTGCCTACGTGATGGCGAGGCACCCGGAGTGGCTGCGCCAGGGAACTTTGAGCCGGCTGCCGCTCGTCGCCGGAGCGCGCGAAAGCAGTCTGTGGTTGCGCAAGATCCGCTGAACCACTACTTGTAGGGATCGGCGGCGTCGCGCAATCCGTCACCGAGGAAATTGAACGCCAGCACCACCACGAATACCGGGACGACCGACATCATGATCCAGGGGTAAAGCGCCACCGCGTTGATGTTCTGCGCCTCGTTCAGCAGCACACCCCAGCTCGTCACGGGGGGACGCAAGCCCAGCCCGAGAAAGGACAGCGCCGTCTCGCCGAGGATCATGCCCGGCACCGACAGCGTCGCCGAGGCGATCAGATGGCTCGCGAAGCTCGGCAGCAGGTGTCGGCCGATGACGCGCCCCGGCCCTGCGCCCATGAGCACCGCGGCCGAGGCGAAGTCCTCTTCGCGCAGCGCCAGCAGTTTCGAGCGCACCGCCCGCGCCAGGCCCGGCCAGTCGAGCAGCCCCAGAATGATGGTGATGCCGAAATACACGAGCACCGGGCTCCAGTTCACGGGCAGCGCGGCCGACAGCGCCATCCACAGCGGCAACTCCGGAAATGAACGCACCATTTCGATGAAGCGCTGGATCAGATTGTCGATCCAGCCCCCGTAGTAACCCGATATGCCCCCCAGCGTAATGCCGATGACGAAGCTCACCAGAATGCCGAGCAATCCCACGGTAAGCGAGATGCGCGTGCCATAAATGATGCGCGACAGCAGATCGCGTCCGAGCCGGTCGGTCCCGAGCAGGTACAGCGTACCGCCTTCGGCCGGGCAGACGAGGTGGAAACTGCCCTCGATCAGACCCCAGAAGCGGTACTCGTCGCCGAGGCAAAAGAACCGCAGCGGCTGCACCTTGGCGCGGTCCGGCGTGTACTCGCGTTTGAGCGACACCATGTTGAGGCGCATGCTGTAGCCGTACACGAACGGCCCCACCAGCCGCCCCTCGTGGACCAGGTGGATTTCCTGGGGCGGCGCGTAGATATGGCGCGTGTCGCGCGTGTGCAGGTGGTAGGGCGCGAGGATCTCGCTCACCAGGATCGAGGCGTAAAACAGCAGCAGAATCACCCCGGAAATCACGGCAATACGGTGGCGCCGGAACTTCCACCACATGATCTTCCATTGCGAGGCGCGATAGAACCGCTCCTGCTCCGGCGTGAGCCATTCGGTCGCCTGCGGATCGAACGGCTCGGTGGAGACGTAATGCTCGATCGCGCCCGCGCGCCCGGAGCTGCTCACTTGGCGGCTCCCCCGGTCAGCCGGATGCGCGGATCGAGCGCCGCCAGCAGCAGATCGGAAATGAACATTCCGATCACCGTGAGCAGCGACAGGAACATCAGGAACGAGCCCGCCAGGTACTGGTCCTGGCTGCGCAGCGCCTCGAGCAGCATCGGCCCGGAGGTCTGTAGCGAAAGTACCACGGCGACGATCGCCGACCCGGAAATCACGCTCGGCAGCAGGTTGCCGATGTCGGCGATGAACGGATTGAGCGCCATGCGCATCGGGTATTTCAGCAGCAGCCGCAGCGGCGGCACGCCGCGCGCGCGCGCCGTCACGACGTACTGCTTCTGCAGCTCATCGAGCAGATTGGCGCGCAGCCGCCGGATCATCGCCGCCGTGCCCGAGGTGCCGATCACGATCACCGGGATCCACAGGTGCGTCAGCACCGAGCCGAACTTCGCCCAGCTCCAGGACCGCCCCAGATACTCGGGATCCATGATGCCGCCGATGGAAAGCCCGAACTGGACGTTGGCGAAATACATCAGCACCAGCGCGAACAGGAAATTGGGCGTCGCCAGACCGACGTAGCCCAGCAGGGTCAGGCCGTGGTCGCCCCAGCTGTACTGGTTCGTAGCGGCGTATACGCCGATCGGGAACGCGATCGCCCAGGTGAACAGGACCACCGAAAAATTGAGAATCAGCGACAGCAGCATGCGATCGCCCACCACCTGCCCGACCGGAAGATCGTACTCGAACGACCAGCCCCAGTCGCCCTGCAGCAGCCCGGAAAAGCCCCGCTCACCCGGCCACAGGCCCACCCAGACCGCATACTGCTCGAGGAAAGACTTGTCGAGCCCGTACTGCTTGCGCAGGAATTCCACTTTTTCCATTGCGGCGCGGTCGCCCTGGCTCTGCAGCTCGGCGATCTGGTTCGACAGGAAATCGCCCGGCGGCAGCTTGATGATGCTGAAGGTGACGAAGCTGATCACGAGCAGCGTCGGGATCATGATGAGCAGGCGGCGAACGGTGTAGCTCAGCATGGCGTGCTCACTTGAACCAGAACGTGTCCGGCCGGTACATGCCGAAAAACGCGCCCGGATTCCAATTGTAGACACCGCGCTCCGGCACGTTCATGAGCGAATTGCGCACCACCACCGGTTGCGGCACGCCGCACACGACCCCGATGACGAACTGCTGCTCGGCGTGGATGTCAAGCATGCGATGCCAGATCTGGTCGCGCTCGGCGCGCTCGGCGCTACGGTACCAGGTGACGAGCAGCCGTGCCAATTCCCGAACTTCGGGGATGTCGACGCGCTCGCCCGACTTGCCGCCCGTCTCGACGAATTGGCCGAACTTGGGCCACTGCAGCTGCTGCTGACTGGTCGGTGCGAGCATCTCGGGACTCATGTCGGCGGTCGGGATGCCGTTCTCCAGCCCGCCCCAGACCGACATCACGGTCTCGCCCGAGAAGATGCGCTGGCGGAAATTCTCGCGCTGCGACGGCTTGGTGAAAAGCATGATGCCGACCTCGCGCCAGGTCTCGCGTACCAGCTCGAGGATGTCGCTCTGCTCGGTGCCTTCGCCGGCCGTCTCGACGATGATCTCGAGCGGCCGGCCGTCCGGCAATCGGCGCACGCCATCGCCGCCGCGCTTCAGGCCGATCTCGTCGAGCAGCCGGTTGGCCGCCTTGCGGTCATAGGTCGCCCAGCGCTTCTGGTAGCGCTCCCTGAACAGCGGACTCTCCGGCAGCACCGTGTTGTTCGCCTCCGTGCCGAGGCCGAAGTACACCACGTGGTTGACGAGCGAACGGTCGATCGCCAGCGACAATGCGCGCCGGAAGCGCACGTCGCGCAGCAGCTTGCGCCATACCGGGTCGTTGACGTTGAGGTTCGGATACAGCGCGAACTGCGAGCCGGTGCCGGTGCGCCACAGCAGGGTGCGGAAGTTGTTGCGCTTCTCGTTCTGCTTCAGGAAGGTGTAGTTGTTGAACTGGAGCTCGCGCGCCTGGAGGTCGGCTTCACCGGCGCCGGTCTTGGCCGGGATCAGCTTGGAGTCGGCCACCGCCAGCACGACCCGGTCGATGTAGGGCAGCTGGCGGCCGTTGGCGTCGACGCGGTGAAAGAACGGATTGCGCAGCGCGACGAAACGGTCGGCCGGCGGTCGCGTGGTGTTCATCCAGGGCTGCAGCGTCGGCAGGTCGGGATTGTCGAACTGATACAGGTTGTCGAGCCGGTTGTGGACCTGCGACCACTTGCGCTTCGCAGTACCCTTGGCGTCGGCCTCGGCGACCTGCTTCGCGTATTTCTTGTGGAACCGGCGCAGATAATGCGCTGGACGGTAGATGAACAGCGAGGACGCGCCCGCCAGGTTCGCCAGAAAATCCGGGTTCGGCTTCGACCAGGTGTAGCGCACCGTAGTCAGGTCCAGCACCTCGAACTGCGGCGCCTCGCCTTCGACCAGAAGATCGCGCGGCGGGCCGGTCGGACTCAGCTCGCGGTTGCCGGCGACATCCTCCCAGTAGTAGCGGAAATCCTCCGCCGTGAACGGATGGCCGTCGGACCACTTGTGGCCCTTGCGCAGGCGGAACGTGAATTCGCGCCCTTCGCGCACCTCGAAACTCTCGACAATATCGGGAACGATGGCCAGGCTGCGATCGTAGCCGACCAAGCGCGCGTAGCCATAGACCACCAGCATGCGCACGTCACGGGCGCGGCCGATCAGCATGTTCAGCGTGCCGCCCTGCCGCCCCGGCGCCGTCGATGCGCCTCCCAGGCCCACGACCAGAGGTGCCCATGGCACGCGCTGGCTGACGGGCGGCAGCTTTCCCGCCTCGACGTCGTCCTTCAGCATCGGCGTCTCGACGTACTCGGCCGAAAACGCCGCGCGGGCCAGCGACCACAACGCGACGGCTGCAGCCGCAAGTGCCACGCGCCTCAGCGTCACGCCCTCAGCTCCGCGAGGTCGGCGTTCTCGCTGGCGCGCACCAGGTGGCCGTCGCCGAGGTCGAGCATGCCGAGACGCCTCGATCCGTCGAGGCGAAACGGTGCCGGCCACGCAGCCGGATTCGATGCCTTGCCCTCCATGAGCGCGGTAAAGTCGAGCTTGCGGTCGAGGTCGGGGTCGGGCACGGCGGCAAACAGCGCGCGCGTATAGGGATGCACCGGGCGCCGGAACAGCTCTTCGTGGCGCGCCAGCTCGACCAGACGCCCTGCACACATGACCGCCACCCGGTCGGCCAGATAATTGACGACCGCGAGGTTGTGGGAAATCAGGATGTAGGTCAGGTGCAGGGCATCCTGCAGGTCGAGCAGGAGGTTCAATACCTGCGCCTGCACGGACACATCGAGCGCCGAGACCGGTTCGTCGCACAGCAGCAGCTCGGGCCCCAGCGCCAGCGCGCGCGCGATGCCGATGCGCTGGCGCTGACCGCCCGAGAAGCTGTGCGGGTAGCGCCGCAGGAAGCGGACGTCGAGCCCCACCAGCGCCATCAGTTCCTTGACGCGCGCAAAACGCTCGTCGGCGTCGCCGATGCGGTGGATCACCAGCGGTTCGCTGACGATGTCGTAGGCGGTCATGCGCGGATTGAGCGAACTGAACGGGTCCTGGAACACGAACTGCACCTTGCGCCGGTAGGCAAACAGCTCGGCGCCCTGCAGCGCCAGCACGTTGCGCGGCGTGCCGTGGTCGCGGAACACGATCTCGCCGCTGTCCGGCGCGATCGCGCGCATGATCATCTTGGCGGTGGTCGTCTTGCCGCAGCCCGATTCGCCGACCACCCCGAGGCACTCGCCGGCGTTGACCTCCAGGCTGACGTCGTCCACCGCCAGGATCTGGCTGGCCGGCTGGCTTCCGAACCAGCCGGCGTGACGCGTGACGAATCGCTTGCTCAGGTTGCGCACCGCGAGCAACGGACCTTCGGCCTTGTTGTCGGCCTGCGGCCGCCCGCGCCCCGATGCCAGGTGGTCGGTCACGGCGCGCGCCTCGCGGATCGGCGTCAGCCGCTCGCCCGGCGCCATGTTGAAGCGCGGCACCGCGCGCATCAGCGCCCTCAGGTAGGGATGGCGCGGGTCGCGGAAGATGTCCTCGATCGGCCCCGCCTCCATCACCTTGCCGTGATACATCACCACGACCTCGTCCGCCATGTTGGCGACGATGCCCAGATCGTGCGTGATCATCAGGACGGCCATGCGCAGCTCACCCTGCAGCTGCTGCACCAGTTGCAGGATCTGCGCCTGGATCGTGACATCGAGCGCGGTCGTCGGCTCGTCGGCAACGAGCAGCGCCGGCCGGCACACCAGGGCCGCGGCGATCATCGCGCGCTGCCGCAGCCCGCCCGAGAGCTCGAAGGGATAGGTGTGCTCGGCCTTGACGGGATCCGGGAATCCCACCAGGCGCAGCATCTCCAACACGGCTTCGCGGCGCTGCGCCGCGCCGAGGTCGCGGTGCAGCGCGAGCGCCTCGCCGATCTGGTTGCCGATGGTGTGCAGCGGCGACAGCGCGGTCATCGGTTCCTGGAAGATGATCGAGATGCGCCCGCCCCGGATGCAGCGCATCGGCAGGCCATCCGGATCGAGTTTGGCAATGTCGACGACGCTGCCGCCGCGATCGGGGTCCTGAAACAGGATCTCGCCGCTCTCGACGCGCGCCACGCGCGGCAGAATTCCCATCACCGCCTGCGCCAGGATCGATTTCCCGGATCCCGATTCGCCCACCAGCGCGACCGTGCGGCCGGCGGGCACGCGAAACGAAACCCCGTTCACCGCGCGCACTGTGCCGGCGTCGACGTCGAGATAGACCTTGAGGTCGCGAATCGCGAGTACGTCAGCCATGGAGCGCGATGCCGAGTGCGTCGAGGTTGAGACGCGTGCGCTCGTCGAGCGGCACGCCACGCCGCAGGGCCTCGCGCCCGGCGGCGGCGGCCAGTGCGGCGAAATCGTTGAGGCTCGAGTCGACGCGGATCGAACGCCGCGCACCGCGCACGTCAAGCTGCATCCATCCCCCAGAACGATCGCTTTTCGTCGAATAATGATTGAGCCGCAGCGAGCGCATCTCATCCCACGGAATGACCGTCTCCAGCGGTCCCCAAGCCCGGATGCTCCGCTCGTCCAGCTCGATTCGGGTCAGAGAGCGAACGACTGCCCGGCCGAAGTATACGAGGAACAGGCCGGCGGCCGCAGCCAGCACCCAGATGACCGGTCCGGCCGGCCGCGTCGTGAGCAGCAGGCCCAGGGCGACCGCGAGTCCCGCCAGTCCCTGCGCGCCTTCGAGCGCGAGAGCACTTCGCCCATAGCGGTGCTGGCGAATCATGCGTTCGCCCGGCCGGCGAAGAAAACACGCGCGTCGATCCACCGCACACCCGGCAAGCTGCGCGTGACGTCCAACAATTCTCCGAGAAAACGCCACGCCGCCTCGTCGTGACAAGCATGGTGCGTCAGCCAGCCGGTCGCCTCGCTGGAATCGGCAAAGCCATTGCGGCGCGCAGCAAGATGCCGCACCGCCTGCGCCAGCGCCGCTTCCTCGCCCACAAAGCCGCGCCCGGCGTTCCACGCAATGATGTCCACATGGGTATTGAGCTGCCGCAGGCCCTGCGCGGCACTGATCGCGTCCCGTGCACCGTATCGGCTCAGCCCGCTGAGACCAACGCGCGGCAGCTGCGCGATCAACTGCCGCGACAATCGATTCCAGGGCGGGACCAGGACATCGAGCGATTGTCCTTCGCTCAACGCCTGCAGCTGCCCGCGTCCCCGGGCCAGCCGGGCCAGCGCCGTTTCCAGTGGTTCATGATCGGTAAACTCGGACTTGCGCTCGCCCGCCGCGGCACGGTTGCGGTGATCGACCCCATGCTGCAACAGGCTGACGGCGCCACTCAGGCCGGTGCACAGCGCCGCCGTCGCCGCCTCCGGCACCACGGCCAACGCCACCGGAACCGCCGCCGACTTCGCCAGTGCCAACAGGCGCAGGAGCGCCGGGACCGGTTGCGTCGCGTCGTCGTCGCGCCACCAGAACTCGACCTTGCGCCCCAAGTCGTGCCAGCGCGCACATTCGTCGGCAAACGCCTGCCATATGGCGTTCACCACGCCACTCGCTCCGCCCATCCCGCGATCAGCTGTGCGCTCCTGCGCGCGCCTTCGAGATCGACCCCGCCGCGCGGCGGACGCTCCCGGCTGGCGGCCCGGTCCACGGCCGCCGCGAGCGTGGCTGGCGTGAGACTGGCCTCGTCGACCGACTCGACCCGGCCGCTTGCAGCGAGCGTCCGGGCGCGAAGCGTCTGCTCCGTCTCCGCGCCTCCCGCAAAGGGCACGACGACGGCGCGCGCGCCCGCGTCGAGGATCTCCATCAGGGTGTTGTAGCCAGCCTGGCTGATGGAGAGCGAGGAATTCTTCAACAGCGTGCGAAAGTCTTCGCGCGATCGCTCCACGATGACGCGGCCCTCGCCGAGCTCGGTGGCAAGCGCCTGCAGTTGCGACCAGGCCGCAGGCGCAACGTTCACACCGGCCAGTACGCGCCACGTCCTTGCCGCGAGCGTGGTTCGAGGCCTGCAGCGGATCGCCGTCTCGAGCAACGTCGCCCCAACGGCACCGCCGCCAGCCGACACCACGACTTCCCCCAGGCCGGCGTTGGACGCCGCTTGCGGCGACTCATCGCGATCCACCACATAGCCGGTGTAGTGCAACCGCTCGCCCAGTGCAGCCGCGTGCCGGAAGGTCCTGTCGAATCGCAGCCAGCGCGGATCTCCGTGCACCAGCACGTGGTCGAAAAAGCGCTCGAAAGTCGCCAGCATTTCGTCCTGGCGCGACGGGTCGCGCTGGCCGCCTCCCAGCACGTCGCGCACGGACGAGACGATGACCGGCCGTCGCGCAGCGGCGAGTGCCTGCTCCAGCCAGGGCAGGATCTCGAAGCGCATCTGCCGCCGGCCGAACGGAAACAGTTCCAGCAGCATCAGGTGCGGATCCGCCGCACGCCAAGCCGCGAGCAAAGCTTTGCTGCGGCGCGCGCGCCAGGCATCGTCAACCGGATGGCCCTGCGCGCCGACCAGCACGCTGAATCGTTCGTCGAGCGCGCCCGCGGGCGGCAGCTGGATCCAGCGGGCGCCCGCGAGCGAAAACCCCGGCACGTCGAACCCGCCGCTCACGAAGGTGACATCGAGTCCGGCCGCCACCATTGCGCGTGCCAGCGTCACCGCCCGCCGCAAGTGGCCTATGCCGAGCAGGTGCTGGGTGTAAATGAAGATGCGCCTGCGGCTCAATGGGCGCCCGTCTGCGCGAAGACTCTGGCCAAGGCCTGATCCAGCCGGTGTGCCGCGGTCTCGAGACTGCGCTCGCTGCGGATCCATGCAGATGCGCGCTGACCCATTGCATGGCGCCGCGCTGGATCGAGCAGCAGGCACCGCGCGAGTGCCGCCAGAGCTGCCGGGTCTCCCGGCGGGGCGAGAAGCCCGGTTTCGCCGTCGCAGACCACGTCCGGCACGCCGCGCAGCGCGCAGGAAACGACCGGCACGCCCGCCGCCTGCGCCTCGAGCATGGCCATCCCATAGGCCTCGTTGACGGCGGGCCAGATGCAAAGATCCCCCGCCGCGTACACTGCCGCCAGATCGGCGCCCGCCAACTCCCCCAGAAGGCGCAAGCGCCCCGGCGCTGCCGCCTCCAGCATCCCGGCTGCCTCGGCGCGCGCCGGACCGTCACCTGCCACCAGCAGCTGCCACGGCAGATCCGCCAGCAGTTCCAGTGCCGCCGCCAGCTCCCGATACGAGGCCAGTTTGTCTCCCGGGCGCATCATCGCGGCAACCACGATCCACGGCAGGGTCGCGTCGAGTTCGTGCCTCATCGCCAGCTGCAGACGGCGCGCATCGCGCGCGCGCCGGGCGGCCGCAAACGGCAGTCGATCCAGAAACGGCGGCAAGTGAAGGATCCGTTCCGGCTGCGCCACGAGCGGCCGCAGGCAGGCGAGGTCATGCCGCGTCGGCGCCAGCAACAGATCGGCGCGCGCGATGGCCTCGCGAGCGGCTTCATGGCCGATCGCCCAGGGACCGCCCGCGCGCTTCGGCGCAAACGAAGCCTCTGCGATCACATAGGGAATTCCGAGCGCACGGCAGACGCCGGGACCGAGCCAGTCCGGCGCCTTGTAGTAGACGTGGTAGGTCAGCCACAGCTGCGGCCGCTCGCCGGCCGGGCCGCACTGCCAGCGCGCGACGAGTTGCCGCATGAGTGCGATGCCCTGCTCGCGCAGCGCTGCTTGCCGTTGCACATCGCCCAGCAGGTCGAGGCTGCGAAATTCCGATGCCAGTTCGACGCTGTGGCCGGCTTGCCTCAGCGCCAGCACCAGCAGCTCCGCGACACGGCGATCGCCGGAGGGGGTGCCATGCAACGGCGCCTTGAGCGGCGCATAGAACGCGATACGCATGAACGGCGCTATCCCACTGCAGCGCGGGCGACGGCAGCAGGCGCCGCAGGCAGGCCAAACTTCGCCGCCAATCGCACCACGTTGCTCTCCAGACCGAAACGCGCCGTGACCCGTGCACGGCCAGCCTGTCCCAGCGCACGTCGCTGCGAGGGATCGGCGATCAGCGACTGCAAGGCCTGGGCAAGGTCCTCGGCCGATTCCGGGGCCACCAGCAGCCCGGTGACGCCCGGCTCGACCAGCTCGGGAATGCCCGAGATATTGCTGGCGACGCAGGGCAGTTCCTGACTCTGGGCTTCCATGAGGACGTTGGGCAGACCGTCGCGGTCGCCGTCGCTCGCCACGCGGCTGGCAAGCGCGAAGATGTCGGCAGCACGGTATTCGCGCAGCAACGCATCCTGTGTCAATGCGCCGCGCCAGCTGACTCGGTCAGCGATGCCGAGCGCGCGCGCCTGTGACTCGAGCACACGCCGCAAGGGGCCGCCACCCACCTGAACGAACCGCCAGTGCAAGGTGCGCGGCAGCAGCGCCAGCGCGCGCAGCAGGACATCGACGCCCTTCTTTTCCACCAGGCGCCCGACCGAGAGCACGACCACCGGATCGTCGGGCGAAGTGCCGTCGCGCGCGCGCAGCGACACCGGCGCCGGCGGGAAGCGCGCCAGGTCGAGGCCGTGATACACCAGCTCGACCCGCCCCTGCGGCGCGAGAGCCGCAAGGTGCGTGAAGTTCGCCGCCGTGCAGGTCACCAGCCATTCGCAAGCCTGCAGCTTCTCGCGCTTCTCCCAATCGGGCGTGGTCCAGATGTCCTTGGCGTGGGCCGAGGCGGTCCACGGAATTCCGCGCAACGCAGCGGCGTAGCGCGTCACCGAAGCCGGCGTATGCAGGAAATGCACGTGCAGCTGCCTCACATCCGGTGGCAACTCGCTCGCCAGCACCAGGGCCTGGCCGAAACGGCGGCCCCGGTTAGGCGTCGGGTCGCGCGCCAGGTCCTTGAGCCAGAGCGCGCGCACCTGGCGGTACGCGGGCCAGCGGCGCACGCGCCACCACGCGCGCAACACGCGCAACGGCTCGCGGTAGAGGTATTCCGGCAGGTAGAGGCGCGGCGCGCGGATCTCGGCGTGCACCGGATGCGTGCGCCGATCGGTGGGAAAGCGCAGCGACACGATCAGGATCTCGAGGCCATGGCGCTCGAGCGCCGCGATCTCCTGCGCGATGAAAGTCTCGGAAAGCCGCGGATAGCCCTTCAGGACGACCGCAACGCGGCCCGGCCGCGGTGCGCCCATCGGCTTAGGCCGAATGCGTCCGCGACTGCGGCAGCGCAGCTTCCTGCGACTTCTCGATCCACGGCGCGACCAGTCGCGACACGTTGGGCAGTCCTTCGAGCAAGCCGGGGACGACCACGGCCGAAGGCCGGTTCTGGCGCGGCATCTGGCGCAGCGCCGCCGCCATCGCGGCGCCGTCGTAGCGGCCGTCGTCCGCAAGCATGTTCACCAAGCCGAGCGCGGTCGCGCGCGAAGTGCGGATGTATTGCTCGAGCCGTGGCGCGGTGCGCGGCACGATGAGCGCGCGCTTGTCGAGCGACAGCACCTCGCAGAAGGTGTTGTAGCCGCCCATCGCCACCACGCCGGCGGCGCCCGCCACCAGCGTCTCGAGGTGGCTGTGGAAGGTGATCATGTCGACGCGCTTCAGGCGCGCCGCCCGATCCAGGAATTCGGCCTGCCGTTCCGGCTGCATGAAGGGTCCGAGCACGAACAGCGCCGGATACGGCAGCAGCGGGTCGTGTTCGTAGGCGCGCAGCACCCACTCGACCAGGCTCTCGCCGTCGCCGCCGCCACCGGTGGTCACCAGCAGATACGGGCTGCGCGTGATCTCGGGCAGCCGCGGCGGCGCGCCATCGGTGGGCACTTCGCGATGCAGATAGCCGGTGTAGACCATCTTCTGCCGCACGCTCAGCGGCAGCGAGATGCCTTCGAGCGGCTTGCAGATCTGCGGCAGGCCGTAGATCCAGATCTCGTCGTAAATATCGCGCAGCGCCGGCAGCACGTTTTTGCGCTCCCACTCCGGCACCAGCAGGCGCGGTTCGTCCATCACGTCGCGCAACCCGAGCACCAGCCGCGTGCCGCGTTTCTTCAGCATCTCGAGCGTCTCGAGCACCTCGCCCCGCAAGCCCACCGGCTCCTTGTCCACGATGAAGATGTCGGGATCGAAGATTTCGGCCGTGTGGCGGATAAGCGAGGCACGCATCGACAGCATCTGCTCGATGTCGAGGTGCAGATTGAGCGAGGTGTACTCGCCGTTGCGCAGCTTGATCACGCCGGGGATGCGCACGAAGTCCACCCGCGCGCGGAAATCGAAGCTGCCGATGATCGGCGATCCCGAAAGGATCAACACCGAAAGATTCTTGAAGCGCTCGACCAGCGAATGCGCGATCGCGCGGCAGCGCCGCAGGTGCCCGAGCCCGAAGGTATCGTGGCCGTAGATGAGAATGCGTCCGTCTTTGCGTCCCGATGCCATGACCGTTCCTTGTCTCCCTGGCGCGGCCGGCAGCTGCAGTCCTCTCCCGGCCCGCCGCGAACCCCGGATTGTCGTCGCGCCCACGGGCCCACGCAAGCTGCCCGGAGTAACATCGGTGCGTGCCGTTCGATACCACACCCCACGTCATTACCGCCCTGCTTGCCCTGGGCATGGCACTCGCTTTCATCCTGGCTGACCGCAATTCGCCCACCAGCCGGGCGCTTGCGCTGTTCCTGGTTTCGATCGGCCTGTCGATCGCGGTCACCGTTCTCGTCGAAGGCCCCTGGGCGCGCCGCGGAGGCATTCCGGCCTGGGGCGGCCTGTTCGCTCTCCCCGAGACGCTGGCATTCTTTTTCGCTTACGAGTGGCTGCTCCGGGTCAGGCGCACGGTACCGGCCCGCAATCTCAAGACCGCTGGGCCCGACCGTCTGGTTCGCATCGCCCAGGTCCTCGCCGGCCTGTACTGGTTGATTGCGCTCGCCTTTCCGGAGCACCGCCACGAGCACTTCATCGGCGACCTGTACGCCGCACGCGCCGGGACGTCGCGCCCCTGGTTCTGGCTGTTTGCGGCGCCGCTTCTGGTCTCGCTCGCATTGGGCAGTTTTTCCGGACTGCTGCTGCTCAATCGCCGCCCCGACCGCGCGGAGTCTTTGCGCATGCTGGCGTTTCTCGGCGGAGCGCCGTTCATGGCATCGGGCCTCGTGCTGCCGGCACAGCAGGCGCCGCTCGGCACCGCGATCGGGCTGTTGATCTTCCTGGTCGGCGCGGTGCAATACCACGTGACGCAGGGCCGCCGCGCGCAATTCCTGTCGCGCTTCCTTGCGCCCCAGGTGGCGGAGATGGTGCGCGCGCGCGGCCTGAAGAGCGCCACGGATGAGCGCACGCTGGAACTTTCCGTGGTGTATTGCGACCTGCGCGGCTTCACCGCCTTTTCGGAGGCCACCTCGTCGAAGAAAGTGATCCGCATCCTGCGCGAGTACTACGACGCCGTGGGCACCGCGGCGGCCGCTTCGGGCGGCACGATCAAGGACCAGGCGGGCGACGGCGTGCTGATCCTCGTCGGCGCGCCGATTGCCTTCGAAGACCACGCCCGGCGCGCGCTCGAGCTGGCGAAGCGCATCCGCGATCTGGGCGTCGCCCTCAGCGACCGGTGGTCGGACGCGGACCTGCGCCTCGGCGTCGGCGTAGGCGTCGCCAGCGGCTACGTCACGGCAGGCGTGATCGGTGCCGCGTCGCGCCTGGAGTACACGGCGGTCGGACCGGCAGTGAATCTGGCTGCGCGTCTGTGTTCGGAGGCCGAGCACGGCGAGGTGCTGCTCGATCAGCGAACCATCGAATTGGTGGCGGCGGAATCCTGGCGCGACGCGGTGCGGCCGGGAGAGACCCTGAAACTGAAGGGATTCCAGCAGCCGGTGCAGAGTTACGTGCTGGCACCCGCCTAGGAACTAGATGCGATAGGCGAGGGTCGTCATCGCCCGCGCCATGAGCCGCATGGCCTTCTTGGCCGGTGTCGGCAATTCGGCGGCGCCGAGCGATCGCGCCGTGGCCCGGTGCGCCGCCTCCTCGACGCGCATCTGCTCGACGATCGCGCGCGTGCGGCCATCGGCCGGCGCAAGCTCGGCCAGATGCCCTGTCAGGTGGTCTTCGACCTGTTGTTCGGTTTCCGCCAGAAAGGCGAGGTTCCAGCGGTCGCCGAGCGCGCCTGTGGCGACGCCGAGGGCAAGCGACCCGGCGTACCAGAGCGGGTTCAACAGACTGAGTCGGCCGCCCAGCTCGTGCACGCGATCGGCGCTCCAGGCGAGGTGGTCTTCCTCTTCACGCGCCGCGCGTTCGAGCGCGCGCTGGGTTTCGGCATTGCGCGCCGTGAGCGCCTGCCCCTGGTACAGCGCCTGC
>SCUF01000174.1 GCA_004298325.1 Betaproteobacteria bacterium | reverse complement strand
GCACCTCGAGTACATGGAAGCGATCGGCGACCCGGCGACCGACCTGCCCATCGGCAAGACGCGCCTGAACCTGAAGGCCGCCGTCGCCGGCGAGACCCACGAGTACACCGATATGTATCCCGGCATGGCGAAGAGCGCGCGCGAGGAAGGCTTCGCCGAAATCGCCGACTGGTTCGAAACGCTCGCCAAGGCGGAGCGTTCGCACGCCAACCGCTTCCAGAAGGCGCTCGACCAGCTGGTCGACTGAGCGCAGGAGAGCATGCCGCAGATCGCCAGGGAGAGCCTCCTCCCGCTGGAGGCCTACGCGAAGCAGCGCAAGGCATTCCGCGCGCGCGTCATCGCGCACAAGCAGCAGCGCAGCCTGCGGCTCGGCGAGCACCTCACCCTGGTGTTCGAAGACGAGCTCACCATCCGCTACCAGATCCAGGAGATGCTGCGCATCGAGCGCATCTTCGAGGAGGCTGGCATCCGGGGTGAGCTCGATGCCTACAACCCGCTCGTCCCGGACGGCAGCAACTGGAAGGCGACGATGCTGCTAGAGTATGCGGAGATCGAGGAACGGCAGCGCCGGCTGGCGCAGCTGAAGGGCATCGAAGACCGCGTCTGGGTGCAGGTCGAGGGCTGCGATCGCGTCTACGCGATCGCGGACGAGGACCTCGAACGCGAAAACGCGCACAAGACCTCGTCCGTGCACTTCCTGCGCTTCGAGCTCACCAAGGAGATGCGCAGCGCGATCAAGTACGGTCTAGGCCTTGCACTGGGCGTGGATCACCCTGCATACCGCGCCAGCGCCGAGGCGCCGCAGGCGCTCCGGGCAGCGCTCGCTTGCGATCTTGCCTGAGGCCGGTTGCGAGGGCCGCGCTCGCCGCGACGCTCGCCGCAGCGCTCCCGCAGCCGTCGCTCGCGCAACCCAAGTCGGACTGGGAGCTGGCCCAGGAGGAGCGCGACTGGCGCGAAGGCGAGTTCTCGCTGCCTGCGTATCCCAAGCCCGCGGATCTGGTGCCGTTCGACGTCAGCGCCGCGAGCGATTTCCGGTTTTTCGTCGACGCGACCTCGCTCGCGGTGGGCCAGGATGGCGTGGTGCGCTACACGCTGGTGGCGCGCAGCCGGTCCGGGGCCGAGAACGTGAGCTTCGAGGGCATCCGCTGCAAGTCCGGCAGAGTCCGGGCGTACGCCTTCGGTCAAGCTGGCGCCCGCTGGTCGGCGCGCGGCACCCCATGGCGCGCGATCGAACCCAGGGGCGCGCAGCGCTGGCATTTCGTCCTGTGGCGCGAATACTTCTGTCCGCACGCCATTGCGATCCGGGACGCGGCCGAGGGCGTTGACGCATTGCGCCGCGGCGGCCACCCTGACGCGCCGCGCGCGGACATGTTCGGCCGCTAGACCAGCGCCAGGTTGTCGCGATGGATCAGTTCGGGTTCGTCGACGTAGCCGAGCGCAATCTCGATTTCCGATGACGGGCGGCGCATGATCAGCCGCGTCTCGGTCGCGGAGTAATTGACCAGGCCGCGCGCCACCTCACGGCCCTCCGGATCCTCGCAGCAGACCACCTCGCCGCGCTGGAACTCGCCGCTCACGGCGGTCACCCCGATGGGCAGCAGGCTCTTGCCATCGCGCAGCAAAGCGCGCACCGCACCGGCGTCCAGGTGCAGGCGGCCGCTGACGTTGAGGTGGTCGGCGAGCCACTGCTTGCGCGCTGCGAGCGGCTGCGTCTGCGCGATCAGCAGCGTGCCGAGGCGCTCGCCGCTGGCGAGGCGCAGGAGCACGTCGTGTGCGCGGCCGGAGGCAATCACGGTGTGCGCACCGCTGCGCGCGGCGCGCTTGGCGGCAAGGACCTTGGTCAGCATGCCGCCCTTGGCAAAGCCGCTGCCGGCCCCGCCTGCGACCTCCTCGAGCCAAGGCGCGCCCGCGGGCGCTTCGTTCACCAGGCGCGCGTCCGGCCGCCGGCGCGGGTCGGCATCGAACAGGCCCGCCTGGTCGGTCAGGATCACGAGCGCATCGGCCTCGACCAGGTTCGTCACCAGCGCACCGAGCGTGTCGTTGTCGCCGAACTTGATCTCGTCGGTGACGACCGTGTCGTTCTCGTTGATGAC
>SCUF01000173.1 GCA_004298325.1 Betaproteobacteria bacterium | reverse complement strand
TGGGCTGGAAGCACGAACGCCAGCACCACGCCCAGGAACAGGGTGAACACGACCGCCTGGATCACGTCGCTGAAGATCGAGCTGCGCAGTCCGCCCTTCAAGCTGTAGAACAGCACCGCCGCGGTAAACAGCAGGGCCGATGCGATGAATCCCCACGAACCCGTGTCGCCGTAATAGCCGCCGACGACCGCCGTATTGCTCCAGACCTCGTTGAAGAGCCTGATCAGAATGGCCGCCGAGAACGCCAGTGCCGCGCCGCGGCCGTACTTGGCGATCAGGAACGGCACCAGGCCGGTCGCCCCTTCGCGCGTGCGAAGCCGGTAGATGACCACCCCGGCCACTGGAATGGACAGCCAGTACGCGGCGTAGGCAAGCCCTCCGACGATGCCGTAGGCGGCGCCGAGGTTGGCTGCGTTGGTGACCGACTTGGCGAAGATCCAGCTGATGAAGATGCTCATCATCAGTGCCCATTCCGATGCCGGACGCCCTTTCGAATCGTGCCCGCGGAAAAACCCCGCCTCATCCTTTGATTTCGGTACCACCAGATACATCACTGCACCAAAGGTGAGCAAGAATCCCCAGAAGAACAGTCCCTGCAGTTCGTTCATCGTGCCGCCCTTGATCGAGTGGTTGCCGGTCAGGCGGCGCAGCTTGGCGCCGGAGCGGTTTCATTCCCGAGAGCGCCGCCGCAGCTTGATCCCTGGCCGGCGGTGCACCCGTAGCAATGGTCGGCCACCCGGATCGGCACGCCTTCCAGCGCGGTCGTCACCGCCTTGGTGACATGCAGACGGGAGTGGGTCTTGTCCGTCAGGGCCAGTCCCAGTTGCTGGTTGAAGTCGCAGTCGTAGATATAGCCCTGCCAGTCCACGCTGATCAGGTTGCGGCACATGACCTGCTCGAGGTTTTCAATTCGGTGCGCTCCATGGAGCGTAGCCATGTAGGCGTTGAACTGCCCTTTGGAGACCAGCATGCTGCCGAAGCGCTGGATCGGCATGTTGGCCATGGTGAATAGTTGGTTGAAGACGATCCCGAACTGCTCACCCAGACGGGACTTGTAGTCGGTCTCCAGGGCGGCCTGCGGTGGTGGCAGGCTCGCGCCCTGCGGGTTGTAGACCAGATTCAGGATGAGCCCGCTTTCGGCGCGCCCGTAGCCTAGGGCGTTCAGGCGTCTGAGTCCCCTGATGCTCGCATCGAAAGTACCTTTGCCGCGCTGCCTGTCAACGTTTTCCTCGAGGTAGCAGGGCATCGAGGCGACCACCTCGATCCGATGGGCGGCGAGAAAATCGGCGAGGTCCTCGAATCCGGATTCCTCCAGTATCGTCAGGTTGCAGCGGTCGATGACCCGCAGGCCGCGTGCCCGAGCCGCAATCACCAGGCGTCGAAAATTCGAATTCAGTTCCGGCGCACCGCCTGTCAGATCGATCGCGGTGACGTCCGGGCTGGCTTCAAGAAAGGCGATGACCGCGTCGATGGTCTCGGCGGTCATTTCCTCCCTGCGGTTCGGCCCAGCATTGACGTGGCAGTGCACGCAACTCTGGTTGCAGCGGTAACCGAGGTTCAACTGCAGCGTTTCGACGGCGCGACGCTTCAGGGCCGGAAACTGGGTGCGGGTGAGAAGGTGGAGGGTAGCGTGCATGCGGTCCGTTCCAAGGTCGCTTCGCGCTTCGACGCCGCAACCTCACATTGCCTTACATTGATTTCGGGGATTTCAATGCCGATGCTGCGGCCATGCTGGCGCGTCTGTCAGGTCTGCCGACTTGGCAGAATTCGCCAAGTCGGCAGATCGGGTAGAGTCAGAACCGATCCGGGACTCCATTGAATCCCCGATGCCGCGCCCGACGACAGGACGCCCGGCGCTTGCGCCGGGTGTCCAGTTCCTGGCTCCAGCTTGGATCGCCTGCACGATCCGACGCATAGAAATAGTGCGAGATGGCGGCCCCGACCGAGTCTGATGTAAGAGAACCGGTGGCGCGCCGGTCTATATCGATATGCATGTGTTGACTCTCCCCGTCGAGTCCGGCGGGTGCACGCGTTGGGCGGGGAAACGCGTGATTTCCGCCCGCGTCGGAACTCTGGCGTGCCAAATCGGGGATGGGAGGGAGTGATTCGTGAAGACGCAAGACTTGATCGCGCTGCTCGCAACACATGCCGCGCCGGTCGAACCCAATGCCGCCGCCCGCCGCTATGGGCTGGCGCTGGGATTGGGCACTTCCGGCGCGGTACTGATGCTGCTCGTCCAGTTCGGCGTGCGCGCGGACATCGCAGAGGCCGTGCTGCTCCCGATGTTCTGGATCAAGCTCGCGTCTGTCGCCTGTATCGCGACGGCCGGTCTGCATGCGGCCGCCCGCCTCTCGCGGCCGGGGGCGCGTATCGGCCTAGTGCCGGTAGTTCTGGCCGCGCCGCTGCTGATCCTCTGGGGCATTGCGGCGTGGACGCTGGCGGGGGCCGGCGCATCTGAGCGTGCCGAATTGGTGCTCGGCAAGACCTGGTACGAGGCGCCGTTCGACATCGCCATCCTGTCGATTCCGGCACTTGTCGCAGCCTTCTGGGCGATGACAGGGTTCGCGCCCACGCGGCTCTCTCTCTCAGGTGGTGCGGCGGGCCTGTTCGCTGGTGGGATTGGCGCGCTCGCGTATTCGTTTCACTGCACTGAAATGGCGGCACCGTTTGTCGCTATCTGGTATTTCGCTGGCGTACTGCTTCCGGTCGCGGCTGGCGCGGCGCTCGGGCCGATCCTGCTGCGGTGGTAGCAAGCAGCCGATGGCCGCGCAGTCGGTCGGCCTAGTTCCCATCCTCATCGAGGGCTTCCGGAATCTTGCGCGAAACGCGGCGGAGAAATGCGATCTGGCGCGTGAAACTGGTGCACCGCCTGCACATCATCAGGTGCGCACTCAACAGCATGCGTTCCCACGGCCCCAGCGGCTGTTCCATCGCCCGCGAGGACAATTGCGCAGCCTGCTCGCACGAATACATCAATTTACCCATGATCGGTCCCGAACCAGTTCTTGGTCATGCAGGCCCGCAAACGCAACCGCGCCCTGAACAGGATGACATGCAGGTTAGACGTCGAAATATCCAGCTTCTTACAGATTTCCTCCGACGAGAGATCCATCACCTCGCGCATCGAATACACCAGGCCGTAGCGCTGCGGCATCAGCCGGCAGCATTCCTGGTACACGCGCCAGAACTGCTGCGACTCCAGAGCGGCGTCGGGCAGCCCCCAATCCGCCGGTGGGTCGATCCACGCGCCTTTCGACGTGAACGAGGCGTCGCCGGAATCGTCATCATTCAGTGAGAGCGTATTCGCCGGCAGCCCGCGCCCGCGCTTGCGAACCATGTCGACGATCTTGTGCTTCAAAATCGCGGTGAGCCAAGTGCGCAGTTGCGAGCGACCCTCGAAGCGGCGGCTCTGTGCGAGCGCTGCGATGAGCGTGTCCTGCACCGCGTCTTCGGCAAGCGCCGTATCGTGCAAATGGAAGAGCGCATAACGCTGCAGATACTTGCGATGCGCTTCCAGCGATTGCGCCAGGTCGTCTTCGTCCCCCACCGTGCAGCGTCTCCTCGCCTTGCTCAGGACTGTATGGTGGCATTGTGCCATTGACCGCACCGCGATGCCCGGGGGACCAGGCATGGACCTGTAATGAACCGGCCGGGCTTGATGACCAAGCCGATTGCGGGGTAGGGAGGAGTGTGCTACTGGCGCCGCTCACTCGAGGCTTGCTCGGCTACTGGCGCACGATCATCCACGGCGTGGTCTCTTACCTTAAAAACCTGACGAGGGGCCGCTGCGTCCTCTGGTGCTACCTGATCTGGTATCTGGTGATGGCGGCTGTCTATTTCGACCCGTCGCCGAGGCTGTGGTTGACATCCGTTGGGCTCAGCCTGGTGATCGGATTCGCCCTGATACTGAGCGTTGTCTCGACATCGCGGGCACCGCGTCCGGATGGCTGGCAAGTCTTCAGACTGTTTCTCGTGCCATTCTGCGTCTCCAGTTTCTCTGCGCTGGTGAAGGGCAGGGATTTCATCCTGATATTCTCACCGGATCCCGCAGTATCCGGACTGGCGCTCGTGCTCTGCGGGGGTTTTCTCGCTCTTGTCTCTCTTATCCAGCGCGCGGCGAGACCTCGGGCACCGCATCGTGGACGATGATCCCGTCGAGCGGAGCGCCCTCGCGCCGCCAGGGCTGCTGCTCGATCACGCGCCGCGTCGCCGCATAGCCTGCCTCCCGACGCGCGCGCACCCCGGCGCTGGTGAAATCGATGTCCCGATTGAGATCTTCGCCCTCGATTCTGGGGGCGAGAAGGTTGACAAGGTGCATGCGTGTTGCGCAGCCGAACGACTCGAGTTCCCGTGTGTGGGGATCGTCGCGCGCTTTGTCCGGAAGACGGCGGGTGAGTTCACGAATCACGTGGCGCAGCCGATGAATCTGATCCTGGCGCCGCAGATGGCTCTCGGCACGGCTTGCATACTGGATCTCCTTTTGCCGGCCGAGCACCTGCAGGAGGGACTCCGGCTCCGGACCGCTCGGATTCCACATTTGCACCGCAAAAATCACCGAATCGCGGCGCGGATTGTCGTCCAGCACCGCTTCCACCGGCGTGTTGGAATAGATGCCACCGTCCCAATACGGCTCGCCGTCGATTCTCACCGCCGGAAACGCCGGCGGCAACGCACCCGACGCCATGATGTGATCCAGACCCAGCTCGGTGTCGCGGCTGTCGAAATAGCGCATCTTGCCGTGCGCAACGCCCACGGCGCCCAGCGACAGGCGCACTTGCCTCGTTTTCAGTCGCTCGAAATCTACGAGGCCGACCAGCGTCGTGCGCAGCGCCGCCGTGTCGTAATACGATGCCTGCTCGACCCCGAGCGGCGCGTGCAATCCCCACCATACCTGCGGATTCGGGGCGAAAAATCCGGGGACGCCGTGCATGAATATGCCCAGATTCAGCATCGCACTCCCCGCGCCAGGCCACCAGCGGTTCGATCCCGGCGCGTCCGTCCGCACCGTTTCCCAGAACGCCGTCAGCCGTTCCAGACGGTGTTCGACGCGATTGCCGGCGATGATCGCGCCGTTGATCGCACCGATCGAAGTGCCGATGACCCAGTCGGGCTCGATGCCCGCTTCGTGCATCGCCTGGTAGACGCCGACCTGGAAGGCGCCGAGCGCACCGCCGCCCTGGAGCACCAAGACCACCTGGCCCGGAAGCTCTCCGTGATCTCCCGGCTTCGCCGGTGCCGATTGCCCGCGTGTCGTCGCCATGGCCTGTTTCTCCTCAATGCACGCTCGCCTAATGCGCGGTCCAGCCGCCGTCCATCGGCAGAATAGCTCCCGTGATCGACGCTGCGTTCTCGCTCGCAAGGAAGACGGCCATGGCCGCGACCTGCCCGACCGTGACAAACTGCTTGGTCGGCTGGGCGGCGAGCAGGACATCCTTCACCACCTGCTCGGCGGTGATGCCGCGCGCCCTTGCCGTATCCGGAATCTGCTGCTCCACCAAGGGTGTCAGCACGTAGCCCGGACAGATTGCGTTGGCGGTGATGCCATGCTCTGCCGCTTCGAGCGCCACGCTCTTGGTCAGTCCGGCGATGCCGTGCTTGGCCGCGACGTAGGCGGACTTGAACGGCGATGCAACCAGCGCGTGGGCCGAGGCGATATTGATGATGCGGCCCCATCCGCGCTGCTTCATCGCCGCCACCGCGTGACGAATGGTGTGAAAAGCGCCGCTGAGATTGATTGCGATGATCGCATCCCACTTGTCGGCCGGGAAGTCCTCGATCGGCGAGACGAACTGAATGCCGGCATTGTTGACGAGGATGTCGATCGCGCCGAATTCGCCGATCGCCCGTCGCATCATCGCCTCGATGGCATCCGGCCGGCTCATGTCGGCCGCATCGTAGCGTGCCTGCACGCCATGCGCCGACGCGATTTGCGCGCGCAGTCGCTCGACCGCGTCCGTTGGACCGAACCCGTTGAGAATCACGTTCGCTCCGTCGGCAGCGAACGCTTCCGCGATGCCCTGCCCAATGCCGCTCGTAGAGCCGGTCACGAGCGCTGTTTTCCCCTTGAGCATCATTGTCTCCGGTTGAGTTCAGAAAGATGGGTCGCATCGCGATCAACATTTCTTACAGGCGCGCGTGCGTGCACCGCGAACCGTCGCAAATGCTGTAATAGCTTGTCCCGGTCCCCGACTACGAGAGGAACCCCATGTCCGCCGCGTCCATCCGTTTTCCCGGCTCCCAGGGCCAGCAACTCGCCGCCCTGCTTGATGCTCCGCCCGACACCCCCCGGGCGTACGCGCTGTTTGCCCATTGCTTCACCTGCTCGAAGGATTCGAAGGCCGCGATCTACGTTGCACAGGCGCTCGCCGCTCAAGGCATCGCTACGATGCGATTTGATTTCACCGGCCTGGGAGCGAGCGCCGGCGATTTCGCGGACAGCAACTTGTCCTCCAACGTGGACGATCTGCTGGCGGCAGTGGACTGGCTACGCGCTCATCGGGCGGCGCCGCAGATCCTGATCGGCCACAGCCTGGGCGGCGCGGCGGTGCTCGCGGCGGCGGCTCGGGTGCCCGACGCGCGCGCGGTGGCGACCATCGGCGCACCATTCGACCCGGCGCATGTCATGCACCTGGTGGATTCGGGACGCGCCGAAATCGAGGGGAAGGGCGAAGCGCGCGTGAACATCGGCGGCCGACCGTTTCTGGTGCGCAAGCAGTTGCTCGACGATCTCGCTGCGCAGCGACCCGCTGAGACGATCGGCGCGCTGCGCAAGGCGCTGATCGTGTTCCACTCGCCGCGCGACGCAATCGTCGGCATCGACAACGCGGCGCGAATCTTCATGGCGGCTAAGCATCCCAAGAGCTTTGTGTCTCTCGACGATGCCGATCACCTGCTGTCCAGCAAGGAGCACGCTGCCTATGCGGCGCAGGTACTCGCGGTGTGGGCCTCCCGTTACCTGGATCCCGAGCCGCGGCAGAATGCGCCAGTACAGGGTGTTCGCGTCACGGAGACAGGCGCCGGCCGGTTCTCCCAGCTGATCGTCGCCGGCAGGCATCGATTTCGCGCCGACGAGCCGATGGCCGCGGGCGGTGATGATTCTGGCCCGTCGCCCTATGAGCTGCTGCTCGCGGGGCTTGGAACCTGCACGTCAATGACGCTCCGGATGTATGCGGCGCAGAAGCAGTGGCCGTTGGAGCGCGTGACGGTCGATCTGAAACACGAGAAGATCCACGCTGCCGACTGCGCGGCGTGCGAGACCAAGGAGGGTCGGATCGACCAGATCGAGCGCACGATCCGCATCGAGGGGCCGCTCGAGCCGGCCCAGCGCGCGCGTTTGCTGGAGATTGCCGACCGCTGCCCGGTGCATCGCACCCTGCACAGCGAGGTGCATATCGTCAC
>SCUF01000021.1 GCA_004298325.1 Betaproteobacteria bacterium | reverse complement strand
TCGACATTCTGCGCGGCGGCATCGCCGCAATGTGCGCAGAAACAAGAACAGGGGAACAGCGTGCGAAGACAGTGGAGGCGTACGTTATCGGTGCGATTGAGCGTCGCACTTGCATTTGCTTCCGCCCTCCCCGCGCATGCCTGCTGGGACGATGCGGCGACGCGCTACCAAGTGAGTAGCGCCCTGCTCTACGCGATCGCACGCACGGAATCCGGCCTCAACCCTCAAGCCGTCGGCCGCAATGGCAACGGGTCGCGCGACATCGGTCTGATGCAAATCAATTCCGCCTGGCTCCCCGCGCTGGCGTCCCATGGAATCGGCGAGCGCGATCTGTTCGAGCCCTGCACCAACATCCATGTAGGCGCCTGGATTCTTGCCGGCAATGTCTCCCGCCTTGGGTACACCTGGGAAGCCGTGGGCGCCTACAACGCCGCGAGCCCCACGTTGAGGCGCTCCTATATCGAGAAGGTGCGCCGCCACCTTGCCATCGATGCCCCAGCGACTCGGTCATCTGCGCGAGTGGTGGCCTCCGCATCGGCGCGATAGACCGGCTGGCCCCGATCGCAAATGAATTCCTGTCGCCATGAACTCCCATTGTTTCACCCCCAACCCCAACCATTGGAGATTCAAGCAATGAGCAAGTCCCGCAGCACCGCCGCTCTTAACACCGCTCTCGCACTCGTCCTGACACTCGCCGCCGGTTCCGCGCTCGCCGGCACCACCGGTGCCGAGTTCCAGACGATGTACACCACGCTCCTCAACTGGGCGACCGGCTTCCTCGGCAAGTCGATCGCCATCGCCGCCTTCATCCTGGGTGCCGGCATCGGTATTGCCCGCTCCTCGCCGATCCCGGCCTTGGTCGGCGTGGTGTTCGCGCTGTTCATGGTCTACGTGCCGACCATCATCGACACGATCATGACCGCTGTCATCTGATCGCCATCACGATTCGCCGATGACCGACGTCTCGCTTGAGATCCCGCGGCGGTTGAACGATTCCCCGCGAATGTTCTGGTGGGATATCGACGTGTCGCTTCTCGTGCTCGCCGCTGCCCTCGCCGGAATGATCTCGGGGTTCTTCGTGAGTGGTTGTGCCGTGGGCGTGCTGCTCGCCTCCGCCTACGGCCGTGCGAAGGCAGGCAAGCATCCCGCTTTCGCGCTGCACCTCCTCTACTGGCACATGCCGGCTGCCGTCACGGGACTCAAGCGAACGCCACCCTCGCACTTGCGGGAGTTGGTGGGATGAAGCTCGCGTGGATGCGCGAGGACATGGCGAGCGCCCGCCGGGCAACGACGTTCCTCGTCGTCCTCCTGATGGGATCGATGCTCGTGAATCTCGTGCTTGCGGGCTTCGCGATACGGCTCGCCGGCCACGAGCGGGTCGTCGTCGTGCCGCCCACCATTCACAAGACTTTCTGGGTGGAGTCCGACCGCGTGAGCAGCGAGTACCTCGAACAGATGGGGTACTTCCTCATGCAGCTCACGCTCAACGTCACGCCCCAGAGCGTCGACCATCAGGCGAAGGTGCTGCTGCAGTACGCGGCCCCCGCTTCGTTTGGCGAGCTGCGTACCGCGCTTTTCGGCGCCGCCGAGCGCCTCAAGCGCGATGGCGCATCGACGGTCTTCAGTCCGCAGGACCTTGTCGTCGACGAACGCGGGCTGCGAGTGGGTCTGCGCGGCCAACTTACAACCTTTATCAGCGACCGGCGCATATCGGAAGTCTCGAAGGGTTACGCCATCGAGCTCCAGTACTCGGGCGGCCGTGTGTTCCTGAAGGCTTTTCGCGAAACCAATCCCAATGACCCTCTCGAAAACCAGCCTCGTCCTTCTCCCGCTGCTGCTGGCGCTCAGTAACCCCGCCTCCGCGCTCCAGATTCTGGACGCCAAGGACGGGGAAACGGTGCTCGGCAAGATCTCACGAAAGGAGGTTACCCGCATCAGCTTCGAGCGCGGCCGAATCCGCAAGGTCACCGGCAACGCCGGCGAGTTCGTGCTGGAGAAGGACGAGGAGAAAGGCCAGATCTTCATCCGCCCCGTGTCACCGGAGAGCACGAAGCCGGTGAATCTCTTCGTCACCTCCGAGCGCAGCACGGTCGCCCTGCTCCTGCAGCCGGTGGATGCCCCGAGCGACACCATCGTGATCCGGGAGGGGCGCGATCCCTTGAAGTCCGCCTCCCGCATGGAGAGGAGCGGCCTTCACGTGCGCACGATCAAGAACCTGCTGCTCGCGATGGCAGGCGATGCACTTCCCGACGACATGGAAGTACGGGAACCGAAACAGGAGCTCGCCCTTTGGCCGGGCGTTCGCCTGACGCTCGAGCGCGCGTGGCTCGGCAGCGGGATCGTCGGAGAGAAGTACCAGCTCGCCAATATCGGGAGCGCTGACGTGAACCTCGCCGAGCGCGACCTCTACAAGCCTGGCGTTATGGCGGTGAGTTTGGAGCACGCGAGCCTACGCCCGGGCGAATCAACGAATCTTTTCGTGATCCGGGAGCGTCGCGCCAATGACTGAGCCCTCTCCAGTAAATGCTTCCGCAGTGAAGCGGCGCCAGTACCTGCTACTGGCCGGTATCGCCGCGCTCATCGTCGGCGCCGCGCTTCTCTCCGTATCGCTGACAGGTTCCCGGGATCCGGGCGAACGCCCGGCAAGACCCAAGTCCACCAACATTCTCGCTCCCGGCGGCCAAGTCGATCCCAGGGATGCTTGGCGGGGTCAGGCCGATGCTCAGTTGAAGAGCATCGATCAGAGATCGCGTGAACTCTCGCAGCGGAATACCGAGTTGGAGAGCCAGAACAAGGAAATGATGGAGCGGCTGAAAAAGCTGGAGAAGACCGGGCTCACCGCGCTGCCTCCGCCACCGGTTGGCGCTCCGGCCGCCCGCCCCAACTTCGGACCGGATCGGGCGAGTGGCGATCAGGCCGACGGCGGGCCACAGCGGCTGCCCCCGCCTCCGCCACCTCGACCGGGATCGATCTCGACCTTCGCCGCTCCCGCAGCGCCCGCTATGGGCAGCGGACCCGTTGCGCCCTCCGGCATCGTGAGCGTCTCCCTTTCCAACGGGGCCGCGGTGAAGACCGTCAAGAGTCCGGCCGACGCATCCAAGGCGGCGAATCCGCCAGCGCGTGATTCCCGCAGGTACATCCCGAGCGGTGCATTCACGCGGGCGATCCTCCTGGGCGGTCTCGATGCTCCCACGGGCGGACAGGCACAACGCAACCCCCAGCCTGTGCTGCTGCGCCTTGTGGACAACGCGGTGCTGCCCAACCACTTACGCTCGCGGATCAAGGAATGCTTCGTTGTCGGCGCGGGCTATGGCGACGTGAGTTCGGAGCGCGCCTACATCCGTACCGAGTCGCTTTCCTGCGTGACGCGCGACGGCACCGCCATCGACGTCCCGATCAAGGGCTACGTGGCTGGCGAGGACGGCAAGGCCGGGATGCGCGGGCGCCTGGTATCGAAACAGGGCCAGTTGCTCGCCAATGCGCTGCTTGCCGGCGTGGCAAGCGGCATCGGGCACGCCTTCCAGCAAAGCTCGACCACGCTGTCCGTCTCGCCGCTCGGCACGACCGGCACGGTGGAACCCGGCAAGCAGTTCGAGGCCGGATTCGGCACCGGCGTCGGCCGCGCTCTGGATCGGCTTGCCCAGTACTACATCAGCCTCGCGGAAAAAGTGTTCCCGGTAATCGAAGTGGACGCGGGACGCACGGTCGATGTGGTGGTCACGCAGGGTATCTCCTTGCAGGGGGCACTGGATGCCGCATCCCAGGATCGCGAGGCGTTTCCGCAGCTAACTGAGCGCACACAAAACTTACGGAGAACCAACGATGACGATCAGTAATCTTCGCAGCGCACTATGTCTTTGCCTCCTCGGCACGGCCTTCGCCCTTCCTTCCGCGGCGCAGACCGTTGCACCGATGCCGACCACGATGGCCGAACGACTGCAGAGCCTGTATCCCGCCACGCGCTTCGGCGCGGTCAACAGCACGCCGTGGCCAGGTGTGTTCGAAGTCGTCATGGGAGCGAACCTCGCCTACGTCGATGAGACCGGCCAGTACTTCCTGTTCGGCCATCTCTACGACATGAAAACCCAACGCGATCTCACGGCGGAACGGAAAGACACGCTCGCGCGCGTCGAGTTCGCCTCCCTGCCTCTGGCCGACGCGGTGAAAGAAGTGCGGGGTAACGGCGCACGCACGCTCGCCATCTTCAGCGATCCCGATTGTCCGTACTGCCGCAGGCTCGAAGCGGAGATGAAGAGCCTCACCGACCTCACGATCTACACCTTCCTCATGCCGATTGCGTCGCTCCATCCCGAGGCGCGGGGAAAGGCAATTGCCGTCTGGTGTTCCCAGGACCGGCTCGCGGCCTGGCACGCCCTGATGTGGCGTGACGAAACGATCTCCGCAACAGAATGCCCGCACCCCGTCGATCGGAACGTCGCCCTGGGCGAGCGCCTTGGCATCTCCGGCACACCGACCCTCGTGGCTGCGGACGGGCGCGTACTGCCCGGTGCCGCGAACAATGCGCAGATCGAGGCGTGGCTCGCGCGCTCCACGGCAAGCGCAGAAGGCCCCGTGTCGGTGAAGGGCGGAGCGCGATGAATCGAGCGGTCGCGCCGCACCTCCTTTTCGCCTTGGCGCTTTCTGGCTGCGCATCGACCTTGTCGGGCGTCGGGGGCGCAGACGGCTATGCCTGCAAGGCTCCCGTAGGCGCGCTCTGCACGTCCGTTTCTGGCGTCTATGCAAATTCGGTCCAGGGCATGCCAAAGCCAGCGAAACCGCCCGAGAAGGAGTCTTCGCCGACCGCCCATGCCATCTACGGCGCGACTTCAATCGCGCCTGGCAGGCCCGACGTCGTGTTGGGCAGCTCGATTCGATCCAATCCGCGCGTACTGCGCCTGTGGATCGCGCCGTGGGAAGACGCGGACGGGGACCTCCACGAAGAGGCACTGGTTCACGTGATAGTCGATACCGGACGCTGGTTGATCGAGCATGTGCGGCCGGGTTCGCGCCCCCGCATTGACGGCGTCGCACCCCCGGTATCGCCCGCTCAGGAGCCCTCGCCTGCGAAGGCACCGGCCGAGACGCCGCAAACCCCGACTCGCTTCCCGCTGGCGCCAGCGGGCTCGGCATCAGGTTCCGAGCCCACGCCCATAGAGCGCTGAATCGTGCTTCGCACCCTGTTTGGCGACCTCGAATCCGCGCTCTCCGGAGCGAAGGCATCGGACCTCGTTCCGCGATCGCAAGGGGAGTCCGCGATTGCCGCCGAGGGGGCGGCTGCGTTCTCGGAATGGCTGCCCTATCGCGCGTATCTCGCAGACCGCCAGGTCTTCGTGAATCGAGATTCGCTCGGTTTCTGCCTGGAGGTGCGACCCCAGTCCGGAGCGGATGAGGAAATGACGCGCGTCCTGACCGCGCTCTATGCCGCATCGCCGCCTGGCACCGGCATCCAGTTCCACCTCCTTGCGAGCCCCGCTATTCGCGGGCCGCTCGCGCGCTACGCCGCACTCCGCCTGGCGGACCACAATGTTCCGGAATTCGCGACGCTGGGTCGGGCGGGACGACACGCCAACATCCACCGGACCATGGCACGGCGGCGGGTCGAGCACTACCTCGCCGGCAGCAGGGCATCGCTCCTGCCCGCGCAAAGCTACCTGTTCCGGGATTTCCGTCTGGTGGTCAGCATATCGATTCCCGGCAACCCCGAGGATCTCGCGCGCCTGGACGAGCTGCTGCTCCTGCGCGACAGCGCCCGGGCGACCCTGCACGCGGCGGGTTTTCCATCGCGAGGCTGGACGGCGGCCGATCTCATCAACTGGGTTTCCGCGCTCGTCGATCCGCACCGCCAGGCGGGCGATGGCCTTGCGCTCACCTACGACGACGGGCGGGAGCTTCGCGATCAGGCGATCGATCGCGCGACCCGCATGCGGATTCGCCAGACGGGCATTGATCTCTTCAATCCCGCCGACCCGCAGACAACCGAGCTGCGGCTCCTGTCCGTGCGGTCCTTCCCACCCCGCTTCGCGCTCTGGAACATGGGGAGCCTGATCGGCGACCTGTACCAGAGCACCCTTCAGTACCCCTGCCCGTTCATGTTGACTCTCGGCGTGCACGTGCTCGACCCGGAGGCCACGCACAACTGGGCCTTCCTCAAGGCCGCGCGCGCCACCACCAACGCCACGAGCTACATGGCGCGTTTCCTCCCGGACCTGCAGGAGCGAAAAAGCGACTGGGACATCGTCTTGAAGGCAATGGATGACGGCCAGCAACTGGTCGACCTGGTGCACCAGGTGGCGTTGTTCGCGCCACCTGAGGACATCACCCGCGCCGAGCAGGCCGCGCGGTCAATTTTCCGGGCGCGCGGGTTCGAGCTGACGAATGACACCCTGATGATGACGCAGGCGCTGATCGGTTCCCTGCCCATGACCCTGTCGGCACCGTTTCACGCGGATCTGAAGCGCATGAAGCGGGTGACGACGAAGACTTCCTCCAACGCCGTGCACCTCGCCCCTTTGATCGCCGAATGGCAGGGAACCGGGACGCCGGTACTGCTGTTCGGAGGCCGCCGCGGTCAGATCATGCAGCTCGATGTCTACGACAACCCGGCCGGCAACTACAACGTCGCAATCGCCGGCACCTCGGGTTCCGGCAAGTCGCTGCTGCTGAACGAGATCGCCGCCGCTTATCTGGGCACCGGCGCCCGGGTCTGGATCATCGACGTGGGC
>SCUF01000172.1 GCA_004298325.1 Betaproteobacteria bacterium | reverse complement strand
CGAAAGCGGATCCCTATCCCTCGAGCTCGATGACCCCCTCGAACACCGCGCGCGCGGGACCCTTCATCCAGACGGAATTCTCCCCCCCGGCCCAGGACACCGTCAACGTGCCGCCGCGCGCCTGCACCGTCACCGGCGAGTCGAGCAGCCCGCGCGCGATGCCGCTGACCGCCGCCGCGCAGGCGCCGGTACCGCAGGCGAGCGTTTCCCCCGCGCCGCGCTCGAAGACGCGCAGCCGGATCGCATGGCGGTCGAGCACCTGCATGAAACCCGCGTTGATCCGATCCGGAAAGCGCGCGTGGCGCTCGATGCGCGGACCCTGGGTCGCCACCGGCGCCCGATCGACGTCGGCGACCAGCTGCACGGCATGGGGGTTCCCCATCGAAAGTATTACGACCTCCAAGCAGACCCCGTCGACCTCGATCCTCTGCACCAGCGGCGACGCCAGCCGCGGCGGCCCCATGTCGACGCTCACTTCGCCGTCGGCTTCCAGCCGCGGCGCGATCAGGCCGCCCAGGGTCTCGACGCGGATCTCGCGCTTGGCCGAGAGCCCCCGCGCGTGCACGAACTTGACGAAGCAGCGCGCGCCGTTGCCGCACTGCTCCACCTCGCCGCCGTCGGCGTTGAAGATGCGGTAGCGGAAATCGGCGTCGGGCCGGCGGGGGGGTTCGACCACCAGGATCTGATCGCAGCCGATGCCGAAGTGGCGATCGGCAAGGCGCCGCAGCTGCGCCGCCGCGAGCGCGAAGGGTTCGCGCGTCGCGTCGAGCACCACGAAATCGTTGCCGGCGCCCTCCATCTTGGCGAACGCGAGCCGCGTCATCGTGGCGGCCGCGCCAGCCGTTCGCGGATCAGCGCGCCGACGCGCAGCGCGAGATCGAGCGCGCGCCGCCCCTCGGCGCCACTGACTTCAGGCGCGCCGCCCTCGCGCACGGCGCGCAGGAACGCTTCCGTCTGCAGGCGCAGGGCGTCGGCGCGCTCGAAGCGCGTTTCGGTTTCGGCGATGCCGCCGCCGTCCCGGCGCACGTACCGCAGCCGGTGCCCCTGCAGATCCGCGGAGACGTACTGGTCATGGCGGAAGACGCGCAGCTTGCGCACCGGCGCCTGGCTGACGCGGCTCGCCGAGACGCTTGCGACGCAGCCGTCGGCAAACTCGATGCGCGCGTTGGCGATGTCGATCGCTTCGGTCAGCACGCGAAAGCCGCAGGCGCTCACGGCCTCGACTTCGGCGCGCGCCAGCGCCAGCACGAGGTCCAGGTCGTGGATCATCAGGTCGAGCACCACGTCGACGTCGGTGCCGCGCGGCTTGAAGGGCGACAGCCGCTCGATGTCGATGAACAGCGGCCGGCCGGGCTCCGCGGCGAGCGCGCGAAACGCGGGATTGAAGCGCTCCAGGTGTCCCACCTGCAACACCAGGCCGCGCGCCTTCGCCCGGGCCAGCAGGTCATCGGCCTCCGCGACCGAACGCGCCAGCGGCTTTTCCACCAGCACGTGCACGCCGGCGTCGAGGCATGCGCCCACCACCTCGTGGTGCCGTGCGGTGGGCACGGCGACACAGGCGACGTCCACGCGCGTCAGCAGTTTGCGAAAATCGGTCGCCGCAGCGCAGTCGAGCTCGGTGGCCACTTCGCGCGCGCGCGCGGCGTCCGCATCGACCACCGCAATCAGATCGGCGGCATAGCTTGCGGCCAGCTTCTGGGCGTGAAAGCGACCCATGTAGCCGACGCCGATCGCCGCGGCGCGCAGTGTTTTCAGTAGAACCTCGCTTCGCCCGGCGGGCGCGTCTTGAAGCGCTTGTGCATCCACAGATACTGCTCAGGCATCTCCAGCACCTTGCGTTCAATGTACTCGTTCATGCGGCGCGTGTCGGCGACCGGATCCGCGGTCGGGAAATTCTCCCACGGCGGCTCGATCGTGACTTCGTAGCCTGCGCCGCCGGGGAGGATCCGGGTCACGCACGGCAGCACCTTGGCGCCGGTGATCCGTGCCAGGCGCGACAGCCCGGTGACGGTGGCCGCCGGCACGCCGAGAAACGGCACGAACACCGAATCGCGCGCGCCGTAGTCCTGGTCCGGCAGGTAGTAGAACGGCCGGCCGCTGCGGAGCGCAGCCACCGCCGCGCGGATGCCTTCCTGCCGCGCGATCGGCTGGGTGTCACCGAAACGGCAACGAACGCGCAAGAAGAAGTCCCGCAGATGCCGGTCCTTCTGCAGCGAATAGATGCCCCCGAGCGGGATTTCCCGGGTCAAGCGCGTCACAGCGGCGTCGAGGCCGACGAAATGCGGCGCCAGCAGCAGCACCGGCCGCCCCTCGAGCGCGCGCAGGTGCTCGAGGCCGCGCAGCCGGACGAGGCGGTCGATGCGCTCGCCGCTCGCCCACGCCAGGATGCCGCGCTCGAGCAGGCTGCGGCCGAAGACCCGGAAATGCGCGCGTGCGATCGCCTCGCGCGCCACCGGATTCATCGCCGGAAAACATTTCGCGAGATTGATGCGCGTCACGTCGCGCCGCTCGCGCACCAGCCGAAACGTGACCTCGCCCACCGCATTGCCCACTGCGGCGAGGACGGCCAGCGGCAGAAAATGCATCAACCACATCAACGCAATCACGATCCGGCTCAAGGCACAGCTTTCACGGACTCACGGCCGGCTTCGGCGCGCCCACCGGCGTCTTGTAGCGGTTGTAGGCCCAGAGATATTGCTCCGGGCATTCGCGGATCAACGCCTCGACGGCGCGGTTGATGCGACGCGTCGCACTTTCACCGGGCAGCGCCGCCGGCAGGGCTCGTGCCACCAGCGCGTAGCCGCGGCCGCGAGCCAGGCGGCGCGCATAAACGAAATAGCAGGCGTGCCGGGGCCGGCTGGCGAGCCGTGCGGCCAGCGTCATCGTATAAGCGGGTCTGCCGAAGTGCTCGACCCATTCGCCCTCGCCCACACCGGGAACCTGGTCGGGAAGAAATCCCACGGCCTCGCCGCGCTTGAGCGCGGCCAGCACCTCGCGCACGCCGGAAAGGTCCGCCTGCGCGAGCCGGACGTTGGTCCGCTCGCGGCCTTCGCGCATCAGGGGTTCGAGCCACGCCAGCTTCGGCGGCCGGTACAGCACCGTGATCGGCATGCGCGTCGCGGCAAACAGCGAAGTGACTTCGAAGCAGCCCAGATGCGGCGACAGGAACACGATCGGTTCGCCGCCGCGGGCTCGCGTCCAGACGGCGGTCTCGCCTTCGAGTGAGCGCACCAGCGCGGCGACCTCGGCATGCGGCCGGAACCACAGCGCGGGCAGCTCGGCGAGCAGCTTGCCCGCCTCGGACACGGCAGCGCGGCGCGTGCGCGGATCGCGAAACCCTGCCTGTTCGAGGTTCGCGCGCAGGTGCCGCCGGTAGGTGGCCGATCCGAGGTAAATCAGCCAGCCGAGGAACGCCCCGGCAGCGTGCAAGACAGGCAGCGGCAAGCGTGCCGCCAGGCGCATCAGCGCGCGCGACATCTGGTATCCTTGCAACCCCGTTTTTCGAGCCACCCCATGAGCGAATTCCTCTTCACCTCCGAGTCGGTATCCGAGGGGCATCCGGACAAGGTTGCAGACCAGATTTCCGACGCTGTGCTGGACGCGATTTTAAGGCAGGACAAGCATTCGCGCGTCGCCGCAGAAACCCTGGTCAAGGACAACCTGGTCGTGCTCGCGGGCGAGATCACCACCCGCGCGCACGTCAATTACGACGAGGTCGCGCGCGAGACCATCAAGCGCATCGGCTACACCGATCCGACGATCGGCTTCGACACCCACACCTGCACCGTGCTGGTGGCCTACGGCCAGCAATCGCCCAACATCGCGCAGGGCGTGGACGAGGGCAAGGGGCTCGACCTGGAACAGGGCGCCGGCGACCAGGGCCTGATGTTCGGCTACGCCTGCGACGAAACGCCCAGCCTGATGCCGCTCGCGATCTACCTGTCGCACCGCCTGGTGGAACGGCAGTCCGAGCTGCGCCGCGACGGCCGCTTGCCGTGGCTGCGGCCCGACGCGAAGTCGCAGGTCACCGTGAAGTACGTGAACGGCAAGCCCGATGCGGTGGACACGGTCGTGCTCTCCACGCAGCATGCGCCGGGCATCACGCACAAGGAGATCGAAGAGGCCATCATCGAGCACGTCATCAAGCCCGTGCTGCCGAAGAGCATGGTCAAGGGCCAGATCAAGTTTCTGGTCAATCCGACCGGCGCCTTCGAGATCGGCGGTCCGAAAGGCGACTGCGGACTGACCGGACGCAAGATCATCGTCGACACCTACGGCGGCTCCGCACCGCACGGCGGCGGCGCGTTTTCCGGCAAGGATCCGTCGAAGGTGGACCGTTCAGCGGCGTATGCCGCGCGCTACGTGGCGAAGAACATCGTCGCCGCGGGACTCGCTTCCAGGTGCCTGGTGCAGCTGTCCTACGCGATCGGCATCGCGCGGCCGACGAGCGTCATGGTCACGACGCACGGCAGCGGCAGGATCTCGGACGACGCGCTCGCAAAACTCGTGCAGCAGCACTTCGACCTGCGGCCCAAGGGCATCATCCAGATGCTCGATCTGCTGCGGCCGATCTACGAGAAGACCGCCGCTTACGGCCACTTCGGCCGCGAGGAGCCCGAGTTC
>SCUF01000171.1 GCA_004298325.1 Betaproteobacteria bacterium | reverse complement strand
GCGCTGCACCATCTCCTGCAGGTTCTGGTCGAGCGTCTGCATGCCGATCTGGCGCCCGGTCTGGATCGCGGAATACATCTGCGCGATCTTGTTCTCGCGGATCAGGTTGCGGATCGCCGGGGTGCCGATCATGATCTCGTGCGCGGCGACGCGCCCGGAACCGTCCTTGGTCTTGAGCAGGGTCTGCGAGATCACGGCGCGGATCGACTCCGACAGCATCGCCCGCACCATCTCCTTCTCGGCCGCGGGGAACACGTCGACGATGCGGTCGATCGTCTTGGCGGCGGACGACGTGTGCAGCGTGCCGAACACCAGGTGCCCCGTCTCGGCGCCGGTGAGCGCGAGGCGGATCGTCTCCAGGTCGCGCATCTCGCCCACCAGAATCACGTCCGGGTCCTCGCGCAGGGCGCTCCGGAGCGCGTTGGCGAACGATAGGGTGTGCGGCCCGACTTCGCGCTGGTTGATGAGGCACTTCTTCGATTCGTGCACGAACTCGATCGGGTCCTCGATGGTGAGGACGTGGCCGTGCTCGTTCTCGTTGATGTGGTTGATCATCGCGGCCAGCGTGGTGCTCTTGCCGGAGCCGGTCGGCCCGGTGACCAGCACGATGCCGCGCGGCTGGTCGGCGATCTCGACGAAGATCTTGGGGCACTTCAGGTCCTCCAGCGTCAGCACCTTGGAGGGGATCGTGCGCAGCACCGCCGCCGCGCCGCGCTGCTGTACGAAGGCGTTGACCCGGAAGCGCGCCAGGTTCGGCACCGCGAACGAGAAGTCGCACTCCAGGTTTTCCTCGTAGAACTTGCGCTGACCGTCGTTCATGATGTCGTAGATCATGCCGTGCACGTCCTTGTGCTCGAGCGGCGGCACGTTGATGCGCCGCACGTCGCCGTGCACGCGGATCATCGGCGGCAGGCCCGACGACAGGTGCAGGTCGGAGGCCTTGTTCTTGACGACGAAGGCGAGCAGTTCGGTCAGATCCATTAGAATCCCTCACGCAGTGCCGCGAAAATTATGGGCGCGATCAGAGCCAATTTGCAAGCCGTGAACGCGCGCATCGCGCGGGCGGCGCAGGCCGCCGGACGCGATGCGCGCGCGGTCCGCCTGCTGGCCGTGTCGAAGACGCATCCGGCCGCGCTCGTGGACGAAGCATATCAGGCCGGCCAACTGGCGTTTGGCGAGAACTACGTCCAGGAGGCGCTGCAGAAGATGGACGCCCTGGCGCGGCTGCCGCTCGAGTGGCACCTGATCGGACCCCTGCAGAGCAACAAGACGCGCCTGGTCGCGGAGCGCTTCGCCTGGCTGCATACCCTGGAGAGCGATCGCATCGCGCGCCGCCTCTCGGCGCAGCGGCCCGCCGCGCTGCCGCCGCTCGATGTCCTGCTGCAGGTCAACATTTCGGGCGAAGCCACCAAGTCCGGAATTGCTCCGGAGCAGGCGCTGGCGCTCGCCCGGGCCGTGGCCGCGCTGCCCCGGTTGCGCCTGCGGGGCCTGATGGCGATTCCCGAACCGAGTCCTGACGCCGCCGTGCAGCGCGCGGCCTTTGGCGCCGTGCGGCAGCTCTTCGAGCGCCTGGTACGCGAGGGGCTGGCGCTGGACACGCTCTCCCTCGGGATGAGCGACGACCTGGAAGCGGCCGTCGCTGAAGGCTCCACCCTGGTGCGCATCGGGACCGCGATTTTCGGCGCGCGTGGCATGACGCGGGACGCGGCGTGACGATCGCTTTCCTGGGCGGTGGCAACATGGCGACGGCGCTGATCGGCGGATTGCTCGCGAAGGGTTTCGCCGTCCGGGACATCGCGGTGGTCGAGCCGCAGGCCGAGGCGCGTCGGCGGCTGCAGGCGAGGTACGCTGTGCGCGTCAGCGCAGCCCCCGACGCGGCGCTGCGTGCCGCCGCCACGCTGGTGCTGGCCGTGAAGCCGCAGGACCTGCGCCGCGCGCTCGCCCCGCTGGCGCCGGTTGCGGGCGAGCAGCTCGTCATCAGCATCGCGGCCGGGGCCCGCCTGACCGACATTGCGCGCTGGCTCGGCGGGCATCGCAAGCTGGTGCGCTCGATGCCCAACATGCCCGCGCTCATCGGTTGCGGCATCAGTGCGCTGCACGCCCTGCCCGATGTGGACGCCGCCGAGCGTCGCCGCGCCGAGGCCGTGCTGGGCGCGGTCGGGGCGATTGTCTGGGTGGATGAAGAGCGGCTGCTCGACCCGGTCACGGCGCTCTCGGGCAGCGGCCCCGCGTACGTGTTCTGGTTCATCGAGCAGCTGGCCGCGTCCGGCGCGGCGCTGGGATTGCCGCGCGAGGTGGCGGCCCGGCTGGCGCTGGACACGGTCCTCGGCGCCGCCCGGCTCGCGTCGCAAAGCGACGAAACGCCCGCGGCGCTGCGGGCGCGCGTCACCTCGAGGGGCGGCACGACCGAGGCTGCGCTCAAGATGTTCGACGAGGAACAGCTGGCGCAGCGCCTGCACCGGGCGCTGCAGGCGGCGAGCCGGCGCGGCGCCGAACTCGGCGAACAACTCGGCAAGGACTGATGTTCGCGCAGATCGGCCAGCTGCTGATCGACGTGGTGGCGAGTTTCCTCGTCTACCTGATGCTGGTGCGATTTCACTGGCAGTGGTTGCGCGTGCCGTTCCGCAATCCGCTCGGCGAATTCCTCGTTGCGACCACCAATTGGGCCGTGCGGCCGCTGCGGCGCGTGATTCCGCCGCTCGCAGGGCTCGACCTGGCATCGCTGTGCGCGGCCTGGCTGGCGCAGATGCTTGCGCTGTGGGCGCTGTTCGCGCTGCGCGGCGGGGCGTTCGGCGCCGCGCTGGGCGCCGCGGCCGCGATGCTGGCGGCGACGGCGTGCGTCGACCTGATCCGCTTCAGCCTCTACATCCTGATCTTCGCGGTGATCGTGAACGTGGTGCTGTCGTGGGTCAATCCGTATTCCCCCGTGGCGCCCGTGTTCGACGCCATGACGCGGCCGTTCCTGCGGCCGATCCGCCGCCTGGTGCCGCCGGTTGCGAACGTCGACCTTTCGCCGCTGCTGCTGCTGATCGTGCTGCAGGTGCTGATGATTCCGCTCGCGCATCTGCGCGGACTCGCCGGGGGGGTGTTCTGAGCTGGTGGCGCCGCGAGGGCGCCCGGCTGCTGCTCGAACTGCACGTGCAGCCGGGCGCGGCGCGTACCGCGGTCGCCGGATTGCACGGCGGACGTCTCAAGATCCGCCTTGCGGCGCGCGCCGTGGAGGGCGCGGCGAACGTCGCGCTGACTGAATTCCTCGCCGCCCGCTTCGATGTGCCGAAGCGCGAGGTCGCGATCCTCGCCGGCGCGCACGCCCGCGCCAAGCGCGTTGCGGTGACCGGCTCGCGGCGCGGGCCGGAGGCGCTGCTCGCGCTGCCTAGCGGCTGAAGCGCATCGACTCCGGGTAGGGGAAGATGTCTTCCTGCTCGCCGGCGCGGATGCGCGCCTGCTGCGCCTGCCAGAATTCGGGCGTCGTGAGGTCGCGGTGGCGCCGCAGGAAGACCTCGCGCGCGTGCGGATCGGAAACCAGGAAATTCGCGAACTGCTCCGGGAACACGTCCTGCGGTCCGATCGAGTAGTAGGGTTCCGCCGCCATCTCGTCCTCCCAGGATCGCGGCAGCGGAATGCGGCGGAAGTTGCAGTCGGTCATGTACGAGATCTCGTCATAGTCGTAGAACACGACGCGCTCGTGCCGCGTGACGCCGAAGTTCTTCAGCAGCATGTCGCCGGGGAAGATGTCGGCTCCGGCCAGGTCCTTGATCGCGTTGCCGTACTCGTCGAGCACGCGCTCGAGACGCGCCTGGTCGCGGTCCTGCAGCGCTTCCGCGACGTACAGGTTGAGCGGCTGCATGCGACGCTCGATGTAGACGTGCTTGAGCACGATGCGGTCGCCCTCGATCTCGATGTTGGAGGCGGCCTCTGCCTTCAGCTCCTCGAGCAGCGCCGGGTCGAAGCGGCCGAGCGGCAGCGCGACGAGCGAATACTCCAGCGTGTCGGCCAGGCGCCCGACGCGGTCGTGGAACTTCACCAGCTGGTACTTCTGCTTCACCGTCTCGCGGTCGAGCTCCTTGGGCGGCGCGAAGCGGTCGCGGATCACTTTGAAGACGTAAAGGAAGGACGGCAGCGTGAACACCAGCATCACCATGCCCTTGATGCCGGGGGCGGTGACGAAGTTGTCGGACGAATGGTTGAGGTGGTAATGCAGATCGCGATAGAACACCGTCTTGCCCTGCTTGTGCAGGCCCACCGTCATGTACATCTCGGCGCGCGGCTTGCGCGGCATCAGCTGGCGCAGGAAAGAGACCGTCGCCGCCGGCACCTCCATGTCGACGAAGAAATAGGCGCGCGCGAAGGAAAACAGCACCAGCAACTCGTCCTGCCCCGTGAGCAGCGTGTCGAGGTAGAGCTCGCGCCGCTCGTTCTGCAGCAGCGGCACGGCGAACGGCAGCTCGACGTGGCCGTTGATCGCCTTGCCGACGATGTAGGCGGCCTTGTTGCGGAAGAAGGGCGATGCCAGCACCTGGATCTGCAGGCTCGGCCGGGCGCGCGACGGCCGCGGGAACTTGCGGCGCAGCGCGTGCACCACGCCTTTCAGGTCGCGGTGCAGGTTCTCGAAGGGCAGGCCAAAGCCGAGATCGCGCGCGATGCGCTCGAGCGTCGCGCGCAACCCGGCGCCGCCCTTGCGCGGATAGTAGCTGCGGTAGGCGGGTTCTTCGCCCTCCAGGTGTTCGGTCGCGACCGCCGGGCGCCAGAAGATGAACTCGTTGCGGTAGTAGCGCCGGTGCAAGACCTGGCACGCCACGGAATTGAAGAAGGTCTCGGCCAGCTCCGGCTGGCGGTGATCGTGCAGCAGGGGGATGTAGGCAAGCTTGATCGCGGGCCAGAGCGACTCATCGGTATCGACCTCGGGAAAGCGTGCCAGCACCGCCTCCACGCCTTCTTGCACGCGCCGGTCGTACATGGCGATACGCTCGCGCGCGAGATCCCGCATCGCCGCCCAGTCGGCGCGCTCGAACAGGCGCTTGGCCTCGCGCGCCGCCTCGCGAAACAGGCGGTAATGCCGGTCGAACCCGGCCAGGATCGTCCGCGCGACCTCGGCGGCGCGATCGGTGCGCGCTCCGTGGATCGGCAGGATCTTGGCGGGTTCGCCTTTCACGCGCCGGTCAGGCGACTTTCTTCGCCGGTCGCTGCGCGTCGAAGAACTGCTCGTCCTCGGTCGAGCCGTGCAGCGCGGTGGTCGAGGCCTTGCCGGCCGAGATCACCTGCGTCACGTCGTCGAAATAGCTGGTGCCGACCTCGCGCTGGTGCTTGACCGCGGTGAAGCCGTGCTCGGCGGCCGCGAACTCCTTCTGCTGCATCTCGACGAACGCGGTCATGCCGTTGCGGGCGTAGCCGTGGGCGAGCTCGAACATCGAGTAGTTGAGCGCGTGGAACCCGGCCAGGGTGATGAACTGGAACTTGTAGCCCATGGCGCCCAGCTCGCGCTGGAAACGGGCGATCGTAGCGTCATCGAGGTTGCGCTTCCAGTTGAACGAGGGCGAGCAGTTGTACGCCAGCATCTTGCCCGGGAACCGTTGCCGGATGCCTTCGGCGAACTTGCGGGCGAAGGCGAGGTCCGGCGTGCCGGTTTCACACCACACCATGTCGGCGTACTCGGCGTAGGCCAGACCGCGCGCCAGCGCCTGCTCGAGGCCCTTGCGCGACTTGTAGAAGCCCTCCACGGTGCGCTCGCCGGTCAGGAACGGCCGGTCGCGCTCGTCGACATCCGAGGTCACGAGGTCGGCAGCTTCGGCATCGGTACGCGCGAGCAGCACGGTCGGCACGCCGCAGATGTCCGCGGCAAGGCGCGCGGCGATCAGTTTCTGCACGTGCTCCTGCGTGGGCACCAGCACCTTGCCGCCCATGTGGCCGCATTTCTTGACACTCGCCAGCTGGTCCTCGTAGTGCACGCCGGCGGCGCCCGCATCGATCATCGCCTTCATCAGCTCGAAGGCGTTGAGCACGCCGCCGAACCCCGCCTCGGCGTCGGCCACGATCGGCGCAAACCAGTCGGTGTCGCCCTTGCCCTCCATGGTCTGGATCTGATCGGCACGCGCCAGCGCGTTGTTGATGCGCCTCACCACGGTGGGCACCGAGGACACCGCGTAGAGCGACTGGTCGGGATACATCGACAGCGAGTCGTTGGCGTCGGCGGCGACCTGCCAGCCCGACAGGTAGATCGCGGGCACGCCGGCCTTGACCTGTTGCATCGCCTGGTTGCCGGTGAGTGCGCCGAGCGAATTCACGAAGGGGCGCTCGCGGCACATCGACCAGAGCTTTTCCGACCCCAGTTTCGCGAGCGTATGCTCGATCTGCACGCTGCCGCGCAGCCGCACCACATCTTCGGCGCTGTAACCGCGTTTGATCCCGTTCCAGCGCGGATTCTCGGCCCAGTCTTTCTTCAGCTGCGCGATTTGCTCCTCACGTACGCCCATCGTGATTCTCCAAGTGTGTTGAATGATCGACGTCAAAACCCATAATGCAGAACATTATTCGATACTAATGGCGCGCAGCAATAACCCGGTTGATGGTCTCTAAATCAACAATAAACAAGCCCTTACAGATAGTTACCGGGTCTGCGTTTCATGATGCGAAGCAAGATTTCAATTCGATGCTGCTATGCAGCAACCCTGCTTCGAGCTCAGGTCTGGACCAGTTTGCGATGACGCTGAACGCTCATCAGGATCCCCAGACCCAAGAACAGCGTAACGAGCGCGGTGCCGCCGTAGGAGATGAAGGGCAGCGGCACGCCAACCACGGGCAGGATCCCCGCCACCATGCCCATGTTGACGAAGACGTAGGTGAAGAACATGAGCGCGATCGAGCCCGCCAGCAGACGTGCAAAGAACGATGCCGCGTTGGCGGCGATCATGAGGCCGCGGCCGACGAGCAGGGCGTACAGCACCAGCAGCAGGCAGTTGCCGAGCAGGCCGAATTCCTCCGAAAACACCGCGAGGACGAAATCGGTGTGGCGCTCCGGGATGAACTCGAGGTGCGTCTGCGTGCCGCGCAGCCAGCCCTTGCCGGTGAGGCCGCCGGAGCCCACCGCGATGGTCGACTGGATGATGTGGTAGCCGGCGCCGAGCGGGTCCTGGGCCGGATCGAGCAGCATGAGGATGCGCCGGCGCTGATAATCGTGCAGCAGGCCCCACAGCGGCACCAGGCTGGCGAGGCCCAGCACGCCGAGCGCGGCGAGCGGCTTCCAGCCGACGCCGGCGAAGAAAATGACGTAGAACCCGGCAGCCGCCACGAGTACCGCAGTGCCGAGATCGGGCTGGCGCGCGATCATCAGCACGGGCAGCGCGAGCAGCGCGGCACCGACCGCGAAATCCAGCGGCCGCAGCCCCGCTTCCCGGCGGTGGAAGTACCAGGCCAGCATCAGCGGCAGCGCGAGCTTCATCATCTCGGAGGGCTGGAATCGCGTCACGCCGATGTGCAGCCAGCGACGCGCACCGTTGACGACGTCGCCGAACGACGCGACCGCGACGAGCAGCAACAGGCCAAGCAGATACGCCGGCAGGGCAAACCGCATCAGCGTCTGCGGCGGCACGCGCGCGACCAGCCACATCGCGCCGAGGGCTACGGCGAGGTTGGTGGCCTGGCTGGCGACGCGTCCCGGCTGGTCGTAGCTGGCCGAATACAGCGTCACCAGGCCGAGCGCAGCGATGGCGAGCGCGATCGCCAGCAGCGTGCCGTCGATGCCTTCCGCAAGGTAGGCCGTGAGGCTGCGCAGCGGATTGCGGGCCAGCTCCATCAGTCGCTTGCCGCGTCCTCCGCCGCCTCGAGCGGGGCCGGCCTGACCGGTGCCGCCGGCAGCTTGCCGAGCAGGTAGTAGTCGAGCACGGCGCGCGCTATGGGAGCCGCTGCGCGCGCGCCGAAACCGGAATTTTCGACCAGCACGGCGAGCGCGATCCGCGGGCTTTCCAGCGGCGCGAACGCGATGAACAGCGCATGGTCGCGCAGGCGCTCGGAGACGCGGCGCTCGTCGTATTTCTCGTTCTGTTTCATGCCGACCACCTGCGCGGTGCCGGTCTTGCCGCCGCTCGTGTACTGCGCGCCGGCGAAAGCGCGCGCTCCGGTGCCCTCGCGGTTGACGCCCGCCATCGCGCGCAATACGAATTCCACGTTTTCGGCGCGCAGCGGCACGCGTTTGACGAGCTCGGGCCCGATCGAGCGCCGCGTTCCGCTGCGCGGGTTCTCCACCTGGCTCACCAGATGCGGCCGGTACATCGCGCCCTGGTTCGCCAGGGTCGCCACCGCGAGCGCGAGCTGCGCCGGCGTATAGGCGTTGTAGCCCTGGCCGATGCCGATCGAAATGGTCTCGCCCGGGTACCACTTCTGCTGCTCGGGCAGCCTGAAACGCTTCCTTTTCCACTGCGGCGAGGGCAGCACGCCGCTGGCTTCGCCTTCCAGGTCGATGCCGGTGCGCGCACCGAAGCCGAAGTGCTGCATGAAGCCGGCGATCGCGTCGATGCCGAGATCGTTGGCGAGCTGGTAGTAGAAGGTGTCCGAGGACACGACGATCGACTTGTACAGATCGACGGTGCCGTGGCCGCCGGGCTTGGAATCGCGAAAGCGCCGCTCGCCGAAGACGAAGTAGCCCGGATCGTGGATCGTGCTGCGCGGCGTGCGCTTGCCCAGCTCGAGCGCGGCCAGTGCCATGTACGGCTTGAAGGTCGAGCCCGGCGGATAGACGCCGGCGATGGCGCGGTTGTTGAGCGGCCGGTCGGGCGAATTGTTGAGCGCGTCCCAGTGGGCGGGATCGATGCCGTCGACGAACAGGTTCGGGTCGAATCCCGGCCGCGAAACGAACGCGAGCACCGCGCCGGTCTGCGGCTCGAGTGCGACCAGCGCGCCGCGGCGCTCGCCGAAACCGTCTTCGGCAATCTGCTGCAAGCGGACGTCGAGCGTAAGCTTGACATCGTTGCCGGGCTGCGCCGGTGTCCGCGCCAGCGTGCGCAGCCCCCGGCCCGCAGCGTCGATCTCGACCTGTTCGACGCCGGCCGTGCCGTGCAGCTCATGCTGGTAGCTGGCTTCGATGCCGGCCTTGCCGATGAAATCGGTGCCGCGGTAGTTCGCCTCGACGCCGAGCTCCTCGAGCCGGTCGCGGTCGCGCGTGCTGATGCGCCCGATGTGGCCGAGCACGTGCGAGGCGGTTGCGCCCAGCGGGTACTGCCGGAACAGCCGCGCCTTGATCTCGACGCCCGGAAAGCGGTAGCGGTTGGCGGCGAAGCGCGCCACCTCCTCGTCCGAAAGCCGCGTGCGGATCGGCAGGCTCTCGGCGGATCGCGTTTCCGCGAGCAGCTTGCGAAAGCGGCTGCGGTCCTTCGCCTGGACTTCGACCACCGCGCCCAGTTCGCCGATGGTGCGCTCGAGGTCGCGCACCTTGGCCGGAAAGATCTCCAGCGTGTAGGCGGAATAGTTGCGCGCCAGCACCACGCCGTTGCGGTCGAGGATCAGGCCGCGATTGGGCGCGATCGGCACGATCGAAATGCGGTTGTCCTCGGCTTTCGAGGCGTAACGGCCGTGCTGCACGACCTGCAGGTAAAAAAAACGCGCGAACAGCAGCGCAAACGCCACCAGCACCACCGCACCGGCGAAACCGATGCGCAGCTGAAAGTAGTACAGCTCGCGCTCGTGGTCGCGCAGTTCGGCCGGCCTCATAGCGGCCGCGTCTCGTCGACTTCGATCGGGCGGCGCTGCGGCGCCAGCAGCAGCAAGCTCGCCACCGGCCAGAGCGCGGCCCCCAGCAGCGGCGCCGCGAACAGGCTCCAGCCGGGGAAATCGGCGCCCGCGGCGAGGCGCACGAGCGCGGCGACACCTTGCGCGAAAAGCAGCAACACGGCGACGTGCAGCGCCTGCCCCCAGACGGAGAACCAGAGGATGCGCCGCGACAGCGTGATGGCGGCAAAGGCGAGCAGCGAATAGACCAGTGCATGCTGTCCCAGCAGCGCGCCGCTGCCCGCGTCGGACAGCAGCCCGAGCAGCCAGGCGACACCCAGGCCGACTAGGCGCGGCTGGCGCACGCACCAGAACGTCAGCGTGAGGGCGACGAAATCCGGCGCCAGCGCGGCCGGGTGCCACGGCACGAAATTGAGCAGCAGCGCGGCGGCGAACGAGGTCACGATCCAGCTGACGCGCACCGGCAGCAGAATGCGCTGCGGCCGATCAGGCCCCATCGGCGGCCTTTCGGTGTGCGCGGCGCGGCTTGCCGCCGCGCGGATCGCGTTCGCGTTGCGCGCCCGCCTCTTCCGGGTAGGGCGTCTGCGGTGCCTCGGCGTTCAGCACCAGCACGAAACGGCCGCGCTCGACGCCCGCCGCAGGCTGGCACAGGATGCGGGCGAACGAATTCGCGGCATCGCGCTCGACGCGGACCACCGTGGCCACCCGCAATCCGGGTGGATAGAGGCCATCGAGCCCGGAGGTCACCAGGCGGTCGCCCGCTTCGATCTCGGCATTGGCCGCCATGTAGCGCAGCTCGAGCAGGCCCGAAAGGCCGCCGCCGTATGCCACCGCACGCAGCCCGTTGCGCTGCACCTGCACCGGAATCGCCTGGTCCTTGTCGGTGAGCAGCGTGACCTCCGCCGCGCCGGCATGCGTGCGCGTCACCTGCCCGACGACGCCGATCTCGTCGACCACGGCAGAGCCCGCTCGCACGCCGTGCTGGGTGCCGCGCCCGATGATCACCTTGCGGGCATAGGGATCGCGCGCGTCGTACAGGATCTCGGCGGGGATGCCCCGATTACGGTAGCGCTCGGCAACGCCCGCGAGGCGCCTGAGCTGCTCGGCGTCGGCGAGCGCCGCCTGGAGGCGTTGCACCGACTGCGACGCGTCCACCAGCTGCCGGCGCAGGCCCGCGTTCTCGTCGCGCAGCTGCACCTGGCTGGAAAAATAGCCGGCAATGCGGTCCACCACCGACCCCGGCAGCACGGCCAGCGCCTGCAGCGGCTGCGCGGCGAGCGCCAGCGCCTGGCGCAGGCCTTCGGCGTAACGAAAGCGCGCGTCGAGCACCAGCAGCGCCAGCGACAGCGAAGCGAAGAAGGCAAGTCGCACCAGCGGAGCAGGCCCGCGCTTGAAGAACGGCGGCGGCGAGTGCTCCACGTCAGTGAGCGGGGATGGCGTGAAGGCGTGAAGGCGGAAAACCGCCGCGACGGCCGCGATCCCTCACGCCTCGCTCATGGACCGCGCTACTCGTTGGTGAAGATCGGCCCGAAGTGCTCCATCTTCTCGAGCGCCTTGCCCGAGCCGCGTACCACGCAGGTGAGCGGATCCTCGGCCACGATCACCGGCAGGCCGGTCTCCTCCATCAGCAGGCGGTCGAGATCGCGCAGCAGCGCGCCGCCGCCCGTGAGCACCATGCCCTTCTCGGCGATGTCGGCGCCCAGTTCGGGCGGCGTCTGCTCGAGCGCCGACTTGACCGCCGAGACGATCTGGTTGAGCGGCTCGGTGAGCGCTTCGAGGATCTCGTTCGAGCTGATGGTGAAGCTGCGCGGAATGCCCTCGGCGAGATTGCGGCCCTTGACCTCCATCTCGCGCACTTCGCTGCCCGGAAACGCCGAACCGATGCCCTTCTTGATCGTCTCCGCCGTGGCTTCGCCGATCAGCATGCCGTAGTTGCGGCGGATGTAATTGATGATCGCTTCGTCGAACTTGTCGCCGCCGACGCGCACCGATCCCGAGTACACCATGCCGCCGAGCGAGATGACACCGACTTCGGTGGTGCCGCCGCCGACGTCCACCACCATCGATCCGGTGGCCTCCGCTACCGGCAAATCGGCGCCGATCGCGGCGGCCATCGGTTCCTCGATCAGGAACACCTGGCCGGAGCCGGCGCCGATCGCGGATTCGCGGATCGCGCGGCGCTCGACCTGGGTCGAGCCGCAGGGCACGCAGATGATGATGCGCGGGCTGGGCGAGAACAGCTTGTTGTCGTGCACCTTCTTGATGAACTGCTTCAGCATCTGCTCGGTGACGGTGAAATCGGCGATGACGCCGTCCTTCATCGGCCGGATCGCGGTGATGTTGCCGGGCGTCTTGCCCAGCATCTGCTTGGCTTCCTTGCCGACGGCCTGGATCGTCTTCTTGCTGTTGGGGCCGCCTTCCTGGCGGATCGCGACCACGGACGGCTCGTCGAGCACGATCCCCTTGCCGCGCACGTAGATCAACGTGTTGGCGGTGCCGAGGTCGATGGCGAGATCGTTGGAAAAATAGCTTCTCAGAAAACCGAACATGGTCCTCGTGTACTGTGCGTGAAGTCTGGGCGCCAAGGGCCAGTCGCCAATGGCTCTATAATGCGCAAATATTACTCCCCTTTTTTTGCGCCGCGGGAGTTTTCCGTGTTGCAGCATGCCTCTTTCCCCTGACGAGATCCAGCGCCTGGCGCGGCTCGCGCGGCTGGCCGTAAGCCCCGAGGAGGGCGAGGCGGTGCGCGCGCAGCTCAACCGCGTACTGAACCTGATCGACGAGATGCGGGCGGTGGATACGGCCGGCGTCGAGCCGATGTCGCACGCCGTGGCGACCGCACCGGGCGCCGGCCAGCGCCTGCGCGCCGACGCCGTCACCGAAACCGACCGCCACGCCGAGTACCAGGCGGTGGCCCCGGCGGTCGAGCGCGGCCTGTACCTGGTGCCGAAGGTCATCGAGTAGCTTGCTCAATTCGACCCTCAGCGAACTCGCCGGCGCGCTTGCGCGCGGGTCGATTTCCAGCGTCGAGCTGACGCGGCTCTGCCTGGAGCGGATTGCGCGGCTCAACGGCGTGCTGAACGCCTTCATCACGGTGGACGCCGAGCGCAGCCTGCGCGAGGCCCGTGCCGCCGACGAGCGCCGCGCCGCGGGCCGCGCCGGGCCGCTCACCGGCATTCCATTGGCGCACAAGGACATCTACTGCACCCGCGGCATGCTGACGACCTGCGGCTCGCGGATGCTGGCGAACTTCGTCAGTCCGTACGACGCCCACGTCGTCGAGCGTTTCGCCGCCGCCGGCACGGTGCTGCTCGGCAAGACCAACATGGACGAGTTTGCCATGGGCTCGTCCAACGAGACCTCGTATTTCGGGCCGGCGAAGAACCCCTGGGACACGGCCCATGTGCCGGGTGGCTCCTCGGGCGGATCGGCTGCCGCGGTGGCGGCGCGCCTGGCACCCGCCGCCACCGGCACCGACACCGGCGGCTCGATCCGCCAGCCGGCGGCGTTCACCGGGGTCTGCGGCCTGAAGCCGACCTACGGCGTGGTGTCGCGTTACGGCATGATCGCGTTCGCCTCCTCGCTCGATCAGGGCGGGCCCATGGCGAGGTGCGCCGAGGACCTCGCGCTGCTCATGAACGCGATGGCTGGACATGACGCGCGCGACTCGACCAGCCTGGAGCGCGCGACCGAGGACTACAGCCGGGAGCTGAGCGCGCCGCTCGCCGGCCTGCGCATCGGCCTGCCGCGCGAATATTTCGGCGCGGGCATCGCCCCCGAGGTGCTGGCGCGGGTGCGCGAGGCGATCGCGTGGTTCGAAGCGCACGGCGCCCGGCTGGTCGAGCTGGATCTGCCCAACAGCCGGCTCGCCGTGCCGGTGTACTACGTGATCGCCCCGGCAGAGGCGTCGTCCAACCTGTCCCGCTTCGACGGCGTGCGCTACGGCCACCGCGCCCGCGGCTACGCCGACCTCGCCGACATGTATTGCCGCACGCGCGCCGAAGGCTTTGGCGCCGAGGTCAAGCGCAGGATCCTGATCGGCACCTACGTGTTGTCGCATGGTTACTACGATGCCTACTACCTGCAGGCGCAGAAGGTGCGGCGGCTGATCGCGCGCGATTTCGCCGAGGCTTTCGAGCGCTGCGACCTGATCATGGGTCCGACCGCGCCGTCGACGGCGTTTGCGCTGGGCGCCAACCGCGACGACCCGGTGCAGAGGTACCTCAACGACATCTTCACCATTCCGGCGCCGCTCGCGGGCCTGCCGGCGCTCAGCATTCCCTGCGGCTTCGACGCTGCCGGGCTGCCCGTCGGACTGCAGCTCACGGGCAAGCATTTCGCCGAGGCCCGGCTGCTCGGCGCGGCGCACCGCTACCAGCAGGCGACCGACTGGCACCGGCGCGTGCCGGCGGCGACGCCGCTGTGAAGCGCGACGCGAGGCGCTCGGGCGCATGAGCTGGGAAATCGTCGTCGGCATCGAGACGCACGCGCAGCTCGCGACGCGGAGCAAGATCTTTTCCGGTGCCGCGACCGCGTTCGGCGCGGCGCCGAACACGCAGGCCTCGGCGGTGGATATCGCACTGCCGGGGGTGCTGCCGGTGCTGAATGGCGCCGCCGTGGAGTGCGCCATCCGCTTCGGCATCGCGGTGGGCGGCACCATCAACCGTCGTTCGGTGTTCGCGCGCAAGAACTACTTCTATCCCGACCTGCCGAAGGGCTACCAGATCAGCCAGTACGAGCTGCCGGTGGTCGCGGGCGGCTCGATCAGCCTCGCCGTGGGCGATCTGCAGAAGATCGTGCGGCTCACGCGCGCGCATCTGGAAGAGGATGCCGGCAAGTCGCTGCACGAGGATTTCCACGGCATGACCGGGATCGACCTCAATCGGGCCGGCACGCCGCTGCTCGAAATCGTCTCCGAGCCCGAGCTGCGCGGCGCGGCCGAGGCGGTAGCCTATGCGCGCGCGATGCACGCGCTGGTGCGCTGGATCGGGATCTGCGACGGCAACATGCAGGAAGGATCGTTCCGCTGCGACGCCAACGTTTCGGTGCGGCGCGCGGGGGACGCGGCGCTCGGCACGCGCTGCGAGATCAAGAATCTCAATTCGTTCCGCTTCATGGAGCAGGCGATCGCCTACGAGGCGCGGCGCCAGATCGAGATCCTGGAGGGCGGCGGCCGCATCGAGCAGGAGACGCGGCTGTTTGACCCGGAACGCAACGAAACGCGTTCGATGCGCAGCAAGGAGGAGGCCCACGACTACCGCTACTTCCCCGATCCCGACCTGCTGCCGCTCGTCTTGAACGAGCAAGATATCGATCGCATCCGGTCGCAGATGCCGGAACTCCCCGAGGCGATGCGTGAACGATTCATGCGGGACTACGAATTACCCAAGGAAATGGCGCAGGCAATTACGTCCAGCAGGGAAACTGCGGAAGATTTCGAAGCGTTCTGGGGACACCTGCTAAAGCTAACCGCGAATTGCGACAGAATTCAAGGGGCCCAGGCGGCCAATTGGGTAATGATGCAGATCGGTGCAGCCTTGAATAAGTCGGGATTAACAATTACGCAAGTACCAATCTCGCCATTGGATCGTGCCACTCTGGTGTCGCGCATTATTGACGGGACGATCAGTCACCGCGCCGCTGGGGAGGTTTTGGGCGCCATGTGGAGTGGAGAAGGCACAGCCGACGCGATCATCGAGCGGCGCGGCCTGCAGCAGATCAGCGACGCCGGCGCCATCGAGCAGCTGGTCGCGGACGTGCTCGCCGCGAACCCGAAGTCGGTGGGCGAATTCCGCGCCGGCAAGGACAAGGCGCTGAACGCGCTCGTCGGCCAGGTGATGAAGGCCTCGCGCGGCAAGGCCAATCCGGCGCAGGTGAACGCGCTGCTGCGGCGCAAGCTGCTGGGCTGACGGCGTCTACTTGGCGGCGCCGCCGCGCGTCAACTCGACGTAGCGGCGCTTGTCCTCGTCGTACTTGGCGTTGATCGGGTCGACTTCCTTCTTCTTCTTCTCGCGCAGCTCGGCCTGCAGCCTCAGCTCGGACTCGACGCCCTTCACGTCCTGACTGAGCTTGGCGGGCGGCTTGTTCTTGCCCTGGTAGAACTCCATTTCCTTCGCCAGCCCGGCCTGGCGCTTCTGGATGCCCGCGATGCGCGCGTCGATCTCCTGGACGGCCTTTTCGTTCTCGAGCAGCGCACGCTTCCTCGCCGCTTCGATGTCGGCCTCGCTGGCGTAGGACGCGAGCAGCGCCTTGTCGCGGCGCTGGCGTTCCTTGGTGCGGGCATCTTCCTCGCGTTTCTTCTTGTCCTCGGCCTCCTTGAGCGCCTTTTTCTCGACGTCGCCCTGCGGGTCGATGCGCTTCACCACCACGCCCTGCTTGTTCAGCATCTCGAGCGGCAGGCCGATGCATTGCCGCGGCAGCGTCTGCCCGTAGTAGGTCTTCTTGTCCTTGCCGACGCAGCGGTAGGTGAGGGCCTCGATCGTCTGTGCCTCGGCGGCAAGCGGCGCGAGCAGGCCGGCGGCGGCGAGCGCGGCAAGAAGACTGGCGAATCGGGACATCATGGCCTCCCAGCTTGGTATCGCGGCATTCTATCCAACGCCCCGATGCGGCGCGAGTTGACCTGCTAGAATCGGCGCCGCTCCGCACCGGCCACCGCATGCACAGCGCAGATCCGAGGTTCATCGCCGAGACCACCGCGAAGATGCTGCTCGAGGTGAAGGCGGTGCTGTTCTCGCATGACCAGCCCTTCATCTTCACCTCCGGCTGGGCGAGCCCGGTCTACATCGATTGCCGCAAGCTCATCTTCTACCCGCGCATCCGCGGCCAGCTGGTCGATTTCGCCGCCGCGACGCTCGCGCGCGATGCCGGTTTCGAGCAGTTCGATGTCGTCGCGGGCGGCGAGACCGCCGGCATCCCCTACGCGGCATGGATTGCCGATCGCCTCGGTCTGCCGATGCAGTACGTGCGCAAGAAGCCCAAGGGCTTCGGCCGCAACGCCCAGATCGAAGGCGACGTTCGCGAGGGCGCGCGCACCCTGCTGGTGGAGGACCTCACCACCGACGGACGTTCGAAAATCAATTTCTGCCAGGCGCTGCGCGCGGCGGGCGCGGTGGTGGAGCACGTTTACGTCAATTTCTACTACGACATCTTCCCGGAGTCGAAACAGATTCTCGGCGACCTGGGCGTGCGGCTGCATCATCTCGCCACCTGGTGGGACGTGCTGGCGGTGGTGAAAAAGCACGCCTATCTGGCGCCCGGGCAGATTGCCGAAATCGAGAATTTCCTGCACGCGCCCGCGCAGTGGTCGGCCGCGCACGGCGGCGCCTCGAGCCTGCCTTCGGGCTGAGGCGGGCGCGGACATTCCCGGGCAGCGTGAAGGTCCTGACGCTCAACGTCAACGGCATCCGCTCGGCGGCGCGCAAGGGGTTCTTCCGCTGGCTCGCGGCGCAGCGCGCCGATGTGGCCTGCCTGCAGGAAATCAAGGCCCAGGACGCGGATCTCGACCACAGCCTGCGCGCGCCGAAGGGCCTGCACGGGCATTTCTCGCATGCGCGGCAGAAAGGCTATGCAGGCGTGGCGATCTACTCGCGCGCCAGTCCCGACGCGGTGATCGAGGGCTTCGGCAGCCGCGAGTTCGATGCCGAAGGACGCTGCCTGGAGGCGCGCTTCGGCAGGCTCTCGGTGATATCGCTGTACCTGCCCTCGGGCTCGGCCGGCCCGCATCGCCAAGCGTCCAAGTATCGATTTCTCGATGAATTCCTGCCGTACCTGGCGCAGCTGAAGCGCTCGGGGCGCGAAGCCCTCCTGTGCGGCGACTGGAACATCGCGCACCGGGAAATCGACCTCAAGAATTGGCGTTCGAACCGGAAGAACTCGGGTTTCCTGCCCGAGGAGCGCGCCTGGCTCACGCGCGTCTTCGACGAACTCGGCTACGTCGATGTCTTCCGCCGGCTGAACGGGAAGCCCGAACAGTACACCTGGTGGTCGAACCGCGGCCAGGCGTGGGCGAAGAACGTCGGCTGGCGCATCGACTACCAGATCGCGACCCCCGGAGTCGCCGGCAGCGCGCGGCGCGAAGCGATCTACAAGCGCCGGCGGTTCTCGGACCACGCCCCGCTGACGATCGATTACGACTGGAAGCTAGCCTGAGTGGGTCGGGGCGAGGCCGCGCCGCGCGCGGCGGCGGTCGAGCCACCAGGTGAGCGCCGGCAGCACCACGAAGCCGCCCGGCATCACCAGCGCGACGAAGTAGGGGGAAAGATTCGACAGGCGTCTGAGCTGGGCGCGGATCTCGGCCTTGTCCTGCGGCGTCCAGCGCTGCTTGTTGCGCGGCTTCATCAGGAGCGGCATCAGCCCCCGCACCTGCGTGAGCTCGCGCAGCAGGAACTTGCGCTCGCGCTCGGCGAGTGCAAACGCCTGCCGCAGTACCGCGACCGGGTACTTGCGGTTCACGTGCCGCGTCCAGCGCGCGGCTGCAGGGCCGGTGCGATGCTCGCCCACAGGCGGCGCACGCGCAAGAAGAGCCGCCACAGCGACCAGCCTCCGGCGAGGAGCTTGAGCGCTTGCTTCGGGCGCAACAGCAGCAACAGGGCGGCAGCCGCGGCGATCAGGAGCGGCTGGCGGCGGGCCGCCTCGAGCGCGGCGCGGCCGCGTCCGATCCAGGCGAGCGCCGCATCGGCGCGCGCCAATTGATCGGCCAGCTGCTCGCGCTCGGCCTGCGCGCTCGCGGCCAATTGCGCGCGTCGCCGGTGCAGCTCGATGAGCCGCGCGCGCATCATGGCGCCGGCCCGGCGCGCTCGCGGTCCTTGCGCAGCTCCTCGAGCGTCGCCGCGAGAAACCGCGGCCGTTCACGCCAGCGCGCGCGCGCCAGCAGCACCCCGACGGTCCCGGCGCCGAGGTAAAGCGCCGCCAGCAGCGCCGCCGCCAGCACGCGGTTGGCGTCCCAGAACGCGAGCACGACCAGCAGCGACACGAACACGATGGCCAGACCGAAGAAGAACAGCGCGCACGCGATCCAGAGCGCGATCTCGACGAGGCGCAGCGCCTGTTCCTCGAGTTCGCCCGCCGCGAGCCGCGCGCGCGTTTCCATGAACGCGAGCAGCGTGCGGGCAAGCTCCCGGGTGGAGCCAAACATGGGTGTCGGGTGGTCGAAGACCCGCGCGCGGCGGGCCGAACTCAGCGGCGGCTGATCAGCACGCCGAGCACGAGCCCCGCGGCGGCGGCGATGCCGACCGCCTGCCAGGGGTTCTCGTGCACGTATTCGTCGGCCACCTTGGCCGCCTCGCGCGTGCGCTCGGCCAGCGCGCGCTCGGCCTCGATCAGCTTGACCCGCGCGTTGGCGAGCGAGACCTGGATGCGCTCGCGCGCCACGCCGACCTTCTCGCCCGCCTGGGAGGCGGTGGCGCGCAGCAGCTCTTCGGCGTCGGCGACCACGATCTTGAGATCGGCGACCAGCTTGTCCTTGGATAAATCTGGCGTGGAGTTCATGGGTGGGTAGCCTGGTGCGCGCAAAAAGGAAAAAGAGGCTACCGATTTTTTGCGCCGGTGGCAACCGTTTACACTCGCGCCGCTATGGCCGTTTCGATCTACGCGGCGGTGTTCCGCAGCCGGACGATGCTGCTGGTGATGCTGCTCGGCTTTTCCTCCGGGCTGCCGCTCGCGCTCACCGCCGGCACGCTGCAGGCGTGGCTCGCGCTCGAGGGCGTCGACATCGTGACGATCGGCTGGTTTGCGCTGGTGGGGCAGCCCTACACCTACAAGTTCCTGTGGGCGCCGCTCATGGATCGTTACTCGCCGCCGTTCCTCGGCCGGCGGCGCGGCTGGCTCGCCGCCACCCAGCTTGCGCTGCTGGCGCTGATCGCGTTTCTCGGCACGCTGTCGCCGAAGGACTCACCCTGGCTGACGGGCCTGGCGGCGCTCGCCGTGGCGTTCGTCTCGGCTTCGCAGGACATCGTGGTCGACGCCTACCGCACCGACATCCTGCGCGCCGCGGAACGCGGCGCGGGCGCCGCGGTGTCGGTGCTCGGTTACCGTCTGGCGATGCTCGTTTCCGGGGCTGGCGCCCTCGTCGTCGCCGACCAGTGGCTCGGCTGGCATGGCACTTACTGGCTGATGGCCGGGCTGATGGTGGTCGGCATGGCCGCGACCTGGTTTGCGCTCGAACCCGGCGGCGCGGCCATGGCCCCGAAGAGCCTCAATGCGGCGGTCACCCAGCCGATGGCGGAGTTCTTCTCGCGTCACGGCGCCCTCTGGATCCTGTTGCTGGTGGTGCTCTACAAGCTGGGCGACGCCTTCGCCGGCAACCTGACCACGGCGTTCCTGCTGCAGGGGGCGGGCTTCTCCGCCACCGAGGTCGGCGCCATCAACAAGGGCTTTGGCCTTCTTGCCACGATCATCGGCGCGCTGGCCGGCGGCGCGCTGATGGCGCGGCTGGGACTGTTTCGCGCGCTGCTCGTGTTCGGCCTGCTGCAGGCGCTCACCAATCTCGGCTTCATGCTGCTCGCGGCGAGCGGCAAGAACTACGCGCTCATGGTCGCGGTGATCGGCGCCGAGAACCTGTGCGGCGGCATGGGCACGGCCGCCTACGTCGCGCTGCTGATGGCGCTGTGCGACCGGCGCTTTTCGGCCACCCAGTACGCGCTGCTTTCGGCGCTGTCCGCGGTGGGCCGGGTCTACGTCGGGCCGGCCGCCGGCTACATGGTCGCGGCGATGGGCTGGGGTGTGTTCTTTTTCGCCACTTTCGTCATCGCCCTGCCCGGGATCGCCCTGCTGGTTGCGATGCGCGGCATGCTTGAGCGGCTCGACACGCAGCCGCGGCGGTAGTCCGACGGGAGCCCGCCCTTGCGCTAACCGCGCCGTGCCTCGTCGTTCATCCAGTCCTCGAGCAGCGTGTAGGCCACCGCCAGCACCACCGGACCGACGAAGATCCCGATCAGTCCGAAGCCGATGATGCCGCCGATGACACCGGCGAAGATGAGCAGCAGCGGCAGGTCGGCCCCCTGGCGGATGAGGATCGGCCGCAGCACGTTGTCCAGGGCGCCGACGAAAATCGACCAGACGAGCAGGGCGACCGCAACGCCCGCCTCGCCGCCCCACCACAGCCAGATGACCGCGCAGGCCAGCACCGGCACGGCGCCGATCTGCGCAACCGCCAGCACGAACATGAGCGCGGTGAGCACTCCCGCGAAGGGCACGCCCGCCAGCAGCAGGCCCAGCCCGCCGGCGAGCGCCTGCACCAGGGCGGTGACGACGACACCGAGGGCGACCGCGCGCACCGCCTTGCCGGCGAGGCCGACCGCGGCCTCGCCGCGCGCACCCGCCAGCCGCACGCCGAAGCGGCGCAGCCGCGCGGCGGCCGCCTCGCCCTCGGCATAGAGGATCGCGCACAGCAGCACCGTGAGCAGCAACTGCACCACGATCAGGCCGGCGTCGCCGAGTTCGCCGGCGAGCCAGCGCAGCCCGACATCGGCGTAAGGCGCGGCGCGTTTCGCCAGTTCCTGCCAGCCCGCCGCGGCGAGGTCGCGCCACGCGCTGGCAATCGCCTCGCCCGCAATCGGGAGCGATTCCACCCACTGCGGCGGCTGCGGTAGGCTCATCGTGGCCAGCGACTTCGCCCAGGCCACGATCTGGCCGGCATTGCCCACGGCGGCGGCGATGGCGAGCGACAGCGGCACCACGAACGTGAGCAGCAGCGCGAGCGTCATCACGCTCACCGCGAGCCAGCGCCGGCCCCACAGGCGCCGCTGCAGCCGGAGCAGCAGCGGCCAGGTGGCGATCACGATCATCGCCGCCCAGACGAGCGAGGGCAGGAACGGCTTCACGATCCAGAGCGAAGCCGCGATCAGGCCGCCGAGGACGAGCACGACGAAGGTGGTGCGGGCGAGCTCCCGCGGCGCGACGCTCATGCAGGGTTTCCTTGCCCGAGCCGGTACACCGCGACGCTGCCCAGCAGGTTCGGCATCAGGGTCACGCTGCGGCCCGCGTGCAGCACCAGCCGTTCGAGCACGCGGAATCCCAGGCGGCGGCAGAAATCCTCGAAATCCTCGAGCGTGCACAGATGCACGTTCGGCGTGTCGTACCACTGGTAGGGCAGTTCCTGCGACACGGGCATCCTGCCGAGCGTCACCTGCAGGCGCGCCTGCCAGTGGCCGAAATTCGGGAACGAGACGATCGCCTCGCGTCCGACGCGCAGCATCTCGCGCATCAGCTGCTCGGTGTGGTGGATCGCCTGCAGCGTCTCGGACAGGATCACGCAGTCGAACGAGCGGTCGCCGAAGGTGGCGAGGCCGTCCTCGAGGTTCATCTGCAGCACGTTGACGTCGTTCCTGACGCATTCGACGACGTGCGCGGCGTCGATCTCGACGCCGTAGCCGGGCGCCTGTTTGGCCTGCCACAGGTACCTGAGCAGCGCGCCGTCGCCGCAACCGAGGTCGAGCACGCGTGCGCCCGGCGCGACCCAGCGCGCCATCGCCACCAGGTCCGGCCGTGCCGCGAGCAGCGCCTGTTGGTCGTCGGTCACAGTGCGACGTTGGCGAAATAGGCGCGCAGCGCGCCGTGGTAGCGCGGATCGTCCATGAGGAACGCGTCGTGGCCCTGCGGCGCGTCGATCTCGAGGTAGGAGACGATCTTGCGCCCCTCGAGCAGCGCCTTGACGATTTCGCGCGAGCGCGCCGAAGCGAAGCGCCAGTCCGAGGTGAAGGAGACGACGAGGAACGCGGCCCGGGCGCGCGCCAGGGCGGCGGCGAGGTCGCCGCCGAAGTCCGCCGCCGGGTCGTAGTAGTCGAGTGCCTTGGTGATGCGCAGGTAGGTGTTGGCGTCGAAGTAACTCGCGAACTTGTCGCCCTGGTAACGCAGGTAGCTTTCGATCTCGAAATCGATGTCGAAATCGAATCCGGGACCGGCCTTGCCGCGCAGCACGCGGCCGAACTTCTCCATCATGGCGTCGTCGGAGAGGTAGGTGATGTGCCCGATCATGCGCGCGATGCGCAGGCCCCGGCGCGGCACGACGCCCTTCTCGTAGTAGTGACCGCCGTGGAAATCGGGATCGGTCATGATCGCCTGGCGCGCCACCTCGTTGAAGGCGATGTTCTGCGCCGAGAGCCGCGGCGTCGCCGCGATCACGATGGCGTGGCGGATGCGCTCGGGAAACGAGAGCGTCCACTGCAGCGCCTGCATGGCGCCGAGCGACCCTCCGATCACGCCGGCGAAGCGCTCGATGCCGAGCCGGTCGGCGAGCCGCGCCTGGGCCTCGACCCAGTCCTCCACCGTGACCAGCGGGAAGTCCGCGCCCCAGGATTTGCCGGTGGCCGGGTTCACCGAAGCCGGCCCGGTGGAGCCGAAACAGGAGCCGAGGTAGTTCGTGCCGATGACGAAGAAGCGGCGCGTGTCGAGCGGCTTGCCGGGGCCGACGAGGTTGTCCCACCAGCCGACGTTGTCCGGGTCGTCGGCGTAATGGCCCGCGACGTGGTGCGAGGCGTTGAGCGCGTGGCACACCAGCACCGCGTTGGAGCGCGCGGCATTCAACTCGCCGTAGGTTTCGTAGGCGATCTCGAACTGCGGCAGCACCGCGCCGCTCTTGAGTTTGAGCGGCTCGCTGAAGCTCGCCTTCCTTGCTTCGACGATGCCTACGGAACCCGGCGCGGGCTGCGGTGCGTTCACGGTGCCTTATCCCAAAAAACGAAACCCGTTCAGCCTTCGCGAGAACGGGTTTCCGGTCTCTTTAGCGGCATTTGTATAGCGCCCGCAAGCTGAACTTCAAATCGGCGCGGCATGGAAGCTACCGGGAGCGCGGGACGGTGTCAATGGCGCTGCGCTGAACTGGAGTCGGGTTTACTCATCGAAACTTGGTAAGGCGTTCAGCCATACGCGTCTGCCATCCGGGTCCCGTTGCCCTCCAGCGTTCGATGACATCGGCGGGTAAACGCAGGGAGATCAACTTTCGGGGATTCCGAGACAGGGGACGTCCACCCTTGTTGACCTTGGCGCGAGCGAGCATCTCCTTCGTCAGCTCGGGCAGCTCCCTGTATTCCTCGGGCCTCACCTTATGAGCATCGACACGCGCAAGGTCAGATTTCAAGTAACGGCGCGATGCGTGCTTTCTCGCGGTCATTGGCTTTCCTCATGCTGAATACGTGGCGAACCGCGCCACGCGGCGTATAGCCGACGACGACGATGCGGCCGGCCAACAGGCCGTAGCAGATCACGCGCATCTCGCCGTAGTCCTTCCTGATGTCCTCGATCTCAACCGTGACGCCTGAGAAGATGAGCGCCGCGTCGGCGAAATCCAGCCCCCGTTCCTTCAGTGTTTTGGCGCGCTTGGCTGGGTCAAACGTCACGCGCATGGGTTATTGTATCTACAACAACTGATCGAGACAACGGCGGCGCCAAGGAAATCTGACGTTCAGCCGCCCACAAGCTCTGCCATTCAACGTCCTCGCCCGCCAGGTCGAGGAGTCCACTCTATCGGGTGAGTTTCTCCGTCCACGCGGGGCGTGCGGTTCGAAGGCGGCTGCGTACATGCAACTATGTGCCGTGCTTTCCGAAGAAGGCCTCAGTAAGTTACGCCCGCATGCCTGCCCGGGCAATCCGACTTAAGCAGGGGGTTTTCGGAAAGCTCGCGGTGGCCCAGCGCTCAGCGCGCCGCCCCGCCCGCGATGAGTGCTTCGACTGCAGCGTCTGAGTAACCCGCTTCGCGCAGCACTTCGCGCGTGTGCTCGCCCAGGCGCGGCGCATGGCGCCGGTACTCGGGCGCCGATTCCGACCACTCGGAAGGCACTGCCATCGACTTCAGACGCCCCTCGCTCGGATGCTCCACCGTGCCGAAGAACCCGATCGCGTCGAGGTGGGGATCGGCGACGACGTCGGCGAGGCTGTTCATGCGCTGCACCGGGATGTCGGCGCCTTCGAGCGCCACGATCCATTCGGCAGTGCTGCGCTTCGTCATCTCCTCGCCGACCAGGTCGTAGACTGCGTCGTAATTGCGGCTGCGCGCTTCCTGGGTCGCAAAGCGCGGATCGGTGAGCAGCTCCGGCCGGCCGATCAGCTCGAAGAACGCGCGCCACTGCTTGTCGTTGTAGACCAGCACGCAGACGTAGCCGTCCGTCGTGCGGTAGGGACGGCGGCCCGGCGCCAGCAGGCGCGCATAGCCGGGCTCGCCCAGCTGCGGATCGAAGGTGTAGCCGCCCAAATGCTCGCCGAGCACCGTCTGCAGCAGGTGCTCGAACATCGGCACGTCGATGCGCTGGCTGCGGCCCGTCTTTTCGCGCCAGTAGAGCCCGGCACACACCGCGTTCACGATGTGCAGCGCCACGGTGCGATCGGCGACGGTGGCCGGCACGTAGCGCGGCTCGGCTGCGCCCGATTGCGCGAGCAGCCACGGCAAACCCACCGCGCCCTGGATCAGGTCGTCGTACGCTGCCTTGGCGGCATACGGCCCGCGCTGGCTGTAGCCGAAGGCGCCTACGTAGAGGATCTTCGGATTGACCGCGCGCACCTCGTCGTAGCCGAGCCGCAGGCGCTCCATCGCCTGCGGCCGGATGTTGTAGGCGAGCACGTCCACGCGCCTGGCAAGCGCGAGGCAGGCCGCTCGGCCTTCGGCATGCTTCAGGTCGAGAACGATCGAGCGCTTGTTGCGGTTGGCGTTCAGAAAGATGTGCCCCATGCCGGCGGAGCGCATCGGCGCGGCGTGCCGCATGATGTCGCCCTCCGGGGGCTCGATCTTCACCACGTCGGCGCCGAGGTCGGCCAGGATCTGCGTCGCGAACGGTCCCATCACCACCGTGGTGAGGTCGAGAACGCGGACGCCGTCGAGCGGGCCGCTCATGCGTTCAGTTGCGCCAGCAGTTCGCGGATCTTGGCCGGGTCGGTGGCGCGCAGCAGGCGCTGCGCGAACGGCTGCGCCTGCTCCAGGCTGCTGCGCAGGATGCGTTCCTTGATGGCGGGCAGCTGCGCCGGGTGCATGGAGAAATTGCGCAGCCCCATGCCGAGCAGCAGCCGCGTCAGATCCGGGTCGCCCGCCATCTCGCCGCACACCGCCACCGGCGTGCCGCCGCGGCCCGCGGTCTGGATGGTGTGCGCGATGAGGTGCAGCACCGCGGGATGCACCGGGTCATAGAGGTGCGCCACGGCATCGTCGGTGCGGTCGATCGCGAGCGTGTACTGGATCAGGTCGTTGGTGCCCAGGGACAGGAAATCGAGCCGCCGCATGAACATCGGCAGCGCGAGCGCCGCTGCCGGAATCTCGATCATGCCGCCGACTTCGATCCTGCGCTCGAAGCGCAGGCCCGTGGCCGCGAGCTGCTCCTCGGCCTGGCGCAGCAGGTTGAGCGCCTGCTCGATCTCGTGGGCGTGGGCGAGCATCGGCAGCAGCAGGCGCACGCAGCCGTAGTGCGAGGCGCGCAGGATGGCGCGC
>SCUF01000170.1 GCA_004298325.1 Betaproteobacteria bacterium | reverse complement strand
GAACGGCGCGCGCTACCAGGTTCACATCGGCAGCTGACGTGCGCAGCGCAATCAGGTCCGGCACGGCGATCGCGCTGATCGCGAGCCTGGCAGCGGCCTCCGGCTGCTCCGTGCGCGAGCACGCAGCGCGTACGCTGGGTGACGCGCTCACCGCGGGTGGCGAGGTGTACGCCGCGGACGACGACATCGAATTCGTCGGCGCCGCGACGCCGTTCGGCCTGAAGACGATCGAGTCGCTGCTCGCCGTGGTGCCCGATCACCGCGGCCTGCTGCTCGGCGCCGCGCGCGGCTTCACGCAGTACGCCTACGTCTACATCCAATCGCCCGCGGAGGAAGCCGAAGAGCGCGACGTGGCGACGTCCTACGCGCAACGCGATCGCGCGCGGCGCATGTACCTGCGCGCGCGCGACTACGGTCTGCGCGGTCTCGGTGTCGACCGCGAGAACCTGCGTGACGATCCAAGTGCGGCGCTCAAGCGTACGACGCGCGAAGACGTTCCGCTGCTCTACTGGACGGGCGTCGCCTGGGCGGCCGCGATCGCGCTCGGCAAGGACAACCCGGCGCTCGTGTCCGGGCTGCCGGCGGTGGACGCACTCATCGAACGCGCTGCCGTGCTCGATGCCGATTTCGATCACGGCGCGCTGCGCACCTTCCTCATCGCCTACGAGTTGAGTCGCCCCAACGCGGCGCGCGACGCGGCGGCGCGCTCGCGCGCGCATTTTGCGCGCGCCATCGAGCTGAGCGGCGGCCGCCAGGCGGGCCCGTACGTCGCGCTGGCGGAATCGGCGGCGATCGCGAATCGCGACCGCCGCGAGTTCGAAGCGCTGCTCGCCAAGGCGCTGGCGCTCGATCCGGGCGCGCGCGCCGGCTGGCGCCTCGTCAACCTCGTCATGCAGCGTCGGGCCAGGCGCCTGCTCGCGCGCGCCGACGAATTCTTTCCGGAGTGAATCCCATGGAGCAGACACTGCAGATCGCGCGCCGCCTGGCGCTTGGAGCGCTCGGCGCGTTGCTCGCCGCGGGCGCGGTGCGGGCGGCCGAGCCGGCGCTCGTCAAGATCGCGACCATCGCGCCGAAGCATTCGATCTATCACCGCACGCTGCAGGAAATCGGCGAAGCGTACCGGCGCGCGAGCGGGCCGCAGGCACGCACCATCGTCTACCCCGACAGCATCCAGGGCACCGAGGCCGACACCGTGCGCCGCATGCGCGTGGGCCAGCTCGATGCCTCGATGCTGACCGTGGTCGGCCTTTCGGAGATCGACCCGTCGGTCGCTGCGCTGCAGTACCTGCCGATGATGTTCCGCTCCTGGGAGGAACTGGACTACGTGCGCGAGCGCCTGCGCCCCGAACTGGAAGCCAGGCTCGCGGCGAAAGGCTTCGTCGCGCTGCTCTGGGGCGAGGGCGGCTGGGTGCAGTTCTTCGCCAAGGAGCCGTTCACGCACCCGGAGGAGTTCAAGCGCGCCCGCATCTTCGCCTGGTCGGGCGACAAGCTGCAGGCGAGCGTGATGAAGTCGCAGGGCTACACCCCGGTGCCGATCCCGCTCGCCGACATCCTGCCGGCGCTCGAGACCGGGATGATCGACGCCGTCCCGGTGGCGCCGCTGTGGGCGATGATCGGCCAGTTCGACCGCATTGCGCGCCACATGGTGCGCGTCAACTGGGTGCCGATCGTCGGCGCCACGGTGATCCGCAAGCAGACCTTCGATGCGCTGCGGCCCGAAGCGCGCGCCGCGATGCTCGCCGCGGCGGCGAGGGCCACCGACGTGCTGCGGGCGCAGCGCGCCGTGCAGGACGAGGAATCGATCCGGGCGATGCAGGCGCGCGGCCTCAAGGTGCTTCCCCTGACGCCAGAAGCCGAGCAGGCGTGGCGCGCTCTCGCCGAGCGTTCCTGGCCGCAGGTCCGCGGCACCCTGGTGCCGGCCGAGACCTTCGACCAGGTGCGCGCCCTCGTCGCCGAGTACCGCGGAGCTCAGAAGTAATGCCCGCCGATTCGCTCGCGTTGGCCGCGCCGACATCGAGTCCACGCTATTGCGGCGTGCTGGTTCGCCTGGAGAACAGTGTCCTCGCGATGCTGTTCGCGGCCGCCGTTGCGCTGCCGCTCGCCGAGATTGCGCTACGCGCGCTCGTCGGGGCCGGGATCCAGGGTGTGGCCACACTGGTGCAGCACCTGACGCTTGCGCTGGCCATGCTGGGAGCCGCAGTGGCGGCGCGCGAAGAGCGCCTGCTTTCGCTGGCCGTCACGGGCTGGTACCGGGGCAAGGCTGATGCCGCGGCGCGTTTTGCGTGTGGCGTGATTGCGGCCGCGGTGGCAGGCCTTCTGGGCGTGGCGGCAATCGAATTCGTGGCTGCAGAGCAAGCCGCCGATGGCACGCTGGTCTATCGCATTCCGGTTTGGGTCGCCGAGTTGCCGCTGCCGCTCGGATTCGCGCTCATCGCGCTGCGCCTCGCCTGGCATTCGGCTGCGGGACCCGGCGGGCGCATGGCCGCGCTCGCGGCCGCCGCGATTGCGGTGGCGGCACTGCGACTCCTGCCGTTCGACCCCGCGCAGGCGCTCTCACCCGCACTGCTCGTGCTCGGCGCGGCGATGCTGCTGGGTGCGCCGATTTTCGCGGTGCTGGGGGGTGCGGCGCTGTTTCTCCTTCTTGCCCAAGGCGTTCCCGCGGCCTCGACCGCGGTCAATCACTACAGCCTCGTCGTCAACCCTTCGCTGCCGGCGATACCCATGTTCACCCTCGCCGGCTACCTCCTGGCGGAAAGTGGTGCCCCGCGCCGCCTGGTAGAGGTGTTCGGCGCCCTGTTCGGGCGGCTTCGCGGCGGCGCGGTCGTCGTCACGGTGCTGGCGTGCACTTTTTTCACTTGCTTTACCGGGGCCTCCGGGGTGACGATTCTCGCCCTCGGGGGGCTGATCATGCCGCTGCTCGGCGCGGCGGGTTCTCCGCAGTCGAAATCGCTCGGGCTGGTGACGGCCGCCGGCCTACCGGGGGTGCTGCTGATGCCGGCGTTGCCGCTCATCCTTTACGCGATCGTCGCCAAGGTCAGCATCGAGGAGATGTTTCTCGGCGGTGTCCTGCCGGCGATGCTGATGGTGGCCATCGTCCTCGGCTGGGGGATGCTCGGGCAGCCGGCCGTGGCGACCAGTGCGGGGCCGTTCGACGCGCGGCGCGCGCGCGCCGCGCTCGCAGCCGCGAAATGGGAACTCAGCCTGCCGCTGGTGCCGACCATTGCGCTGGCGAGCGGCCTGGCGACGCCGGTCGAGGCCGCCGCGCTGACCGCGCTTTATGCCTTCTTCGTGGCATCGATCGCGCATCGCGACCTGCACCTGGCGCGCGACATTCCGCGCGTGATGGCGGAGTGCGGCCTGCTGATCGGCGGCATCCTGCTGATTCTCGGGGTCGCGCTCGGCCTGACCAACTTCCTCGTCGATGCGCAGATTCCCGAGCAGATGGTCGGCTGGGTCACGGGCGCGATCCGCGAGCCGTGGCTATTCCTGCTGGCGCTGAACCTGTTGCTGCTCGCGGCCGGCTGCGTGATGGACATCTACACCGCGATCGTGGTGCTCGCGCCGCTGGTCACGCCCATCGGGCTCGCCTTCGGCGTGCATCCGGTGCACCTGGGCATCGTGTTCCTCGCCAACCTCGAACTCGGCTATCTCACGCCGCCGGTCGGCATGAACCTGTTCTTCGCGTCCTACCGCTTCGGCAGGCCGGTGGTCGAGGTGTTCCGCGCCGTGGCGCCGTTCTTCCTTGCGCTGTGCCTGGGAGTGCTGGCGATCACCTACCTGCCGTGGCTGAGCCTGGCGCTGCCCACGCTGCGGTCCTGAAGCTCAACCAAAGGAGGAGTCATGTCCGTCGACCCGATGACGATCGCAAGCCAGGCCGCCCCTTCCTGGAAGACGCTGCAGAACGTGCGCGTGGTGAAGGCGGGCGACGCGCCCGCCGCCAAGGTCCGCGCAGTGATGCCGCCCGATCGGGCGGCGCGAAGCAATGAACCCTACCGTGCTTACAAGCCGCGAGCGTTCACGCGCGAGGAGCGCGGGCGCGTCACGATCCTGTTCGGCGGCCTGCACTGGCGCGCCGAGCGCCTGATCCAGGGCGCGATGGAAAACCTCGGCTACAACGCGAAGATCCTGCCGACCGCCACGCGCGCGGACCTGCTCACCGGACGCGAGGTCGCCGACATCGGCCAATGCTGTCCGACCAGTTTCACCACCGGCAATCTCGCCAACTACCTGCGCCGGGAAGCCGCACGGCTCGGTCCCGCCGAAGTCGCTGACCGGATGGTTTACGTCACCGCCGGCTCGTGCGGCGCCTGCCGCTTCGGGCAGTACCACCAGAGCTACGAGCTCGCGCTGCGCAACGTGGGGCTGGAATCGTTCCGCATGTTCCTCCTCGGGCAGGACAAC
>SCUF01000169.1 GCA_004298325.1 Betaproteobacteria bacterium | reverse complement strand
CGCCAGCAGCACCAGCGGCAGCTGCAGCACGTCGGAATCGGCGTTGGTCTGCGAGCGCGCGCTCCAGCCGAGCGAGCGGATGAACGCCGCCACCACGCCGCAGACTTCGCCGCCGCGCATGTAGGCGCGCATCGACTGCGCGCCCGAAATCCAGTCGTCTCCCGATGCGCCCTCCATGGTCTCGAAACCCTGGTCCACCAGCATCACCACGGCGCTGCGGTGATAGGGCTCGATCGGGCGGCCGTCCTCGTGGTGCGAGTACCAGGCATAGCGCCTGGCTTCGCAGGCGCCCGCCAGGTCGGTGCCGAGGTAATGCATCAGCGCCTTGATGGCGCGCGCGTTCGCGACGGGGTCCGCGGTGCGCGGATCGACCGCCGCCGCGGGCACGCCGCCCTGTTTCGGCACCATGGCGCGGATCAGCCTGACGTAAGCGTCGGCCACGGGGGTCTTGTAAGCGAAGCGCCAGCGCTCGCGCTGCGCCTTCTCGCCCAGGTCGCCGTGCAGGGCGCGGGTGAAGAAATTCGCGCGCTTGGGCACGCGCGGCACGTCAGCGTCCAGGATCAGCGTGGTGGGTTCGGCCCTGCGGCGGATCTTCTCCATCGGGTACCGGCTGGCGTGCGACGGACGGCGCGCTGCAAGCCGGCGCTCCCACCAGGTCTGCGTGCCGCCGAGTCCCAGCCACCAGCCCAGGCCGCCGTCGAAAGCGTCGGCGGCCAGCGGCCGGTCGGGCGCCAGCGGCTCGGCCGTGGTGACGATGCACGAGGCAAAGCGCGTGCCGATGAACGGCGCGACGACTGCGCCGCCGCGCCAGCGCGCGAGACCCGCGGCAAGCAGGATGTGCGCGTGCGACACGTCGCTTGCATCGCGCGTGTGCGCCGTGGCCGGGAAGCCAAGCCGGCGCAGAAACGAAGCCGTGATGACCGCGATCTCGGCCGCGCGCAGCAGCGCGCAATCGTGCTCGCTGCCCGCGATCCACTCGCGCGCCAGATTGCCCGGTTCCGGCAGGCGCCCGTACTCGATCACCACGGCGAGCGCCCAGCGATGACCCTCGAGGCGCGCGCCGCGCCAGGCGGCATCCGGAATTTCGCAGCAAGCCGCGAGCGAGGCATCGAGGAAGTGGCAGTTCGCCTTCAGCTCGTTGGCGAGGCGCTGCGGGTCGGCCGGGTACGGCGCGCGCTCGGGCGCCGGATCCTCGGCGCGAAACGCTTCGAACAGCGCGATGTACTCGTTGACGATGCGGCCGAGGGGCGTGTCGCTTCGCGCCGCATGGGCATCGCGCACGCCGGCGAGGTCCGGAAGCGCACCGGCGCGCGCGATGCGCTCGAGCGGCAGTCGACCGAGGTGAACCGCGCGCCGGCGGTTGGAGAAGATGCGCAAGTCGGCCGTGCCGCGGCGAGCGCGCGGCTAGATCAGCTGCAGCGCGATCACGATCATGCCGATGACCGACACCGTCCAGACGCCGGTGCGCAGCCACGGGATGCCGGCGATGTACACGCCGGCGTAGACGAGGCGCGCCCAGAAGAACAATTGCGCCCCGAGCAGCGTCGCGGCATTGGTCCTGTCGGCCGCCACCGCGATCAGCACCAGAACGGCGAACAGCAGCAGATTCTCGACCATGTTGCGCTGCGCGCGCGCCGCGCGGCCCGCCCAGCCCGTGATCTCGGGTATGCCTTCGCGATTGCCCGCGAGCGCCGGCAAGCCCACCTGCATCATGGCGCCCTGCACCGCGACCAGCACCTGCACGAACGCCAGCACCACCGACCACAGCAGCCACGTCAGTTCCGGTTTCATGGTCCGATCCCCCTCTGATTGAATGGCGAATCGATTATAGACTTGCGCCCATGTCGCGACTCGCAGCGCCACGCACGGTCTTCTTCGACTGGCACGGCACGCTCGCCGACACCTTCGAGGCGATGTACCGCGCCGTAGACGACGTGCTGCCGCAGCTCGACGCGCTGGGCCTGGCGGGGCGACTGCTGCTGCCGGGACGCGGCCGCACGCCGGAGCAGGATGTCCTCGTGCATCACGTACGCAGCGTCCGTTCGCTGCCCGCCGCGGTCAAGGCGGAGCGACGCATCTCGCGCACCGAGATCTTCGAAATCCTGTTCGGCCCCGACGAGGAAGCCAAGCACTGCGCGCATGAAGCCTTCGACCGGTGTTATCTGCGCCATTTCGGCAAGGTGCTGCCCTGCGAGCCCGGCGTGCGCGCCATGCTCGCCAAGCTGCGCTCGGCAGGCCTGCGCCTGGGGATGCTCACCAACCGGCGGCGGGCCCTGTTCACGCACGAGCTGAACAAGGTGGACGGCAGCGGCTGGGGCGGGCTGTTCGACGTCGTGGTGTGCGGTGACGACGTGCGCCGCCGCAAGCCCGCGCCCGACATGGTGCAGCGCGCGCTCGACGAACTGGGCGTCGCGGCCGGACCCGAGGTCTGGTTCGTGGGCGACAGCACGACCGATACCGTGGCGGCGAAGGAAGCCGGCGTCACCGCGATCTACTACAACGGCGCGAGATGGGAGCCGGCGTACCTGGTGCGCATCTTTCCGGGCGCGCACCGGCCGGATGCCATCGCCGGCGATTTCGCGGCGCTCGAGGCGCTCGCCCTGCCGCGTCAGCGCCGCTCGGGGTAGCTCGCCGCCATGCCGGCGCGCACGTCCTGCTGGATGCCGTACTGCGGGAACGGATAGCGAAAGCCGTTTTTCGCCAGCGCCGCCATGCCGGCGATCGCCCGGGGGATGTCATCGGGCGGCAGCGCCATCAGCAGCTCGTCGTCGAGCACGCCGCCGTAGCGCCGCTCGGCGAAGCACGGTATCGACAGGCTCGGCTGCCGGGTCGCGAGCGCGCGGCCCCAGGAATCGGCGCAGGCCGATTCGCCCACCACGCTCCAGTCGAAGCGCCTGTAGCCGGACCACTGCAGGCCGTTGATGAAATAGATCATGGCGCCGGGCGTGGCGTAGAACAGCGCGATGTCGGGCGGATCGAGCCGTCCCGAGGCGAGCGGCGCCACCGCGAGGGCGGCATACCTTCCCTTGGGCGCGCAATGCATCGCCGCCTGATGCGCCGCCGCGTCCGCGGGCGTGGCGAACCAGACCTTGACCATGTGCTGCCCGGTAAGCCATTTCTCGTCCTGTCCGCCGAGCCCGACGACCGAGCGGCACTGATCGCCCACCAGGTCCTCGCCCGTGATGCCCACGGTCCAGCCGAGCCGCGCCGCCTGCGCGACGATCTGGTCCATGGTGTGAACCGAAGCCTTCGGCCGGCGAATCTTCGGCACCGCTTCCATGTCCGCCGTGCGCTCGAACAGCTTCATGCCGAAAGGGATCGCGCGCAGTTTCAGCAGCCGCTCGAGCGCGCCGGAGAGTTCCTGCCAGTCGTAGGTGCCCATGCGGTCACTTTAACAGCCTTGCGCGATCCCCCGCGGCCTCGCGCGCCGCGATGGCCGCGCAGGCGCGGCAGGTCCGGGATGCGAATGCGTCGGCCGCGGACTTCGAGCAGGCCCCGCTCCTGCAGCTCGCCCAGAATGCGCGAGAGGTGCTCGGCGCTCAGGTTGAGGCGCGACGCGAGCGCGCGCTTCGCCATCGGCAGCGTCATTTCGAAGCCGCCCGGCGCGGCGGGCGGCGCCTCGCGCAGCAGGTACGAGATCAGGCGCTGGACCGCCGACCCCAGTGCGTACGTCTCCAGCTCGCGCACCATCATCTCGACCCGGCGCGCCAGGTCGACGATGACGCGGCGCGCGAATTTCGGATTGCGCTCGATCTCGGCCAGCACCGCCGGTTTCGAGACCTGGACCAGCAGCGAATCCTTGAGCGCGGTTGCGCTCAGGTGATAGGGCTTTTCGAGATACATCACCGGCTCGCCGAAGGTCCTTCCCGCGCCGATCAGGTTCACGAGCCGGCCGGCATCGCGCGTCAGGCGGATTTCGCCATGCACGACCGCGTAGAAGCCTTCGGGGCGCTCGCCCTCGTGGAACAGGGTGTCGCCGCGCGCCAGGCGCAACCGCCGCGCGCCCGCGCCGAGGCGCGCGAGCGCCTCCTCGCCAAGACCGCGAAACAGCGGCAGGTTGGCGAGAAAGGCCTCGAGCTTGATTTCGCGGCGCACGCTGGGGACGATGGTCCCCCGCGCGCCCCGATGCCGTCAAATCATCCTGCGGACATCACAGGCGATTCCAGCCGGGATGCTGGAAGTAGCGACCGTAATCGTTGAGCGCGCGCGCCGCCTGCTCGGCGCCCTTGCGGCGTGGTTCGCCCGCGTGCTTGCCTTCCAGGACCTCGGCGGCTGCCAGTACTTCGGTCAGCACCACGTGGAACTGTTCGTCGGCCTTCGGATCGAGCTTGCAGTTCTTCACCATGTTCGCGACCTCGCTGTTGAGCTTCGCCGCGAGCCCCGCGTACTGCGCGTCGGTCTGCTTGCCCCCGTGGATCGCCGTGACATCGGCCGCGACGGCGCCGCGCATTGCTTCCATGCTCTTGCGCGCGACCTCGTCGGTCTGCCACTTCTTTCCCTGATTGAGAACCAGTTTCACTTCGCTCTTGCCCTGCTCATGCTGATGTCCGCCGCCCGCAGCGAACGCGGCGCCCGAGAATGCGAACGCGAGCGCCACGCCGAGCGCGGCTATCCTTTGCGGCCTTCCTGAGTCGTGCATGACATCTCCTATGCGTGATGGAGTTCAGGCCAGTAGAGCGCGCCGGAGCGCAAGTCGTTCGCGCGCGCTGGGCGAATCTTGACGAATGCTAAGCTCCCCGGTGATCAGTGCGAACCACGCCATCCTGTCTGCCCCACGATGAACGGCAGCCGTCGATTCGAAAGCGCCGCGCCATCGTCTTCCACGGCGATGCCATGAACACCACCTCTCGCCTCGAGCAGGCGGCCCGCGAGCGGGGCTGCAGTTTCATCTTCTCGGCCGATGCGCTGGACGCGCTGGGCGCAGCTCCCGAATTCGCGTACCGCGATCCGGGTCCGCTCGCGCTGCGCGGCCGCAAAGAGCCGATGCACGCTTGGAGCATCGAGCGCGTCATCCTTGCTGCGCAGACGCGGTGATGCTCGGGCGTCCCGCCCGGCAACGTGCGATCAGCGCCGACTCGATGGGCGGCTGTACGCGCGCTCCGGCGAAACCTTGACATCTGCGAAGCCGGCGCGGCAGCGAGAAGCCGCGCGGGGCTTCCAACCGGTAGTCTCGCCTCCAATTGGCACATTGACAGGCGTCAAACAGCGGCCGTCCCGCGCCTGTAGCATCGATTGCGCATGGCAACAATCAACCGAAAAACTGTTTTCACTATTACCGCTGCGCTTGCGTTCGTCGCGGCGCTTGCGACGCTCGCCACGACGCTCGGCCCGCTCGCGCCGATCCGCGTCAGCTTGGCGCCGGCCAAGATCGCGGCGCTCCATCCCAGCGTCTTCGGCACCGGCACGCTCGAAGCACGCTACGTGTACGCGGTCGGCCCGACGCAGGCGGGGCGTATCGCGCGCATTCTCGTTGACCATGGCGACGCCGTGAAAGCGGGACAGCCGCTCGCCGAAATCGATCCCGTCGACCTCGGCGAGCGGCTGGCGGCCGCCGGCGCCGCGCTCGAGCGCTCGCGCGAGACGCTGCGCGCAGCCGAAGCCCAGGTGCGCGAGGCCGCGAGCCGCCACCAGCTCGCCCTCGCAAATGCCCGCCGCTACGTGGAGCTGGCGCAGAAAGGCTTCGTCAGCAAGGAGCTCGCCGACAACCGGCAGAACGAGGCGAACGTGACCGCCGCCGCGCAGGACGCGGCGCGCGCAGCGTTCGCCGCTGCGCAGCGCGACGCGACGCGCCTCGAGAGCGAGCGCGGCGCCGCGGCGAAGCAGCTCGCCAATCTGAAGCTGGTCTCGCCGGTGGACGGCGTGGTGGTCGCGCGCCTCGCCGAGCCGGGCACCACGGTGGTCGCCGGCCAGGCGGTGATCCGGCTGGTCGATCCTGCGAGCGTGTGGGTGCGCGCGCGCATCGACCAGGCGCGCGCGGGCGGCCTCGCGGCGGGCGACCCGGCCGAGATCGTGCTGCGCTCGGCGCGAGGGACGGCGCTCGCCGGCCGCATCGCGCGCGTCGATCTCGAAAGCGATGCGATCACCGAGGAGCGCATCGTCAATCTCGTGTTCGCCCAACGGCCCAGCGGCTTCTCGCTCGGCGAGCTGGCGGAGGTGACGATCCGACGCCCCCCGATCGCGGACGCGCTCGCCGTGCCGAGCGCCGCGGTGCAGACCAGCGGCGAGCAGCGCGGCGTCTGGCGCATGGAGGCGGGCCGTGCGCGCTTTCATCCGGTGACGACCGGCCTGCAGACGCTCGACGGTCAGACGCAGGTGCTCGCGGGACTTGCCGCGGGCGACGAGGTGATCGTGCACTCCCACGCGCAGCTGCTGGAGGGCGCGCGCCTGCGTGCCGTCGCGAAGCCGTGATCAACCTGGCGGTCCGCGACGTGGCGCACGGCATCGGTCGCTACGTTGCGACCGCGGTGGGGCTCGGTCTGCTGATCGGCGTCACGCTGACCATGGGCGGCGTCTATCGGGGCATGTCGGACGATGCGCGAGCCTTCCTGAGGGCGACCGGCGCCGATGTCTGGGTGGTGCAGCAGCACACTCTCGGACCTTTCGCCGAAGCCTCGACCTTGCACGACGACGCCTGGCGATCGATTCGCGGCCTGCCTGGAGTGGCGGCGGTGGGAAACGCCACGTTCCTCACGACCCAGGTGCGCTATGGCGAGCGCTGGGTGCGCGTGATGGTGCTCGGCTTCGAGCCCGGCCGGCCGGGGGAACCCGGCTACCTCGTCGACGGGCGCCCGGTGACGCGCTCGCATTACGAAGCCGTTGCGGACGTGCAGACCGGGTTTCGGCTCGGCGAGCGCGTGCGCATCCGCAGGAACGAATACACGGTGGTGGGCCTGACCCGCCGCATGGTCAGCCAGGCGGGCGACCCGATGATGTTCATTCCGCTCAGGGACGCGCAGGAGGCGCAGTTCCTCAAGGACAACGAGGCGATCGTGAACGACCGTGCGCGGCTCGCCGCAAACCCGCGCGTCAACCGGCCCGGCGTGCCGGGGGTGCTCGAGGCGGTCGGCGAGCTGCAGACGTCGAACCGGAGCGTCAACGCGGTGCTGGTGCGCGTCGCGCCCGGAGCCGATCCCGCCGAGGTGGCGGCCAACATCAAGCGCTGGAAACGCCTGCAGGCGTTCACCAGCACGGAGATGGAGGAGATTCTGGTCGGCACGCTGATCGAGCGCTCGGCGCGGCAGATCGGGCTGTTCCTCGCCATCCTCGCGCTGGTGAGCGTGGCGATCGTCGCCTTCATCATCTACACGATGACGCTCGGCAAGCTCAAGGAGATTGCGGTATTGAAGCTGATCGGCACGCGCAACCGCACCATCGCCGCGATGATCCTGCAGGAGGCGCTCGGGCTCGGGGTGATCGGGTTCCTGATCGGCCGGATCTCGGCCACGCTCTGGGGGCCGCTGTTTCCGCGCCACGTGCTGCTGCTGGTCGAAGATTCGGCGCGGGGCTTCGGCGTCACGATGGTGGCGTGCGTGCTCGCGAGCCTGGTCGGCATCCGCATGGCCCTGCGCGTCGACCCCGCAGAGGCGATCGGTGGCTGAACCGGCGATCAGGCTCGAACGCCTCGTCAAGCGCTACGGCGAAGGACCTGCCGCGGTGGAAGCGCTCAAGGGCGTGGACATGGCGGTCTATCCGGGCGAAGTCGTTGGACTGATCGGCCCGAGCGGCTCCGGCAAGACGACGCTGCTCAAGTGCCTCGGCGCGGTGATCGAGCCCACCGCCGGCCGCATGGTTCTGGGCAGCGAAACGATTTTCGATGACGGCTGGAAGGTGCGCGACCTGCGCGCGCTGCGGCGCGACCGCATCGGTTTCATCTTCCAGGCGCCCTACCTCATCCCGTTCCTCGACGCGACCGACAACGTCGCGCTGCTGCCGATGCTCGCGGGCCGCAGCGACGGCGAGGCGCGCGCCCGGGCCCTGGAAGTCCTGGGCGCACTCGACGTGGCGCACCGGGCGGCGGCCCGCATTGCGGAGCTCTCGGGCGGCGAGCAGCAGCGCGTCTCGATCGCGCGCGCACTCGCCAACAAGCCGCCGATCGTGCTTGCCGACGAGCCGACCGCGCCGCTCGATTCGGAGCGCGCGCTGACCGTAGTGCGCATCCTCAACCGGCTCGCGACCGAATACCACGCCGCGATCATCGTCGTCACCCACGACGAGAAGATCATTCCGACGTTCAGGCGCATCTACCGCATCCGCGACGGGCGCACGGTGGAGGAACCCGGCGAAGGGCGTCCTCTGGACTGACGAAGCAGGCAATGCAAATCGCTGACCCCTGCGAACCCGGGCACGTCGCTCACGTGCATTAGGCGGAGCAGAAGGGTCGACCGGCAGACACCTCTGGGGACGAAGAGCAGTTCCGGTGGGGCGGCCGCAGCGCGACCGGCGCGGGTCCTTGCGGGGCGAGGTCGGCGCCGCGATACTGCACAGCCGGATATCGCCCACGGTAGGAGGAACCGATGCCACGCACGCCTCGCCTTGCCCCGCTCTCGCTCGCCCTCGCGGCCTGCTTCGCCGTCACCACCGCGACGGCTGCCGAGCCGGCGCGGCTTCTCAACCTGTCGCAGCGTTACACGCCGGCCCCGCCCTGGCCGGCGGGCGACGAACGCGGCATGGCCAACGCCATCGGCCCGGGCACCTGGGCGCGCTGCGCATGGCATCTCTCGCAACCCAAGGCTAAGACTTACGAGGTGTCGCACGTGCGCTCGGCAACGATGCCGCTGTCGCCGTTCAGCGGCCCGTACGCGAACAGGCCGAAGCCGACGGCGGGCCTGCCGGGCACGGTGCAGGCCTTCAACCTCGAGCAGTTCGACGCCGGTGCCGAACCGGCGCAGCAGGGCACGCAGATCGATGCGCTCGGTCATTTTGCGCACCTGCCGCAGCCCTGGGACGGCCAGGCGCCGTTTCCGGCGGAGCAGGCGCAGTACTATGGCGGCTACACGCAGCAAGACGTGAAGCCGACGCCCGACTCGCTGCTGCTCAGGCTCGGCATGGAAAAGGCGCCGCCGATCGTCACTTCGGCGGTTCTGCTCGACGCCAGGCGCCACATCGGACGCGGGCAGCCGATGAAAGCGGGCGAATTGGTGACTGCAAAGCACATCGAGTCCATGCTGCGCGCGCAGGGACTGGCGGGTCGCGGCATTCTCGCCGGCGACGTGGTCTACGTGCACACGGGTTGGGGCGAACACTGGAAGGATCCGGACACCGAGAAGGTCTACTACACGATGGCACCGGGACTTTCCTACGATGCGGCGCAATACCTCGGCCAGCGGCGCATCGTGGCGATCGGCCTGGATACGCCGTTCGTCGACCCGGCCGCAGAGGGTTTTCTTGCCGGCAAGGCGGAGCCGGCGGCGGGCACGCCGCCGGGCATCCCGTTCGCAGTGCATCACCACATGCTCACGCAATTGGGCATTCATCACATCGAGAACGCCAAGCTCGACGAACTGGCGCGCGACCGCGTGTGGACGTCCTGCGCGATGATCCTGCCGCTGCGGGAACAGGGCAGCGCGGGATCGGCGATCCGGCCGGTGTCGATCGGGGCGCCCGCGCGCGAGGGTCGCTAGCGCGCCGGGCTGCGCAGGGCGAGCATGCGCCTGAGCGGCGCTTCGGGTGCGAGCAGGTCGGCCAGGGTATAGCCGTCGAGCACGGCGAAAAACGCGGCGAGCGCCTCCGCCAACGCCCGCTTCAGGACGCAGGCGCGGGCGATGCGGCAATCGCCGTCCTGCTCGAAGCACTCCACGAGCGCAAGACTGTCTTCGGTCGTGCGCACGACCTCGCCGATCCGGATCGCCTGTGGCGCGCGCGCCAGGCGCATGCCGCCTCCCTTGCCGCGCACCGTCTCGACGTAGCCGCGCTGCGCCAGATGGTGCACAACCTTCATCAGGTGGTTGCCGGAAACGCCGTAGGCAGCAGCGATCTGCTCGATCGTGGCAAGGCGCTGCGGCGCGCTGCCGAGGTAGATGAGCACGCGCAGCGCGTAGTCCGAGAAGGTGGTCAGCCGCATGGCAGGGTCTCCCGGGGCGCGGACCTTAAGATGTATGTGGAGTATTGCTTTTGGCCGCAGGCCCTGCTAAATTGAAGATGTGGCATATATACATCTTATCACCGATCGGAGGCAGCCATGACCCAGACCGTCGTCGACGTGCGCAACATCGTGCCGCGCGAACGCCATCCCCTCATCTTCCGCACCTTCGGCGCACTCGCGCCGGGCGAGGGCTTTGAGCTGGTGAACGACCATGACCCGAAGCCGCTCTACTACCAGTTCCAGGCCGAGGTCGGCCCGCAGCTCGAATGGGAGTACCTCGAGCAGGGCCCCGAGACTTGGCGCGTGCGCATCGGGCGGCGCACCGTCTGATAGGCTTGCAGCCATGGCAGACGCGACCGCAGGCGACCCGGTTCCCGACGCCTCGGCCGCGTGGGACGCATTGCGCGAGGTGCTCGATCCGGAGATTGGCGAGAACCTGGTTGACATCGGGCTGGTCTACCGCGTGGCCTGCGCGCCGGGATTGGTCGAGGTCGACCTCACGCTGACCACGCCCGCCTGCCCGGCCGCCGGCTCGATCGCGGAGCAAGCCGAGCACGCGATCCGCAGCCACTGCCCCGAGGTGCGCGAGGTGCGCGTCACTGTCGTCTTCGACCCGCCCTGGACGCCCGAGCGCATGAGCGAGCAGGTGCGCCAGCGCTTCGGCTGGTGACGGCGCGGTGAGCGACCTCCGCCCGCGGGCGCGCGCGCCGCTGCTGGTCCTTGGTTTCATTGCGCTCGTCGCGGGCACGCTCGGCGGCCTGGTGCGGCTCGGCGTCACGCTGCCCGCGCCGGCGGCTGGGATTGCTTGGCACGGCGCGCTGATGGCGAGCGCGTTCTTCGGCACCCTGATCGCGCTGGAGCGCGCGGTGGCGATCGGGCGGCTGTGGGGTTACGCGGCGCCGGCTGCCAACGGTGCAGGCGGTGCGGCGCTCCTCCTCGGGGCGTGGACCGCGGCGTTTGTCCTGTTCGTCCTCGGCGCAGCGCTGTTCACGCTCGCCTCGGCATCGATCTGGTTGCGGCATCGGGCGCTGCACACCGGCGTGCTCGCACTCGGCGCGCTTGCGCTGCTCATCGCCAACCTCGCGCTCGCGGCCGGAAGGCCGCTCGAAATGGTTGCGCCGTCGTGGCTCGCGTTTTTTGTACTCACCATTGGCGGCGAGCGGCTCGAATTGTCGCGCCTTGCGCCGGTACCGCGCAGCGCGCGCATCGCTTTCGCGGCGGTTGCGCTCGCCCTGCTCGCCGCCGCGGCCGGCGCCGCGTTCGCGCCGCAGGCGGCCTTGCACATCCTCGGCCTGCTGCTGTTCGCGACCGCGCTGTGGCTCGCGCGCTACGACATCGCCACGCGCACCGTGCGCGCGAAGGGCCTCACGCGCTATATCGCACTGTGCCTGCTCGCGGGCTACGCCTGGCTCGCGCTCGGCGGCGCCGTGCTCGCCGCCACCGGCGGCTTCGCGGCGGGGCGCGAGTTCTGGGACGCGGCGCTGCACGCGGTCCTCGCCGGATTTGTCTTCTCGATGGTGTTCGGCCACGCGCCGGTCATCCTGCCCGCGGTGCTGCGCATCGCCCTGCCCTATCACGCCGCGCTCTACGCACCGCTCGCGCTGCTGCACGCGACGCTCGCATTGCGCGTCGCCGGCGACCTTGCGGCGAGCGCGCCGCTGCGCGCCGCGGGCGGCAGCGGCAACGCCGCCGCTATCGCACTCTTCATCCTCACGGCCGCGACGCTCGCGCTCTCGGCCGCGGCGCGCAGGCGAAGCGCCACCGCCCGGCACTCCTGAGCGGCCGTCGGCGCGGTCCTCAGCGAATCAGGCGCGTATTCGCGAGCGCGAGGCGGTCGGCGAGGTTGCGCGCCAGCGAGCGCATCAGGTGGAGCTGGGTCTCGACCGCCATGCGCTCGACGCCGCTCGAGTCGTATTCGGCGATCAGCAGGTCGGTCATCGACTCCACCGTCGCCTGACGCGGCGGCGTCCCGGACCAGAGATACGCCATCTCGCCGTAATACTCGCCGGGATTGAGCACGTTCAGCAGGCGTCCGGCCTTGACGACCTTGGCCTGGCCCTGCGCGAGGAAGAAGAAACTCCGTCCGGGGTCGTTTTCGCGCACCAGGACCTGGTTCTTCTGCACCCGCATC
>SCUF01000168.1 GCA_004298325.1 Betaproteobacteria bacterium | reverse complement strand
GCCTCGGCGATCTCGGAGGCGACCTTGGCGAGCACGCCGCGCTGGTTCGCGACCATGACCTTGACCGAGGCCTGGAACAGCCGCGACAGGCCCCGGTCCCACTCGACGTCGATCCACTGCCCCGGCTCGATGTTGCGCGAGCGCGCGATGCTGCGGCATTCGGCCGTGTGCACCACCAGCCCCTGGTCCTTCTTGATCGAGCCGACGATGGCGTCGCCCGGGATCGGGCGGCAGCAGCTCGCGAGCTGCACCGCCATGCCCTCGGTGCCGCGAATCACGATGCTGCCGCCGGTGCGCGGCGCCCCCTTGGCTTCGTCACGCTCGGCGTAGCGCAACAGGCGGCGCGCCACCACCGCCGGCAGGCGCTTGCCGAGGCCGATGTCGGCGTGGACTTCCTGGCGCGAACGCGCGCCGGACTCGCGCACCAGGCGCTCCCAGGGCGCCTCGCCGATCTCGGTGGCGGAGGCGCCCGCCGCGACCAGCGCCTGTTCGAGCAGGCGCTCGCCGAGCGCGGCCGATTCCTGGTACTGCATCGTCTTCAGGAAATGGCGGATGTTGGAGCGCGCCTTGCCGGTGCGCACGTACTGGATCCAGGCCGGATTCGGCTTGGCGTGGCTCGCGGTGATGATTTCGATGCGATCGCCGTTGCGGAGTTCGGTGCGCAGCGGCACGAGTTCGCCGTTGACCTTCGCCGCGACGCAGCGGTTGCCGATGTCGGTGTGCACGGCATAGGCGAAGTCCACCGCCGTGGCGCCGCGCGGCAGCGACAGGATCCGCCCCTTGGGCGTGAAGACGTAGACCTCGTCCGGAAACAGGTCGACCTTGACGTGCTCGAGGAACTCGTGCGAGTCGCCGGCCTGGCTCTGGATCTCGAGCAGCGACTGCAGCCAGCGGTGCGTCGATTGCTGGATGTCGGACAGCGACACGCCGTCGCCCTTGTACTGCCAGTGCGAGGCGACGCCGGCCTCGGCGACGTGGTGCATGCGCTCGGTGCGGATCTGGATCTCGGCCGGCAGGCCGGAGGGGCCGATGAGCGCGGTGTGCAGCGACTGGTAGCCGTTCGCTTTCGGGATCGCGATGTAGTCCTTGAACTTGCCCGGGATCGGCTTGTACAGGCCGTGCAGCGCCCCGAGCGCGAGATAGCACGCGGCGATGTCCTTCACGATGACGCGAAAGCCGTAGATGTCGTGCACCTGCGAAAACGACAGGTGCTTCTCGGTCATCTTGCGGTAGGTCGAGTAGACGTGCTTCTCGCGCCCGCTGACCGCGGCCTCGATGCCGCTCTCGGCGAGCCGCGCCTTGATCGCTTCGAGCGATTTGCCGACCGCCTCGCGCCGGTTGCCGCGCGCCGCGCGCGTCGCGCGCGCCAGCACCCGGTAGCGCATCGGGTAAAGGTGTGAAAAGGCGAGCTCCTGCAGCTCGTGGTACAGCATGTTCAGGCCGAGCCGGTTGGCGATCGGCGCGTAGATCTCCATGGTCTCGCGCGCCACGCGCCGGCGCTTGGCCGGCGGCACCGCGCCGAGCGTGCGCATGTTGTGCAGGCGGTCGGCGAGCTTG
>SCUF01000167.1 GCA_004298325.1 Betaproteobacteria bacterium | reverse complement strand
CACGAACACGTCCTTGCCGCGAACGTTCTCCAGGATCTCGATCAGCACCTCGCCGTCGGAGAACTTGTCCACGATCGCCCGCCCGATCGACAGGTTGAGGTGCTTCGCCACCTCCTGCGCGAGGCGCGGATTGGCGTTCCCGGTAAACACCATCAGGCGCTCGAGCGGCATCGCGGCCATGTTCGTATGCTTCCTGTTCGCTTGGTCAGGTGGCTGGGGAGCCAGGATTCGAACCTGGGAATGCCGGAATCAAAATCCGGTGCCTTAGACCAGCTTGGCGACTCCCCACCCGTCAAACATTTCAGTTCGCCCAGTCGTGCAGCGGGTGATGCTCCAGGCCGCGCGCCACGAAGCCGCGCATGCCGCCCGGCAATTCCGCGAGCAGCGCGCGCGCTTGCGCGTCGCTGTCGAATTCCGCGAACACGCAGGCACCCGAACCCGTCATGCGCGCGTCGCGCCGGCGCTTGCGCAGCCATTCCAGATGAACCCCGATCTCGGGATGCCGGCGCACCGCGACGGCCTCGAGATCGTTGCCTCCCAGGCCGCGGAAAAAGGGCGGTATTCTGAGTTCTTTCGTATTACGTGTCAATGCGTTATCGGCGAATATCGACGCCGTGGACACGCTCACGGGCGGCACCAGCACGAGGTACCACGCACTCGGCAGCGCCAGCGGCGCGAGCCGCTCGCCGATGCCTTCGCCCAACGCGTTGCCGCCAAAGAGAAATAGCGGCACGTCGGCGCCGAGCCGGGCGCCCAGCCGCATCAGCGCCGCGCGCGATAGACCCGTGCGCCACAGCCGGTTGAGAACCAGTAGCACGGTGGCGGCATCCGAGGAACCGCCGCCGAGCCCGCCGCCCAGCGGCAGGTTCTTTTCCACCGCGAGGTCGGCGCCGGGCGCGGCGCGGCCGGTCGCCCGAAGCAAGCGCGCGGCGCGCACGCACAGATCGTCCTCGGGTGCGATCCCCGGCAGCGGCGCGTCGCGGCGGATCTCGCCGTCCGCGCGCACGCGTATTCCGACGCGGTCCTGGCGGTCGATCAGCCGGTACACGGTCTGCAATTCGTGGAAACCGTCGTCGCGGCGGCCGAGCACGTGCAGCAGGAGGTTGAGCTTGCCCGGGGCGGGAAACCACTCGTAGGCGGGCGTCATTTCCATTCGGCGATGGCGAGGCGCAACTCGATCCCGGGATAGCTCAGCCTCAGGCGCGAGGGCCGGGCGCCGTCGGCGTCCCACTCCAGGTACTCGATTTTCCAGCCGGATTGCCGCAGCTCGGCGATACGGCCGCCGGCATCGCGCTGCGCCTCGTGCGACCCGGGGCCCGGGCGCGCCCGCACCCAATCGGCCAATCCTTCCAGCGGCAGGCGAAAACCGAGCACCCGCTCGGTGAGCGTCTCGGCGTCCGGGGCCCGATGCTCGCCGCCATCGGGCGTCGTCAGGGCGACGCTGCCGCCGGCGCGCACGATGCGTGCGACGCCCTGGCCGAGCGGATTGGTGATCAGGACTTCGTCATCCGAGCGGCCGTGGCGCCAGGCGATGTTGCCGGAGGAAGCCTCGTCCCCGTAGCGCACCGCGATGCGGCCGGCGAGCTCGAACTGCAGCTCATCCGCGGGCAGCCGCACTTGCAGTTCGGCGCACGCGGCCGCAACCACCGCGGCCGCAAGGGCCAGCGCGCGGGCCGCCGTGCGCAGCTTCACTGCCTGAGACGCTTGATGGTCCTTTGCAGCGTCTCGTTCTCCGGACTGGCTTCGGTCGCCGCCTTCCAGATGCGTTCGGCCTCGCCGCGCTCGCCCATCACCCAGAGGACTTCGCCGAGGTGCGCGCCGATTTCGCCATCCGTGCGGCCGTTCCAGGCGCGGCGCAGATGCTCGACGGCCCCTTTCAGGTCTCCCAGGCGGTACAGCACCCAGCCCATCGAGTCGATGATGAAGGCGTCCTCGGGCGCGATCTCGAGCGCGCGCTCGATCAGCTTGCGCGCTTCCGGCAGCCGCTCGTTGCGCTCGGCGAGCGAGTAGCCGAGCGCGTTGTAGGCGTGCGCGTGATCCGGCCGCGCCTGGATCAGCTTGCGCAGGTTCGACTCGAGGACGTCCACGCGCGCCAGTTTCTCCGCAGTGAGCGCGTGGTCGTAGAGCAGGTCCGGCTGGTCGGGATGCTTCTCGAGCGCGCCACCGAGCAGCTCGAAGGCTTCGCCGTGGCGGCTCGCTTCGCGCAACAGCTGCGCCTCGGCGATCACCAGCTGGACCTGCTGCTGGCTGCCCGTGGCGGCCGCCGCGCGCAGGTACGCGCGCCCCTCCTCGAGCTTGCCCTGGCGCGCGAGCACGTTGGCGACGCGCAGCCGTGCGGTGAACGCCTGCTCGCCGCGCTGGATCGCCTGGTACCATTCGATCGCGCGCGGCCAGTCCTTTCGCTCTTCGGCCAGCTGGCCGAGCGTCAGGCGCACGCCGTTGGCGTCGCGATAGCCGAGTTCGAGCAGGCGTTTCAGGTTCGCCTCCGCGATGGCGTACTCTTTCGCCTGCATCGCGAGCAGGCCGACGCCGTACATCGCATCCAGGTCGTCCTTGTGGTTCGCGAGCAGCGCCTGGAACTGGGTGCGCGCCTCCGGGTAGCGCTTTTCGCCGATCAGCAGGCGCGCGAACCCGAGCCGCACGTCGCGCGAATTCGGGAATTTTTCCAGGTACCCCGCCAGGCGCCGGATCGCCTCCTCCGCAGAGCGGCGCCGCAGCAGCTGCGCCTCGTAGATCGCCGCATGCGCCCACTCGGGACGCAGCTCCGCCGCGCGCCGCACCTCGCTGAGCGCCAGCGCCTCGTCGTTGGCGGCGACCGCCGCCTGCGCCACGGCGAAATGCGCTTCGGGCAGATTCGCGTGGCGCTGCGCCACACGCTGCACCACGCGCAGATTGGCGGCCTTGTCGGGATTTTGCGCCAGCAGCTGGCCGAGCTGCATCAGGCCGTCGGCCGCGGTATCGCCGTTGGCGGCGAGCAGCTTCGCGATATAGGGCTCGGCTTCATCGACGCGGCGCGCGCCGACGAGCAGCGCCGTGAACACGCGCAGCGCCCGCGGCGACTGGGGATCGGCCTCGTGCCAGATGCGCGCCGCCTCGAGCGCGACCTCGGGCGCGCGCGCATAGTTCGCGATCTCCACCGCGCGGCGCGCCACGCGCGGATCGCGCGTGCGCCTGGCCAGTTCCAGGTAGGTTTTCGCCGCCAGCGGCGCACTGCCGCGCTGCGCCGCGATTTCGCCGAGCAGCAACTCGTACAGCATCGGTTCGCTGAGGTCCTGCAGCGGCAGACTCTCCGGCCGCTCGGGCAGCGCCGGCGCAGCGACGGCCGGTGCCTCGTCGTCGTCGTCGCCCGGCCCCTGAGCCTGCGCCTGGACGTTCGATGCGGCGAGCACCGCCAGCAGCGCGATCAGGAAACGAAACAGCATGGACCGTTCAGTGTAGGTATATTTGGTGCCCTGCACAAGCCGAGGGAACCCGTGCCGGAACTGCCTGAAGTCGAAGTCACGCGCCGCGGCATTGCGCCGCATCTGGTGGGCCGCCGGATCGAGGCCGTCACGGTGCGCGAGCCCCGCCTGCGCTGGCGGGTGCCACCGTCGGTGGCGCGGTTATCCGGCCCTACCGTGCGTGCGGTCAAGCGTCGCGGCAAGTATTTGCTCATCGATTGCGGCTCGGGACATCTGATCGTGCACCTCGGCATGTCGGGCAGCCTGCGCCTGGTCGATGCGTGCACGCCTCCGGGCAAGCACGATCACGTCGATCTCGCGCTCGCCCCGGACGGCGGCGCGGGGCGCGCGCGCTTGCTGCGGCTGCGGGACCCGCGGCGCTTCGGCGCTGTGCTCTGGACCGAAGCGCCGCCCGAACTGCACCCCCTGCTGCGGCACCTGGGCGTCGAACCCCTGTCGCGCGGCTTCGATGCACATCGCCTGCACGCGCTCACGCGCGCGCACCGCACCTCGATCAAGCAGTTTCTGATGGACGCGCGGCGGATCGTCGGCGTCGGCAACATCTATGCGTCGGAAAGCCTGTTTCTCGCGGGCATCCGCCCGCAGACGGCGGCGCACCGCCTGTCGAGCGCGCGCTGCGCGCGGCTCGCCGCCGCGATCCGGCAGACGCTGCGCGCCGCCGTGCGCGCCGGCGGCTCGTCGCTGCGCGACTACGTCGGCAGCGAAGGCGAACTGGGTTGCTTCCAGATGCGCCATTGGGTCTACGACCGCGCCGGCGAGCCGTGCCGGCGCTGCGGCGCGCCGGTGCGGCGCCTGGTCCAGGGCCAGCGCGCGACCTATTACTGTGCGCGCTGCCAGCGCTAGGCAGAGCGCTAGCCGCCGAGCGATTTCACCTTTTCGGCGAGCCTGGCGCAGACGTAAGGGTGCACGAACTTGCTGACATCGCCGCCGAGAGTGGCGATTTCGCGCACCAGCGTCGCCGAGATGAACATGTGCTGCTCCGAGGGCGTGAGAAACACCGTTTCCACGTCCGGGTTGAGATTGCGGTTCATCCCGGCGAGCTGGAACTCGTATTCGAAATCGGACACCGCACGCAGGCCGCGCACGATCGCGCGCGCACCCTGCTTGCGCGCGAAATCGATCAGCAGCCCGCTGAAGCCGACCACCGTGACGTTCGGGCAATTTTCGAGGGCCGCGTTGGCCATGTCGATGCGCTCGTGCAGCGTGAAGAACGGCCGCTTGGTGCGGCTGTCGGCGACGCCGAGGACGATGCTCTCGAACAGCGTCGAGGCGCGCCGCACCAGTTCCTCGTGCCCGCGCGTCAGCGGATCAAACGTTCCCGGATA
>SCUF01000166.1 GCA_004298325.1 Betaproteobacteria bacterium | reverse complement strand
CCGCTACGAGCGCCGCGGCCTGCTGCATTGCGTGGTCGCCGTGCCCGGCTGGCGACGCAACCTGCACTGCGTGTGCGTGCACCTGTCGCTGCACGAGCGCGGCCGGCGCCGGCAGCTGGATGCGATCGGCGAACGGCTCGCGGAAATTTCGGCGCGCGATCTGCCGATCGTGGTGGCCGGCGATTTCAACGACTGGCGCCATCGCGCCAGCGCCATCCTCGAGCACCGCCTCGGCATGACCGAGGTCTCGATCGCCAGCCGCGGCCGCGCCGCGCGCACCTTTCCGAGCCTGCTGCCGCTGCTGCGGCTCGACCGCATCTACGTGCGCGGCTTCACGGTGATCGACGCCCACGTGCACCGCGGCGCGCCGTGGTCGTTGCTGTCGGACCATCTGGCGATCAGCGCCGAGCTCGCGCGTGCCTGATTACGTCGCCGGCAATCGCCTCACGCTGCTGCGCAATGGCGAGCAGTATTTCCCCGCACTGGTGAAGGCGATCGACGCCGCCGCAACGGAGGTATTCCTCGAGACCTATATCTTTGCCGATGACGAAACCGGAAGCCTCGTGGCCGACGCTCTCGCGCGCGCTGCGGCGCGCGGGGTCGCCGTGCATCTGCTGCTCGACGGGTTCGGCGCGCGCGACATCGCGCCCCGCTTCCACGTGATGCTGGGCGAGGCCGGCGCGCACGTACTGGTGTTTCGGCCCAACATCAGCCCGTGGACGCTGCGCCGCAACCGCCTGCGCCGCCTGCACCGCAAGATCGCCTGCGTCGACGGCGTGGTGGCGTTCGTCGGCGGCATCAATATCATCGACGACTACGACACCCCCAATCAAACGCCGCCACGCTATGACTATGCGGTGAAGATCGAGGGGCCGCTCGTGGACCACGTGCGCGAGGCCGCCGTGCGCCTGTGGTCGCGTGTTGCCTGGGCGAACTTGCGCAGCCGCTGGCCCGGGCTCGACCGCCTGCTCGGGCGCAATCCTCGGGCTCCCGTGCGGAGCGCGCCCTGCGCCGAAAACCAGCGAGCGGCGCTGGTGGTGCGCGACAACGTGCGCCACCGGCGCGACATCGAGGAGGCCTATCTCGGCCTGATTGCGGGTGCGCGCAAGGAAGTGCTGATCGCGAACTCGTATTTCTTTCCGGGACGGCGTTTTCGCCACGCCATCGCACAGGCCGCGGCGCGTGGCGTGCGCGTCACATTGCTGCTGCAGGGACGCGTCGAGTATGTGCTGCTGCACTACGCATCGCGCGCGCTCTACGGGTCGTTCCTCGACGCCGGCATCGAGATCCAGGAGTACCACCGCAGCTTCCTGCACGCCAAGGTCGCGGTGTTCGACGGCCGGCAGGCCTGCGTCGGCTCATCCAACATCGACCCGTTCAGCCTGCTACTCGCACGCGAGGCGAATGTCTTCGTGGACGATGCGGCGTTCGCCGCCGAGCTGCGCGCGAGCCTGCTGGAGGCGATGCAGCGCGGCGCGCAACCGGTGCCGTCGCGGCAGTGGAAGCACAAGCCCCTCTGGCTGCGGGCGCGCATCTGGCTTGCGTACGCCGTGGCGCGGTTGTTCATCGCATTCGCCGGCGTCGACCGCTACCACTGACCCGGCGATGACGCGCCGGCGCGCGCGTTTTCACTGCGCGGGCCTGCGGCGGAACATGCCCCAGCCCTCCATCGTCATCACCGTCTCGCCGTGCTGGTTGAGGGCCTCGGTGCGCGAGCGCACCAGGCCGATGCCGGGTCGGCTGCCCGAGGGTCGCGTCTCCAAGACCACGCGGCGGTAGGTGATGGTGTCGCCGGGCCGCACCGGGCCGAGCCAGCGGATGTTCTCCACGCCCGGCGAACCGGCGCTTGCAGCGTGGCCGATGTAGGACTGCACCATCAGGCGCATGCCGACGGCGCAGGTGTGCCAGCCGCTGGCGATCAGGCCGCCATAGAAAGTGCCGCGCGCGGCTTCCGGGTCGGTGTGGAACGGCTGCGGGTCGAACTGCACCGCAAAGGCGATGATCTCCTCCTCGGTGAACGTATGGCGGCCGATTTCCAATACCTCGCCGGGCGCAAAGTCCTCCCAGTACAGCAGCGTATCCGGCGCGCTCATCGTGCGGACGCGTCGGCGCCGGGCTTGCGGCGCGCAAAAAGCTGCCAGCCTTCCATGGCGAGTACCTGCTCGCCGGCGCCATTGACGGCGTCCCACAGAAACTTCGTCAGACCGAGGTCGGGCTTGCTGGTCGACGGGCGCGACTCGAGGACTCTGGCGCGAAAAGCGATTTCATCGCCGGGTCGCACGGGCTTGAGCCACTGCAGGTTGTCGAGTCCGGGTGAGCCGAGGCAGGCCGAGCGGCTGAGGTACGCATCGCACATGCCACGCATCGCGACCGCGCAGGTGTGCCAGCCGCTCGCGATCAGCCCGCCGAACACGGTGTCGCGCGCGCTTTCGGGGTCGAGGTGAAAGCGCTGCCGGTCGTACTGGCGCGCAAAGGCGACGATCTCGTCCTCGGTAAAGCGGTGCCGGCCCATGGCGCGCACCTGCCCGACCGGAAAGTCTTCCCAATAGAAATCGAACGCGAGCGGGTCCATCAGAACTCGATCCGGTCGCGAATCGCGTCGATGCCGGCGCGCGCGCAGGTATCGTCGGCTTCCCCGGCCGGCGCCCCCGAGACGCCGATGCCCCCGACGATCGACCCCTGCGCCTCGATCGTCAGGCCCCCTCCGAGTGCGACGACCCGCGGCAGATGGCGGACGCCGCTTTGCGGCTGACCGGGTTGGGTGAGACGGGCAAGCTCGGAGGTGGCGGTGCGAAAGCTCACCGCGGTCCAGGCTTTGCCCGATGCCGTGCCCGGCGTATGGGGGCCGGCGAAGCGGTCGCGGAGCATCACTTGGACCACACCGGACCGGTCCACCAACGCGACCGCGACCTGCCAGCCGGAATCGCGGCATTTCTTGATGGCGGCCTGCGCGGCGGCCAGGGCGGTCTCAGGGGCCAGGTTGCGAAACGCAACGGTGCCGTCCTCGGCGTGCGCGGAAGGCGCGAGGCTCACGGACGCGAGCAATGCAAGAACTCGAATGGCAGTCATGTCGGTCTCCAGACTTGCGTTGGCGGCCCGCATCCGATCAGCGAAAGGCGCGCGGCCGCGTCGCCGTGCGCGGGCAACCCTTGAATCTTAACGGTTAGAATCGTCTCGATGAGCAGCCATGTGCCGGTGGCGCGGGACAGTCGATTTCTGGAGGAAATGGACCGGCAGCTCGCGGGCTGGGACGATCCGGTCGCCCGTCTGCGGCGCGCGCTCGAGCACAATGAACTCGTCGCCTACGCGCAACCCGTTGTGGCTTTGCGCGGACCGGAGAGCGCCACGTTTGCCGAAGTGCTGGTGCGCCTGCGCGAGGAGGAGCGCGCGCTCCTGCCGCCGGGCGAGTTTCTCCCGGTGTTCGAGCACTTTCACATGATGCGCGATCTCGATGCGTGGATTGTGCGTCGCGCGATCGAACACTTGGCGAGCGGCGCGCGCTTGCGCCGCCTGAGCGTCAACGTCTCGGAGCAGACGCTGGAGGATCTGGGGTTTGCGTCGTTCATCGGCAGCGAGCTGCAGCGTTCGGGCGTCCAGGCCGACGCGCTCGTATTCGAGGTGGACGAGAAGGATGCGCTGGCGCGCCCGGCGGTCGCAGCCCGCTTCGCCGTGGCGCTCAAGGAGGTCGGGTGCGGCATGCTGATCGACGGGTTTGGCCGCCGTGCGGTGTCGTTTGCGCCGCTGGCGCTGCTGCGCGCAGATTACGTCAAGGTTGACGGCGTGATCGTGCGCAAGCTCGGCAGCAGCGACATGGCGCGCGCCAAGCTGAACGCGATCGTCGTGGTCGGCGATGCGACGGGCGTGGCGGTGATCGGCGAGAGCGTTGAATCGCGCGAGCCGCTCGAGCAGCTGCGCGCCGCCGGGGTCGGTTATGCGCAGGGCTTTGGGGTGCGGGCACCGGCGCCGCTAGACGAGCTGGTGGGCTGACCGCCTCGCGCACGCGGTGCCCGAGGCGGCGGCATGCGCGAGGACATTCCACAGCACCCGGAAAAGGTTGACGCTGCGGCGCAAAACTCCCTATAATTCCGCCTCTTTTTTAGCGCCAGGGCGGCTACGGAGATTCGAGCGTGGCCGCCCGGTTCGTTTCTGGAATCGCAAAAACATGCCTACCGTCAATCAGTTAGTG
>SCUF01000165.1 GCA_004298325.1 Betaproteobacteria bacterium | reverse complement strand
GCTACGTGCTCGACGAGCCGACCATCGGCCTGCATCACCGCGATAACCGCATCCTGCTCGACGTGCTCGAGCGGCTCGAGGCCAAGGGCAACACGCTGGTCGTGGTCGAGCACGACGAGGAAACGATCCGGCGCGCCCATCACGTCATCGATCTCGGTCCGGGCGCGGGCCGCCTCGGGGGGCACGTGGTCGCCGCGGGCACGGCCGAGGATCTGCGGCACGCCCCGGATTCGATCACCGGCCGGTTCCTCGCGCAGCCGCTGCGGCATCCGCTGCAGCCGCGACGCGATGTGAATCGCAGCACGCCCTCGCTGCGGCTCAACGGCGCCAGCCTGCACAACCTGCGGAGCGTCGATGCGCGCGTGCCGCTGGGCCGCCTGAGCGTGATCACGGGCGTCTCCGGTTCCGGCAAGTCGACGCTGGCGCGCGATGTGCTCTACGCCAGCCTCGCCTCGGGCGGCAGCGTCGGCTGCAAGTCGGTCGCCGGCCGCGAAGGCGTCGCGCGTGTGCTCGAGGTGGACCAGGCCCCGATCGGCAAGACACCGCGCTCCTGTCCTGCCACTTACGTGGGATTCTGGGATGCCGCTCGCAGGCTGTTCGCGGACACCGCCGAGGCGCGCATGCGCGGCTGGAGCGCGAGCCGGTTTTCGTTCAACACGCAGGGCGGGCGCTGCGACGCCTGCCAGGGCCAGGGCATCAAGAAGATCGAGATGAGCTTCCTGCCCGACGTGCGCGTGCTGTGCGAGGCCTGCCGCGGCCAGCGCTTCAACGCCGAGACCCTGGCGGTGCGCCTGCGCGGCCGCAGCGCCGGCGAGGTGCTGGCGATGAATGTGGACGAGGCCGTGGAGTTTTTTGGCGCGCATCCCGCAATCCACCACGCGCTGCGGCTGCTGCAGGACGTCGGTCTCGGCTATCTCACGCTCGGGCAGCAGAGCCCCACCCTGTCGGGGGGCGAGGCCCAGCGCATCAAGCTCGTGACCGAGCTCGCCAAGGTTCGTTCGGATCTCGCCTCGCCGGCTCGCCGGCGAGGCGAGAAGGCCGTGAGTGCATCCAGCACGCTTTACGTCCTCGACGAACCGACCGTGGGCCTGCACATGGCCGACGTGGAGAAGCTCCTGCGCGTCCTCCACCGGCTGGTCGACGCGGGCAATACCGTCGTCGTCATCGAGCACAACCTCGACGTCATTGCCGAGGCCGACTGGCTGATCGACCTCGGCCCGGAAGGCGGTGACCAGGGTGGCCGCATCGTGTTTCAGGGCGTTCCCGAGTCGGCCGCCGGCGGCGACACGCACACCTCGCGCGCACTGACCGAATTCCTGCGCGAGCGCTCGCCGGCGTGACGCCTCGATGGATTCCGCAGTACCCTTGTCATCGGCAGGAACCCTGCAGGCGTTAGGGTTGTCCAACGCTGCAAATTTCCCATCGCTTCCAGAAAGGCTTGGCATGAACCTTGGCCGCATCCTCGGCTTCCTCATCGCGCTCGCATCCCTTCCGGCCCTGGCGCAAACGCAACTGACGCCCGAGGCGCTGGTGCGCAAGATCACCGACGACGTGCTGCAGACGGTGCGCAGCGACAAGGACCTGCAGGCGGGTGATCGCGAGAAAGCGCTCGCCCTGGCCGAGCAGAAGATCCTGCCGCACGTCGATTTCCGTGAGGCGGCGCGTCTCGCCGTCGGCCGGTCGTGGAATTCGGCGACGCCACAGCAGCAGGATCGGCTGGTCAACGAATTCCGCGCCATGCTGGTGCGCATCTACTCGAATGCCATCGACGTTTACCGCGGGCAGACGCTGCGCGTGCTGCCGGTGAAAATGGCACCCGCCGATACCGACGTCACGGTGCGCAACCAGTATTTCAGCCCCGGCAAGCCGCCGGTGGCCGTCGAATACTCGATGCGCAAGACCGCCGAGGGCTGGAAGATCTACGACATCGTGGTCGAAAACGTCAGCCTGGTGCTCACCTATCGCGCCGAATTCGACCAGGTCATGCGCCAGTCAGGCGTCGAAGGCCTGATCAAGCGCATGAACGAGAAGAACCACCCGGCCGTGCGCCCCCGCTGAAGCGCTCACTCGAAGGCCTGGCTCAGGTCGCCGGCTCTGGCGCGCACGCCGGGCAGCGGCTCCAGGCCGAAGCGCCGCGTGATGAACTTGAGGATCGAGGTCGTGTCGTAGGGCGTCTTGTCGACGTGGCCGCGCCTGGCATGCGGTGAAATGATCAGCGCGGGGATACGCGTGCCGGGTCCCCAGCGGTCGCCCCAGCCGGGTCCGGTCGGCGGCGGCATGTGGTCCCAGAAGCCGCCGTTCTCGTCGTAGGTCACGATCACCGCCATCTTCGGCCATTGCGGGCTGTTCCGGAGCCGCGTCAGCAGGTCGTGCAGATGTTCGTCGCCGCTCGCAAGATCGGTGTAGCTCGGATGCTCGTTGACGCGCCCGGCCGGCTTATAGAACGCCACCTGCGGCAGCGTACCCTGCGCGATGTCGCGCTCCAGGTCGGCAAGGTCCTTCAGGTGCCGGGCGCGATCCGGCGTCCCCGGCGCAAAGCGCGCGTAGTAATTGAACGGCTGGTGATGCGGCTGGAAGATCGGGCTGCCCGGATCGCGGTTGTAGATCACCGCGCGCCTGGCCTTCGGATCGCGCTTGCCATCGGCATTGGCCGCGTTCCAGGCGCCCGAGTACCAGATCCACGCCACGCCCTTCGCGGAAAGCGTGTCGCCGATGGTGCGCTCCCTGAACGCCGGCGCCGGAGAGCGCGCCGGGTCGGCCAGCTCGGGGCTGCCTGCCGCCGCGGGCGGAATGCCGCTCGGCTGGTACGCGGGCTGCGACGTATTGACGAGGAATCCGTCCGGCGAGGCACGCCCGTCGAACACCGCCGGCGGTCCCTGCAGCACCGATTTGGGCGAGTTCGGCCGCTTCTTCAGCTTGCCGTCGGCTTCCAGCTGCGCCCGCGCGCCGGCGGGCGCGCCCGGGTCGGCGGGCGTGCAGGCGCACACCAGCCACTGGTGGTTGAGGTACGAGCCGCCGAATGCGGCCTGGAAGAAATGATCCGCCAGCGTGTATTCCCGGGCCCATTGCCACAGCTTCATCTTCGAGCCGTCGAAATAGCCCATGACCCAGCCGCCGACGTTGCTCATCGCGGCGAACTGGTTGTTGCGGCCGCCGTTGATCTGCTCGATGTTCTGGTAGTAGAGGTGCCAGGGACTCGGCAGCACCTCGTCCATGCGGCCGTTGACCGGCGGCGCATCGATCCGGAACGGCCCGTTCGGCAGTTTCTGCGCAAACTTCGCGCTCGGCTTGCCATGGTCGTACACCGGCGGCAGATGCGGCAGCGGCGTGCCGTCATGGTCGAGTTGCGTCTTCTGCTCCGCGCTCGCCTGCGCGATGCCCTCGGCGCCCGGAAACAGGCCGTAGAGGTGGTCGAAGCTGCGGTTCTCGGCGTAGATCACGACCACGTGCTCGATCCTGGCCAGCGGATCGCCACGCTGCGTCGCGCAGCCTGCGGCGAGCAGTGCGAGCAGCGCGGCCAGCACCGCGCGTCGCTGCGGGGTATTCATCCCGGATGCCTCCCTGTGCCGCGCAAAAATAGCACACCGTTCGCTAGAATGACACGATGCGCGAACCCCAGCCCACGACGATCCATCTCAAGGACTACGCCCCGCCCGCCTTCCTGATCGAGCGCGTCGCGCTCGACGTCGACCTCCGCGATGCCGACGCGCTCGTCAAGGCGCGCCTCGAGATCCGGCGCAACCCGGCAAGCACCGAGCCGCGCGCACCGCTGGCGCTCGACGGCGATGAGCTGCAGCTCGCCGCGGTCGCGCTGGACGGCGTGCTGCTGAGAGCGAACCGCTATTCGCTCAATGCCGAGCGCCTGGTGATCCCCGACGTGCCCGCGGCATTCACGCTGCAAACCGTGTCGCGCATCGTGCCCCAGAACAACACCCGCCTCGAGGGTCTGTATGCCTCGGCGAGCGGCTTCGTGACGCAGTGCGAGGCCGAGGGCTTTCGCCGCATCACGTGGTTCATCGACCGTCCGGACGTGATGGCGCGCTACCGCACCACGGTGCACGCCGACAAGGCACGCTACCCGGTGCTGCTGTCGAACGGCAATCTGAGCGCCTCGGGCGATGAACCGGGCGGGCGGCATTTCGCCACCTTCGAGGATCCCTTTCCCAAGCCTTCGTACCTGTTCGCGCTGGTTGCCGCGAAGCTCGAGGTGCTCGAGGATACGTTCATCTCGCGCTCGGGCGGGCAGAAGCAGCTCGCGGTGTACGTCGAGCCGGGCAGGCTCGGCCAGGCGCACTGGGCGATGGATTGCCTCAAGCGAGCGATGCGCTGGGACAAGCAGCGCTTCGGCCTCGAGCTCGACCTCGACCATTACAAGATCGTCGCGGTGGGTGACTTCAATTCCGGCGCCATGGAGAACAAGGGCCTCAACATCTTCAATGCCAAGTTCGTGCTGGCGCGGCCCGAGCTCGCCACGGACCACGATTTCCTCGCCATCGACCGCGTCGTGGCGCACGAGTACTGCCACAACTGGACCGGCAACCGCGTCACCTGCCGCGACTGGTTCCAGCTTTCGCTCAAGGAAGGCCTGACCGTGTTCCGCGACCAGGAATACGGCGCCGACAGCTATTCGCGCGGCGTGGCGCGCATCCAGGAAGTGCGCCTGCTGCGCGCCGGACAGTTCCCCGAGGATGCCGGGCCGATGGCGCACCCGGTGCGGCCGCAATCGTACATGGAGATCCGCAACTTCTACACCCTGACGGTGTACGAAAAGGGCGCGGAAGTCGTTCGCATGCAGCACACGCTGCTGGGCGAGGAGAAATTCCAGGCCGGCATGCGCCTGTACTTCCAGCGCCACGACGGCCAGGCGGTGACCTGCGACGATTTCGTGCAGGCGATGCAGGATGCCTCGGGGGTCGACCTGGCGCAGCTCAAGCGCTGGTACGACATCGCCGGGACGCCGGTGCTCGATTGCTCGGGCGATTACGCGGCGGGCCGCTTTACGCTGCGCGTGCGCCAGTCGATGGAGCCGCCGTTCCACATTCCGCTCGCGGTCAGGGTCGGCCACCACGAGACCGTGCTGCCGGTCACGCAGCGCGAGCAGGCGTACGTTTTCGAGGGACTTGAGGAAAAGCCGGTCCCCTCGCTGCTGCGCGGCTTCTCGGCGCCGGTGATCCTGAACTATCCCTACACCGAGACCGAGCTGGTGCACCTGCTCGCGCACGACGATGACCCCTTCAGCCGCTGGGAGGCGGGGCAGCGGCTGGCGAGCGACATCGTCCTGAGACAGGACGGCGAGCCCTCGCCCGCGTTTTTGCTCGCCGTGCAGCGGCTGTTGCAGGACGGCGACCCGGCGTTCATTGCCGAGGCGCTCGCGCTGCCCTCGGAGTCCTTCCTCGCCGAGCAGCTCGAAGTCGTCGACCCGGACCGGCTGCACGCGGCGCGC
>SCUF01000164.1 GCA_004298325.1 Betaproteobacteria bacterium | reverse complement strand
ACCGCCGTCGCCTTGAATTTCTCTCCGTACTTCGCAATCTTCCGTGGTCCTGCCTTTGCCACTTTCCACCTCCAGCCTGTTAGGCCGAGGTGTCAACTAAATCGGGGGAAGCTTGGCGTCGGTCAACAACGCGCTGTTAGGCATCACGCGTCACCCACTCGTCCAACGGGGAGAACATGTAGTTGCCGACGGGTGCATACCGCGGATCGTCGTGCGCGAGGGGATTGGCACCTAACCACTCGACTACGATCGACGTCGGTTCCAGCACCTTGTCTTTCTTGACCCAGGTGACGAAGCTAGGGTCGATATCGAGATGTTCGTAGGTCTCACCCAACATGACGACCCGCGCCTTCGCTGCGCCACTAGGCACGGGCACATTGACCACGTCGCCCAATCTGACGTCCGAGCCGTCGCTGTATTTCATGTGATGCCTAACGTTCAATCATTAGAAGTTTCGCCGTCTATCTTAGTCCCGTTTTCCCGGTGCCGGCGTCAACTGCCTCTCGAATCAACGCGTTGCGGTACTGTATGGATACCCAGCACCCGCGATAGGCCGCAGGAATGGCGCAAGACGCTGATTCCGCGACGATCTCCACAGACCCACCGGCTCGCCCGCGTCTGCGCGTGCTATTCCGCGAGGCGATGCGGCGGCGCAATTACAGCCGGCGCACGGAGCAAACGTACTGGTTCTGGATCCGCTGGTTCATCCGGCACAACGGATTACGACATCCGTCGGAGCTGGGTGCTACCAAAGTCGAGGCATTCCTGTCCTGGCTTGCCACCGAACGCGAAGTCGCGGCCGCCACTCAGAATCAGGCGCTCTCAGCACTTCTCTTCCTCTACAAGGAGGTACTCGGGCAGAACCTGCCCTGGTTCACTGAACTCGTGCGCGCGAAGCGCCCGGTGCGCGCGCCGGTCGTGCTTTCGCGGGCGGAGGTCGAACGGCTGCTCGCGCAACTGCAGGGCGCGAAGTGGCTGATGGCGAGCCTGCTGTATGGTGCCGGGCTGCGGCAGATCGAGTGCCTGCAGCTGCGCGTGAAGGACGTGGATTTCGCGTACCGACAGATCGTCGTGCGCGACGGCAAGGGCGGGAAGGACCGCGTGACGATGCTGCCCGAGCAGACGGTGCAGCCGCTGCAGGCGCACCTGGGCCGCGTGCGCATGGTTCACCAGCGGGACTTGGCGGCGGGTCATGGCGAGGTGGCGCTGCCACACGCGCTTTCGCGCAAGTACCCGAATGCCGGGCGCGACTGGGGCTGGCAATTCATTTTTCCTTCGGGCGCGCTTTCGGCAGATCCCGACTCGGGTGTCACCCGGCGCCACCACGTGTTTCCCGACACTCTGGGTCGGGCGGTGAAGGCGGCGGCACGCGCGGCGCGCATCGTAAAGCCGGTGACGTGCCACACGCTGCGCCACTCGTTCGCCACGCACCTGCTCGAAGGCGGCTACGACATCCGCACGGTGCAGGAGCTGCTCGGCCACGCCGAGGTCTCGACCACCATGATCTACACCCACGTGCTCAATAAGGGCGGGCGCGGCGTGGCGAGTCCGCTTGACCGGCTGACGCAGGACGGAGCGCGCAATGGAACCGGTTGAATCAATCGCCGGGCGCATCCTCACACTGCGCGGTCTTCGCGTCGTTCTCGACGCCGACCTGGCGACGTTGTACGGTGTCAGCACGAAGCGCCTGAACCAGCAGGTCAGGCGCAATCGGGAGCGATTCCCGGGTGATTTCGTGTTTCAGCTCAACGAGTAGGAGAAAAGGGAGGTGGTTGCAAAGCGTGACCACCTCGCGCGGCTGCGGCTCGACGAACTGGAACGAAAAGTCGGCACGCACGACCGCTCGATCACCGAAATCCTCGCCGCAATCCGCCAGCTCGCCGCCCCGCCCGAGCCGCCGCCCAAGCGCCGGATCGGCTTCGTTCAGGGCTGATCCTTCGGCGGCCCGTCCTTCGGCGGGTCCTTCTTCACGCCCTGCCTGAGCAGCCACCAGATCGCGAGCCCGGTCAGCGTGACGTTGATCACGATGCCGAGGATGAGGAAGAAGTTGGAGGGTCCGCCGCCGCCCGAGCCCATGTCACACCACCAGTCCGATGCTCGCCGCGGTGAGGCAGGTGGCGAGCGTTCCCGCTGCGATCGACTTCAGGCCGAGCGCGACGATCTCGCCGCGCCGCTCGGGGCACATCGTGCTCAGGCCGCCGATCATGATGCCGAGCGAGCCGAAGTTGGCGAAGCCGCAGAGCGCGTAGGTCAGCAGCAGCCGGCTGCGCTCGGATAATTCAGTCATCCTGGAGAGCTCGATGTACGCCACGAGCTCGTTCAGCACGGTCTTGGTGCCCAGCAGCATCCCGCCCGCCTGCGCCTCGGCCCACGGCACGCCCGCCAGCCACGCCAGCGGCGCCAGCACCCAGCCGAGCAGCCCTTGCAGCGTGTACGGTGCCCTGCCCCCGTGGGGCAGCCACTCGAGTCCGAGGTTCACCAGCGTCACGAGCGCGACGAACACCACCAGCATGGCGATGATGTTGACGAGCAGCTGCGCGCCCTCGAGCGTGCCGCGCGTGAGCGCGTCCATGCTGCTTTCGGCCTCGGACTTCAGCTCCAGCCGGCCGCCGCTCGCCTCGCCCTCCGGCGGCACCATGAGAAAGGAGATCGCGAGCGCCGCCGGCGCCGACACGATGGAGGCGATCAGCAGGTGCGCCACCGCGTCGGGCATGGTGCGCCCGAGGATGCTCGCGTAGAGAAACAGCACCGTGCCCGCGATCGAGGCCATGCCGCAGGCCATGATGGCGAAGAGTTCGCCGCGCGAGACGCGCGCGAGCCAGGGCTTCACCACCAGCGGCGCCTCGACCATGCCGACGAACACGTTCGCCGCGGTTGCGAGCCCCACCACACCGCCGACGCCCATCGTGCGCTCGAGGAGCCACGAGATCGCGCGCACCAGCGCCGGCAGCACGCGCCAGTAATAGAGCAGCGCCGAGAGCGCGCTCACCACCAGCACGATCGGCAGCGCGCGAAAGGCGAGGATGAAGCTCGCCGCCGGATCGGAGGCCGCGAACGGCAACGGGCCGCCGCCGAGGTAGCCGAAGACGAGCGCGGTGCCCGCCTGGGTCGCCTGTTCGAGCGCCAGCAGCGCCTCGTTCAGCGCGAGGAACGCCTCCTTGGCGTAAGGCAGCCTGAGCAGCAGCACCGCGAGCGCGAGCTGCAACGCGAGACCCGAGCCCACGGCGCGCCACGGCACGGCGGCGCGCTTTTCGCTCGCGAGCCACGCCAGCGCGAGCACTCCGGCGATGCCGGCGAGCGCCTGCAGGACTTGATCCATGATCAACGGCGGAGCATGGGCAAGCGCGCCGCGCCGGTCAAGCGCGGCGCCCGTATGAGAAGATGCGCTTCGCTCAGGGGGGGGACAACAACAATGGCGGATACCACGGGGGGCGAGGTCATCGCCCGCATGCTGCAGGCCGAGCGCGTCGAAAAGGTCTTCGGCATCATCGACGGCACCTACTTCGGCTTCTACTCGGCGCTGCACCGCCTTGGCATCGAGATCGTGACGCCGCGCCACGAGACCAGCGCCGCGCACATGGCGGGCGCCTACGCGCGCCTCAGCGGGCGCCTGGGCGTGTGCATGGCGAGCAACGGACCCGGCGTGGCGAACCTCCTGCCGGGACTCGCGGTCGAGCAGGCCGAGGGCAATCGCGTGCTCGCGGTGACGAGCGCGCGCCGCCCCGGCGTCATGTACCCGGACCGCGTCGGCACCTACCAGTGCTTCGACCAGCAGGGCACGATCGCGAGGCTCGCCAAGTGGAGCTGCGCCGTGCCCGCGTTCGATCGCCTCCCGGAGATCGTGCGCCGCGCCTTGCGCAAGAGCTGGGAAGGCCGGCCCGGCGTGGTGCACGTGGACGTGCCCGAATCGATCATGAACAGCCGCATCAGGGCCGATGTCGACTTCCTGACGGCGCACGAATACCGCCGCGTCCACGCTACGGCCCCGTCCGCCGAGGCCTTAAGGCGCACGGCCGAAATCCTCGCCACTTCGCGCCTGCCGCTGATCCACGCCGGCAGCGGCGTGATCCACGCCGGCGCTTTCGAGGAACTGGCACGCGTGGCGGAGCTGTTGCACGCGCCGGTGACCACCAGCTGGGCGGCGCGTGGCGCGCTGTCGGAAGATTCGCCGCTCGCGATCCCCATGGTGCACGTCAAGCTCTGCCACCGCGTGCGCAACGACGCCGACGCGGCGCTGATCGTCGGCGCGCGCGTCGGCGAGACCGACGGCTGGGGCAAGCCGCCCTACTGGCGCCGGGCCGCCGAACAACCGACCGTGCAGGTGGACATCGACGGCGAGGCGATCGGCCAGCACCGCCCCGCCGCGCTCGGCGTGCTCGCCGACGCGAAACTCTTTCTCGCCGCGCTCGCGGCGGAGCTCGAGCGCCGCGGCGCGGGCGATCCGGCGCCGCGGCGCGAGGCGCTCGCGCGCTATCGCGATCAGATGCGGCGCGACCGCGAGCGCTGGGACCGCGCGCTCGCCGAGCGCCAGGCGCCGATGAACCCGGCGCACGTGGCGCGCGCCTGCAACGAGGTGTTCTCGCCGGACACGGTGCAGGTGGCCGACGGCGGCAACGCGGCGGTGTGGGCGATGTTCTATTCGAAAGTGCGCGTGCCGAATACGCTGCTTTCGACCTTCAAGTTCGGCATGCTCGGCGCGGGCGTCGCGCAGGCGCTCGGCGCCGCGGTGGCGCGGCCGGGCCAGCGCGTAGTGTGCATCACGGGCGACGGCGCGATGGGCTTTCATCCGCAGGAGATCGAGACCGCGATCCGCAACCGGCTGCCGGTGGTCTTCGTCGTGCTCTGCGACAAGCAGTGGGGCATGGTGAAGATGAACCAGCAGTTCATGCTGCGCCCCTGGAAGACGCTGATCATGAAATCGCTCGGACCCGAGGAGACGATCAAGGCCGACCTCGGCGAGATCGCCTTCGACAAGCTGGCCGAGGCGATGGGCGCGCACGGCGAGCGCGTGGCAGATCCGGCGCTGCTGCGCGGCGCGCTGGAGCGCGCGCGCGACGCGGGGCGCTGCGCGGTGGTGCACGTCGACGTCGATCCCGTGAAGCACCTGTGGGCGCCTGGCCTGATCCACTTCAAGAAGATGCACGAGGAGCCCTCGGGGCGATAGCGCGTGGCCGAAGTCGACCTCGTCCGGCTCAACTTCAACCCGCAGTCGCTGGGGCTCCTGAACGCGATCCTCGGTTTCGTGATGTTCGGCGTCGCGCTCGATCTCAAGCTCGCCGACTTCCGCGGCGTGCTGACGCTGCCGAGGGCGACGCTCATCGGCCTGCTGGGGCAGTTCGTGCTCCTGCCCGCGTTCACCTATCTCCTGGTGCTCGCGATCCGGCCCGCGCCGAGCATCGCCCTCGGCATGATCCTGGTGGCGGCCTGCCCGGGCGGCAACGTCTCCAACTTCCTCACCCACCATGCGCGCGGCAACACGCCGCTCTCGGTGACGATGACCGCGATTTCGACGCTGGCCGCGATCCTCATGACGCCGCTCAACCTCTCGTTCTGGGGCGGATTGCACCCGCAGGGGGCGCAGATCCTGCGCCAAGTCGCGCTCAACCCGGTCGAGATGATTATCGCGGTGCTGCTGCTCCTCGGCGTGCCGATGGCCGCGGGCCTCGCCGTCTCGCACCGCATGCCGCGGCTGGCCGCGCGGCTGCGAAGGCCGATGCGATGGTTCGGGCTCGTGGCGCTGGGTCTTTTCGTGATCGGCGCGCTCGCCGCGAACTGGCGCTATTTCCTCGACTACGTGGGCTATGTCGTGTTCGCAGTGTTCCTGCACAACGCGCTCGCGCTTCTCACCGGCTACTGGGCGGCGCGCGCCGCCGGCCTGCCCGAGCGCGACCGGCGCGCGGTCTCGGTCGAGGTCGGCATCCAGAACTCGGGCCTCGGCCTGATCCTGATCTTCAACTTCTTCGACGGCCTCGGCGGCATGGCGATCGTTACGGCCTGGTGGGGCGTCTGGCACCTGATTTCCGGTCTCACCGCCGCCACCTGGTGGTCGCGCCGGGCCCCGGCGCCTGCGTGAGCGTTCTCGTCACCGGCGCGGGCGGCTATGTGGGGTCGCTTCTCGTGGAGCGATTGGCCAAGGCCAGCAACGCCGGATGCGTCCACGCGCTCGACGTCCGTCCAATTGAATCGGTGCGCCGCATCGCCGGCGTCGAATACGTGACGGCGGACGTTTGCGGTCCCGAGACCGCGGCGGCGATCCGCGATGCAAAGCCGGACGCCGTCGTGCACCTTGCCGCGGTCGTCGATCCGCCGCCCGGCATGGCGCGCGAGACGTTGCATTGCATCGAAGTCCTGGGCACACAGAGCGTGCTCGATGCCTGCGCCGCGGCGGGTGTGGGCCGGATCGTCGTCACCTCGAGCGGCGCTGCCTACGGCTATCACCCCGACAACCCGCCTCTCATTACGGAGGACTGGCCGCTGCGCGGCAACCGCGAGTTCGCCTACGCAGACCACAAGCGCCAGGTCGAGGAGCTGCTCGCGCGCGTTCGGACGACCCATCCGCAGCTCGCGCAGTTCGTGTTCCGCGTCTGCACGGTGATCGGCGCGAAGACGGACAACCAGATCACCGCGCTGTTCGAAAAGCCGCGCCTTATTGCGATCCGCGGTGCCGCAAGCCCGTTCAGCTTCGTGTGGGATGGCGACGTGGTGGAATGCCTCGTGCAGGCGATCGCGAGCGACCGGCCCGGCATCTACAACCTCGCCGGGGACGGCGCGATGACGGTCCAGGAGATCGGCGAGCGATTGCGCAAACCCTGCCTGGAAATCCCGGCCTGGCTGCTGCAAGCGGCACTCGCGTTGCTGCATCCGCTGCAGATCTCGCGCTACGGTCCCGAGCAGGTGGATTTCCTGCGCTACCGGCCCGTATTGGACAACACCCGCCTCAGGAACGAGTTCGGCTTCGCGCCGCGCTACAGCTCGCGCGAAGCTTTCGAGCAATGGGCGCTCGCGCATGGCGCGGCGTGAGCTGAACGGCCGCGTCGTGGCGATCACCGGCGCCGCCGGCGGCCTCGGCCGCGCGCTCGCGCGCGCCTTCCTGCGCCGCGGGGCGCGCGTCGCCGCGCTCGATGTGAACGACGGCGGCTTGGTCGAGCTGCAGGCGCAGGGCGCGTTCACGCTCCGTTGCGACATCACGCAGCTCGGGGCGTGCCGCGCCGCGGTCGGCGCGGTCGTGGGGCACTTCGGCGCGCTCGACGTCCTCGTCAACAACGCGGGCCTCAGCCACCGCAGCCTGGTCGCGCTCACCGACCCGGCGGTCCTGCGTAGCGTGATGGAGGTGAATTTCTTCGGCGCGCTCAACGCGACGCAGGCCGCGCTGGAAGCGCTCGCGGCGCGCCGCGGCGCCATCGTTACGGTGTCGAGCGTCGCGGGCTTTGCGCCGCTCGTCGCGCGCGCCGGGTACGCGGCCAGCAAGCACGCCCTGCACGGCCTGTTCGACACCCTGCGCGCGGAACTCGGGGACCGTGGCGTCGAGGTCCTCATCGCCTGCCCGAGCTTCATCGCCACCGGCATCGGGCGCGTCCATCTGGGCGCCGACGGCGGCGTGGCGCAGGGTCCCCGCACCATCGTGGGCGGCGAGCTCGATCCCGACGCTGTGGCGGAGCGCATCGTGCGCGCGCTCGAGCGAAGGCGACGCCTGCTGCTCGTCGGCCGCGTCGCCTGGCAGGCCTATTGGCTCAGCCGCTTCGCGCCGGGACTCTACGCACGCATCATGGCGCGGCGCATGCGCGCCGAACTGCAACAGCGCTAGGGCGCTTCAGGCGGGAAAGATCGAGGCGATCGTCTGCTGAATCGTCTGCGCCGCGACGCGCGGGTCGGCCGCGTCGCGCACCGGGCGCCCTACGACGATGTAGTCGGCGCCGTTGGCAAAGGCCTGCGCCACGTCCACCGTGCGCTTCTGATCGTCTGGCGAGCCCTCGCCCGCGGGGCGGATGCCCGGCGTCACGACGAGCAGCCGCTCGCCGAACTCGGCTTTGAGCATCGGCGCCTCGTGCCCGGAGGCGATCACGCCATCGCAGCCGGCCTCCAGCGCGATGCGCGCGCGCGCGCGCACCAGCTGCTGCAAGTCGCCGGCGTAACCCATCTCCTTCAGGTCGGCCGCACCGAGGCTCGTCAGCACGGTCACGGCCAGGATCTTCACATCGCCCTTTTCCCTGGCCGCCGCCTGCAGGATGGCGCGATCGCCGTGCACCGTGGCGAAGCTCACGCCGCGGCCGCGCAGGTTGGCGACCGCGCGCCGCACCGTCTCCGGAATGTCGTAGAACTTGAGATCGGCG
>SCUF01000163.1 GCA_004298325.1 Betaproteobacteria bacterium | reverse complement strand
GCGGTCTCGTCGCGGTCGTGCACCGTGACGCCGACGAAGATGTGCGCCTGGCGCGGATCCGACATGCGGTAATTGAATTCGGTGATGTTGCGCCCGCCGATCGCCTTGCAGAAGCGCCGGAAGCTGCCGCGCTCCTCGGGGATCGTGACCGCGAGCACCGCCTCGCGGTGCTCGCCCACCTCGGCGCGCTCGGCGACGAAACGCAGGCGGTCGAAGTTGGTGTTCGCGCCCGAGGCGATCGCCACCAGCGTGCGCCCCTTGACGCCGTGCCTGGCGACCCAGGCCTTGGCGCCGGCGATGGCCAGCGCGCCCGCGGGCTCGAGCACCACGCGCGTGTCCTCGAACACGTCCTTGATCGCGGCGCACATCTCGTCGGTGTCCACCAGCACCATCTCGTCGACCAGCGCGCGCGCGAGGCGAAACGTTTCCCGCCCGACCTGCTTCACCGCAACCCCGTCGGCGAACAGTCCGACGTGCTCGAGCACCACGCGCCTGCCTGCCTTGAGCGAGCGCGCCATGGCGTCGGCGTCGGTGGGCTCGACGCCGATGATGCGCACCGCGGGCCGCAACCGCTTGACGTAAGCGGCGATGCCGCCGATCAGGCCGCCGCCGCCCACCGGCACGAAGATGGCGTGGATCGGACGCGTCGACTGGCGCAGGATCTCCATGCCGATGGTGCCCTGTCCCGCGATCACTTCCGGGTCGTCGTACGGATGGACGAAGGCGAGGCCGTGGCGGCGCTGCAGGCGCTTCGCGTGCGCGTAGGCCTCCGAATACGAATCGCCGTGCAGCACGACCTCGGCGCCGCGGGCCGCGACCGCGTCCACCTTGATGCGCGGCGTGGTCACCGGCATCACGATCACCGCGCGGCAGGCGAGCTTCTGCGCCGCGAGCGCCACGCCCTGGGCGTGGTTGCCGGCGCTCGCGGCGATCACGCCGCGCTCGAGTTTCGCCGCCGGCAGGCTCGCCATCTTGTTGTAGGCGCCGCGGTTCTTGAACGAGAACACCGGCTGCAGGTCCTCGCGCTTGAGCAGCAACCGGTTGCCCAGACGGCGCGAAAGGAGCGGCGCCACCTCGAGCGGCGTCTGCACCGCGACGTCGTAGACCCGCGCCTTGAGGATGCGTTCGAGGTAGTCGTTGCGCTTCACGTTTCGAGCCTAGCACATCGGTTGCGCGCACCGCGCCACCGCCGCGAGCGGGCGCGATTACCGGCCGTAGCTGAAGAATCCGCGCCCGGTCTTGCGTCCGAGATAACCCGCCTCCACCATCTCCACGAGCAGCGGCGCAGGACGGTATTTCGGGTCCTTGAAGCCCTCGAACAGCACTTGCATCACCGCGAGTTCCACATCGAGCCCGATCAGGTCGGCGAGCGCCAGCGGTCCGATCGGGTGGTTGGCGCCGAGCTTCATCGCCTCGTCGATCTGCTCGGGGCTCGCGAGGCCCTCGCCGAGCGCGAAGATCGCCTCGTTGATCATCGGGCAGAGCATGCGGTTGACGACGAAGCCGGGCGAGTTCCTGACCTGCACGGGATGCTTGCCGATTTTCTTCGCCACGGCTTCGACCGCGGCATAGGTCTCGGCCGAGGTCTGCAGCCCACGGATCAGCTCGACCAGGGCCATCATCGCCACCGGGTTGAAGAAGTGCATGCCGATCACCTTCTCGGGGCGCTTGGTCGCGGCGGCCAGGCGCGTGATCGAGATCGAAGAGGTGTTGGAAGCGATCACCGCCTCCGCCGGCGCCAGTTCGTCGAGCTGGCGGAAGATTCTCAGCTTCAGATCGAGATTCTCGGTCGCCGCCTCGATGACGAGGTCGCAAGCCTTGACCGCGGACAGCTCGGTCGAGATCCGGATTCGACCCAGCGCCTCCGCCTTGTGTGCGGCGGTCATCTTCTCCTTCTTGACCAGCCGGTCGTAGCTGCCGCCGATCGCCGCCAGTGCCCGGTCGAGCTGCGCCTGCGCGACGTCCGTCATCGACACCTCGAAGCCGGCGGCCGCGAACGCCTGGCTGATGCCGTTGCCCATGGTGCCCGCGCCGACCACGCCAATCCGCTTGAATTCCATTTGAGCCCTTTACGGTTTCGATATCGGGTCACTGTAGCGGGCCGTTCCGCAGCGCGATTTGATCCTGCTTAAGAAGCCCGGTTCAGGCAGGTTCGAGATTTGCGACCGCGCGCTCGGCGCCCGGACTACCCGAGGAGACGCTTCTCGAGCTCGTGGCGCTGGATCTTGCCGCTGGTCGAACGGGGAAACTCCGCCAGCTCGACGAAGCGCACTTCCTTCGGGCGCTTGTAGCTGGAGAGGTTCTCGCTACAGCGCTCGAGGATGTCCTGCGCGCGCAGTCCCGGATCACGCCGCGCGACGAAGGCGACCGGCACTTCGCCCCAGGTGGCATCGGGCTTGCGCACCACGACCGCGTCGGCGACCCGCGGATCGGCGAGGATCACCTGCTCGATCTCCGCGGGATAGATATTCTCGCCGCCCGACTTGATCAGGTACTTGAGGCGA
>SCUF01000162.1 GCA_004298325.1 Betaproteobacteria bacterium | reverse complement strand
AGCTGTCGGTGCGCCGCGCCGAGTCGGTCAAGGCCTACCTCGTGTCGAAGGGCGTGGAGCCGAACCGGATCTACACGGAAGGCAAGGGCGAGAAGCAGCCCGTGGCGAGCAACAAGACCAGGGAAGGTCGCGCCAAGAACCGCCGCGTGGAAATCGAAGTTATCGGCACGCGCAAGAACTGAGCATTTCCGCCTGCTGAAAAAGCCCCGCTGCGGCGGGGCTTTTTTTTTGCACCGGGGTCGGAGTAACTTTCGTAGAATTGCCGCCTGCCGCGTTGTTACGAGTGGAAAAGTTACTCTGACCCCAGTCAATGTCGATCCCGCAGAGCTGGCCAAGTTCAGCGAACTCGCGCACCGCTGGTGGGACCCCGCGAGCGAATTCCGGCCGCTGCACGAAATCAATCCCCTGCGGCTGGCGTGGATCGCCGGCCACGCACCGCTCGACGGCCGCGAGGTCCTCGACGTCGGCTGCGGCGGCGGCATCCTGAGCGAAGCGATGGCGCGGCTGGGCGCCCGCGTCACCGGGATCGACCTCGCCGAGCGGGCCCTCAAGGTGGCGCAGCTGCACCTGCTCGAAAGCCGCCTCGCCGTGCGCTACGAGCTCGAATCGGCGGAATCGCTGGCGCGCGGGCAGGCCGGCCGTTTCGACGTCGTCACGTGCATGGAACTGCTCGAGCACGTTCCCGATCCGGCGAGCACCGTGGCAGCTTGCGCGAAACTGACGAAACCGGGCGGGCAGGTTTTTTTCTCCACCATCAATCGCAACCCGAAGTCCTACCTGTTCGCCGTGATCGGTGCCGAATACGTGCTCAAGGTCCTGCCCAGAGGTACGCACGACTACGCGCGCTTCATCAAGCCCTCCGAGCTGGCGCGCGCGTGCCGCGGCGCGGGACTGCGCGAAGTGGAGCTGACCGGCATGACCTACAACCCGCTGACGCAGCGCTACCGCCTGGGCGCCGACTGCAGCGTCAACTACCTGTTGCGCTGCGCGAAGGATGTCTAGGCGCGCCGGCAGCGACGGCGCCCGCGCCCGCAAGGACGGCGCCCGCGCCGTGCTGTTCGATCTCGACGGCACGCTCGCCGACACCGTGGCGGACCTCGGCGTCGCGCTGAATCGCCTGCGCAAGGACCACGGCCTCGCGGCGCTTCCGCTCGAGTCGGTGCGGCCCTACGCCTCCAGCGGGGCGTGCGGGTTGCTGCAAATCGGCTTCGGCCTGGCGCCGGAGGATGCGCACTTCGAGCAACTGCGCGACGCGTTCCTCGATCATTACGAGGCCCGCGTCTGCGTCGACACGCGGCTGTTTGCAGGTATCCCCGAGCTGCTGGCGGCGATCGAGGGACGTGGCATGGCCTGGGGCATCGTCACCAACAAGTCGTCGCGTTTCACGCCGCGCATCGTCGCCGCGCTCGGCCTCGAGCAGCGCGCCGCTTGCGTCGTGTGCGGCGATACCACGCCGCACATCAAGCCCCACCCGGCCCCGTTGCTGCACGCTGCGCGCGAACTCGTACTTGAACCGTCGCAATGCTGGTACGTCGGAGACGACCTGCGTGACGTGCAAGCCGCGCACTCCGCCGGCATGCGGGCGGTGGCCGCCGCGTACGGCTATCTCGGCACGGGCAGTGCGCCGCACACCTGGAACGCCGAAGCCGTGATCGCGCAACCGCTGGACCTGATCGCGCATCTCTGAACCGCGAGCCGTGGTTGAAGTGGCCAGGGTGCGGTATGGTTGAGATTGCATGCCCCTTCTTCGTCGACCGAGCGCATCGAGCCTGATCGGCTGTGTCGTGCTGGTGCTCGCTGCCATGGCCGCGGGGAGCTTGCTCCGCGGTGACGACCGCGTACTGCAAGGCGATCCCGGGACCGCGATGGTATTCAGCACGGCGCTGTGCCTGGGTCTCGTCGCGCTGGCGCTGGCGGGAGAATGGGTTCTCTCCGCCCCTGCGCATCGGCAGTTCCAGCAGTTCGCGGGCAGCATCGTGGCACTGATCGGCGCGCTGGTGCTGCTCGGGCATCTGACCGGCTTGCCGCTCAGCATCGATTGGGCATCGCTCCAGCGCAGTTCGGCCGTTGATGATCCTCACCCCGGCCGGATGTCCATTCCGAGCGCAGTAGTGCTCGTCGTCGCCGGCACCGCGCTCGTGCTGATGAACCGGGTGAATGCATTGTGGCGCGGACTGGCGGTTCAAGCGCTGACCACGCTGGTCGTCGCCCTGGGCGTGATCGGCGTGGTGGGCTGGATGCTCAGGCTGCACCTCGTCTACGAAGATTACCTCTTCGGCAGGATGTCGCTGCTGGCCGCTCTCAGTTTTGTTCTCGTCGGCACCGCGCTGTGGGCCGACTGGCGGCGCAGGGACTGGTACCGCTCGCGGATGCTGATTGCGGACGCGGGCCTGCGCATCAGCCTGGGCGCCGGCGCGTTGCTCGCGAGCATGCTCACCGTCGCCGTGGTCGCGGGCTTCGGGATCATCGCGCCCGAGCTCCACGCCAGCGCACGCGGTCACCTGCTCGAATCGCTCGAGCGCCGCGTCGATCGGTTTCGTGCCAGCCTAGAACTGCGCTCGGCGCAGGCGCGCACGGTCGCGGCCAGTCCTGCCCACGTGACGCTGCTGCGCAACCTGAAGGCGCAGCCGAAAGACGAAAAGTCCGCCGTTCAGCTGCGGGCCGCTGCCGAGAGCCTGCTGCTGCACGGATTTTCCGGCATCGCTTTCCGCGATGCCGCCGGCCGCACGTGGGCCGAGGCAGGCCGCTTTGCCGCCGGGCCGGAGCCCGAACTCGCGCCCGGCGACCGTCACGCGAGCCTGCTGTGGGACGACGGTTTCGTGCTGCAGTTCCGGCTGCCGCTGATGCACGGTGACGCGGCCATAGGTTCGCTGCTGGCCGAGCAGCCGATGCGCAGTCTGACGGCCGCGCCCGAGTACACCTACGACTTTGCGGCCAAGGGCACCGTTGCCGTGTGCGGCCGTCACGAAAACGCGTTGCAGTGCTACCCTCAGGGCGCGCAGAGCGAGGCCTTCGGCATGACCTACTCCGCAACGTTGCCGGTCGCGCGCGCCATCCGCGGCGAGACCGGGGTCACGCTGCTGCGCGACGCTCGCGACGTCAACGTCATCGCGGCCTTTGCACCGATCGGCAGCCTGGATCTCGGTCTGGTGGTGCAAATGGAGACCGCCGAACTCCATGCTCCGCTGAGGCGGCAGATGTACCTGGTGATCGCGCTGCTCGGGGGCGTGGTGCTGCTGGGAACCCTCCTCCTGCGCTGGCGCATTGCGCCGCTCGCGCGCAGACTCTACCTGCACGAGCAGCGCCTCAAGCTCGCGCTCGACAGCTCCAAGAGTGCAGTCTGGGACCTCGACCTGAAGACGGGACAGGTCGACCTGAGCGAGCAGTGGCCCGTTCTGCTGGGCGGAAAGCCGCAGCCAAGCTCGACGCCCCTCGAGGACCTTTACCGCTTGCTGCACCCCGACGACGTCGCGGCGGTCAGGCGCAGGCTGCGCGGCGCGCTGGGTCGCGACGCCTTGCCCTACGAAGTCGAGCACCGCGTGCGCGCACCCGGCGGCGACTGGATCTGGATACACAGTGCCGGCATGGTGGTCGAACGGGATCGCCGGGGCAAGGCGCTGCGCATGATCGGGGTCAATACGAACATCGCCCGCCGCAAGCAGGCGCAGTCGTTCATCGAACGCCGCGCCAGCCGCGACGAGGCTACGGGGCTGCCGAACCGCGCCGTATTCACCGACCGCTTGCAGACGGCCATGGCGCGTTCGCGCCGCGCGCCGCCCGACCGTTCGTTGATGGCCGTGCTCTTCGTCAGCATCGAAGCGGTCAAGGGAATCGACGAGTCCATGAGCAGGGACGCCGCCCGGGCCTTGCTGAAGGAGGTCACGCAGCGGCTGCAGAGCTGCGTCCGCGCCACCGATACCATCGCCCGCATCGGCGTCGACGAGTTCGCCATCATCCTGGAGGAACTCGGGCTCACTCAGCAGGCCAGCGGCATCGCCGACAAGCTCATCTCGGAATTGCAGCTGGAGTTTGCGGATCACCGCGCTGCAGCCACGGCGACCACGAACATCGGCATCTCGTTCTACGACGGCGTCATCAAAGTCACCGCCGAGGCGATGGTCGCCAAGGCGCAGACGGCGATGCACGAAGCCCGCAACGACTCGCCCAACAGCTACCGCATCGCGGCGTGGTAGCTCCTTGCAGGCGCGTTTTCCGGCCCCATATGAGATAATGTGTTTTGTTGCATGAAACACGGGGGCGACCAGGTTTCGACGTGGGTCGCGACGCAGCACAGGGCATGCCGAGGACCAGTGACCTCGTAAATCCATCTGGAAACACCATAAACGCCAACGACGAGCGTTTCGCTCTCGCCGCCTAATACCGGCGAGACGCTGCACTAGCCTGC
>SCUF01000161.1 GCA_004298325.1 Betaproteobacteria bacterium | reverse complement strand
GTTGCCCTTGTGCACCAGGGTCACCGACTTGCGGTCGTTGTCGATCGCGTACTGAAAGGCCTTGCGGATCAGCCGCTCCGAACCCTGGATGGAAACCGGCTTGATGCCGATCGCCGAGCTGTCGGGGAAGCGGATCTTCTTCACCTTCATCTCGTCGATCAGGTACCTGATCAGCTTTTGCACCTCGGGTGTCTTCGCCGCCCACTCGATGCCGGCGTAGATGTCCTCCGCGTTCTCGCGGAAGATCACCATGTCGGTCTTCTCCGGCTCCTTGAGCGGGGAGGGCACGCCCTTGAAGTAGTGGATCGGGCGCAGGCAGACATACAGGTCGAGCTCCTGGCGCAGCGCCACGTTGATGGAGCGGATGCCGCCGCCGACCGGCGTGGTCAGCGGCCCCTTGATCGAGACCACGTACTCCCTGGCCGCGGCGAGCGTCTCTTCGGGCAGCCACACGTTCTCGCCGTACACCTTGCAGGACTTCTCGCCGGCGTACATTTCCATCCAGACGATCTGCTTCCTGCCGCCGTAGGCCTTGCGCACTGCCGCGTCGACCACTTTCAGCATGACGGGCGTGATGTCGACGCCGGTGCCGTCGCCTTCGATGTAGGGGATGATCGGCCGGTCGGGCACCGAGAGCGAAAAATCGGCGTTGACCTTGATCTTGTCGCCGCTCGAAGGGACCTTGATGTGCTTGTACGGCATGCGAACTCCTGGGAATTCTTGTTGAGGGGAGAAGACGATTTTATCGGACTTCACGGCGGGCCGGCCGGCTCAACCCGCGAGGATCTTGATGTCGAGCAAGCGCTCGAGCATCCAGAGCGCCGCCACGCCGGCGATCGCGGTCGAGCCGCCGGTGAACAGCAGGCGGCGGTAGAGCCAGGTGCGCCGCAGGCCGTAGGCGAGCGGCAGGAACGCGGCCACGATCAGCAGCTGGCCGGCTTCAACGCCGAGGTTGAACCCCACCAGCGCCGGAAGCAGCGCGTGACGGGGCAGGCCGAGGTCGGCGAGCACGCTGGCAAAGCCGAAGCCGTGGACCAGACCGAAGCCGAACGCCACCAGCCAACGGCCGCGCCGCACGACCGGCCAGAGGTTGTTGAGCGCGGCGAGCACGACGGACAGTGCGATCGCCGACTCGACCAGCCGGCTCGGCAGCTCGATCACGGCCAGGGCGGCGAGCGATAGCGTGACCGAGTGCGCGAGCGTAAACGCCGTCACCACCTTGAACACATCCCAGAACACCGGCCTGAAGCGCGTCGCGGGCTGCCAGCCGCCGGCGACCGCGACGAACACGGCAGGCAGCAGGAGTGAAACCAGGAACAGGACATGGTCGATCCCGATCCAGATGTGCCAAACGCCTTCGCGCGCATACGCGAGCAACGGCGCGAGCCAGCCTTCGTCCGCCAGCGGGAACTCCTGCGTCGCCTGCTCGGGCGAGAGCACCGCGGCGCGCGTGCTGCTGCCCCGGCTGACGCTGAGCAGGCCGCGGTGCGTCGGATCGAGATCGAAGAACAGCCGGTAGCCGACCTTGACGCTGCGGATTTCGCCGCCGCCGCATTCGGCGCGGAACCGCAATACGGCGTAGGCGCCGTCGCTGTGGTTGTCGATCTGGTGCGCGGTAGGAACGAGCGCGCAGGGGCGGCTGCCGGCGGCCAGTTCCAGCCGGGACAGCGCGTAGGCGGCAATATCCGGATGGCGCCGGCGCACTTCGCCCCAGGTGATGGCGCCGTCGCCGTTGGCGTCGAGCGCGAGCGCGTATTCGAGGTCGCGCAGCGCAATATCCCAGCGGCCGCGCAATTCGATGCCCTCGAGCTCGAGCGACAGGTAACTGTCGCTCGGCTTGTGCGCCCAGGACCCTAGCGGCAGCAGGCACGCGAGCAGCGCGAGCGCGAGTCTCATCGCGGCAGGCGGGCCAGCGCGGAGGCGAGTGCCGCCAGGCGCGGATCTTCGAATCCGGATTGCGCAAGCCAGTCGAGCGCCGGGCGCGCGGCGGCGGGTGCGCGCGCCGCGAGCGCCGCCTCGAGCAGCATCTGCGCGTCGCGCGGTTCCTTCTGCAGCGACCAGTTCTCCTGCGCCAGCGCCAGCGCGCCCTGGGCATCGCCCCGGAATTCGAGCCGGAAGCGGGCCTCGTCCTGCACGTGCAGCCGCTCGCCGCGGCGCGCCGCGTCGGCGAAACGCGCTTCGAGGGTTTTCGCGTGGCGGTCCGCGGCTGCGGCACCGAGCGCGCGCTCGGCGCGCGCCAGCAGCAGCAACAGGACGTCCGAGCGTTCCCACGGCCGCAACAGCGCCGCGGCTTCGCCGGGCCGGTCGCGGTCGAGCAGGAATTCGGCGAATGCCGCGATCAGATACTGGTCGGTCAGGTTCAGCGCGAGCGCGGCGCGATAGTGCGATTCCGCGGCCGCGGGATCGCCGACGCGGTAGGCCATGTCGGCGAGCAATGTCTGGACCCAGAGCTTGAGCGTCGCGCGCGCATCCGGATGGCGCCCAAGCGCCGAGCGCAACCGTTCGTAGGCTTGGCGCGTGCGGCCGGTCGTGGCATCGACGAAGGCAGCGCAGCCGGTCGCGAGCAATTCACTGGCGACCGTCGCCAGCTCGCTGCAGTCCGCACGTGCCAGGGTGTACTCGGCGCGCACCATGCGCACGGCGGCGCGCCAGGCGAGCGCCTCGGGGTCGCCGGGAGCGACTTGCAGCGCGCGATCGAGAAGCTGCAGCGCGCGCGCGAACTCATGGCGGTATTGAGCGAGCTGCGCGCGCACGATCAGGACTTCCGCGGGCGCGGTGCCCGGGTCCTGCCAGGACCGCAGCACCGCCTCCGCGTAGCCGATGTACCGCGGGTCACCGTCGGAGGTCGCGAGGTCGTAATAGCGCCGGGCCAGTCGCAGGGCGAGCGCCGCATCGCCGGGACGGCCCGCATGGGCCAGGCGAAGCGCCTTCAATTCGCGTTGTATCGGGTCGCCCGGCCGTGATGGCAGACGCTCCAGGACGAGCTGGTCGTCGCCCGGCGTATAGGGCGCCGGCGACGCCACCGCCGACGTGCCCAGGAGCGTAATGGCCACGACGGCGAGACGGCGAGATCCCCGCATGCGCAACGTATTGATCGGCAAATCAACAGCTTACCATTGCAAAACGCAGCACAAAGGCCGGGTTTTGGCTATACTGGCGCCGTGGGATTGCCCACAAGGGAGGCCGCCCGCGGAACGGGAAATGGGTATCCGGTAAACCGGCGCCCGCCCGGCGCGTTACAGCCTGAGGCGTTTACCGGCGCCGATTTTCCAACAACCAGCTGAGGAAGGAGTCTCAAATGAGCAAGTTGCTGTCGATCGTGG
>SCUF01000160.1 GCA_004298325.1 Betaproteobacteria bacterium | reverse complement strand
TTGCGAGTAAGGACGAATCGAGGCCGAGCGTCGTGAAGCTCATGAGTTTTCCCTGGGTTGCGCCAACCTTGCTTGGCCAAACCGAAAGAAAACTTTCGACCGGGACTGCGGGAGGGCGGGCGGATCAAAAAACCCGCAATGATCATTTGAATCAAGCGGGTGCTGCAACGCAGCAAGGCTCGCACTGTACGCAGTTTTGGAGGAAAAAGCGAGGTTTTTCTCTGGCGGTGCGCCTCAGCCCTTCTTCTGGAACCCCCGCACCAGGTTCGCGCGCGCGGCGCCCGCCTGCATGAGGAGTGAAAAATCCGAGCCGGCGAGAACCAGCTGCACGCCCATCGCGATGTGGCGCTCGAGCAGCTCCGGCGAGTACATGCCGCCCATGCCCGCGAACTTGCCGTGCTTCTTGCAGGCGGCGATCACATCACGGTAGGCGTCCGCGATGCGCGGGTCGTTGAACTGGCCCGGGATGCCCATTTCGAATGAGAGATCGTTGGTGCCGATGAGGAGCGCGTCGATGCCCGGCACCGCGGCGATCGCTTCGCAGTTCTCCACCCCTTTGGGCGACTCGATCATCACCACGACGAGCGTTTCCTGGTTCACGATCGTCGCTGCCTCGCCCACGGGGAGCGACGCGAAGCCGATCTGCTGCAGCCCGCCGCCCATCGAGCGGTGGCCAAGCGGCGGGAAGCGGCAGTGGTCCGCCACGCGCTTCGCTTCCAGCTCGCTTTCGACGTGCGGCACGACGATGCCTTGCGCCCCGTTGTCGAGCATGCGCGAGGCGAGCCAGTGTTCCTTGCCGGGCACGCGCACGATGGGCGTGATGCCTGCGGCGAGCGATGCGCAGGCGATCTGCGCCGCGGTGTCGGTGCCCATCGCGCTGTGCTCGCAGTCGATGAACAGCCAGTCGAAGCCCGCGGTCTTCGCGATCTGCGCGGTGTCTGCGGTGCGCGCCTGGCGCAGGCCCAGGCCGATGGCGAGCTTGCCCGCGCGCAGCTGGCGCAAAGCGTGGTTCGGGACAGTGCTCAATGCGATCTCCTCGGGATTGGGTGGCGCCTACTATAGCGCTACCCCGCGAACACGCACTCCAGCACCTCGGTCACGTAGTCGTAGATCGCCGGATCGGTGGAAGCGCGCGGCCCGGCGACGTTCAGCGTTCGGATGCGGTGCCGTTCGAGGAATGCGCGGATTGCCTGCGGGTCGTCGGCGCCCGGATGCACGTGCAGGCACGGCTGCGCGAGGCGCTCGGCGCAACGCGCGGTGAACGCCGAGCCGCCTGAGAGCGTCGCGCTGCGCGAAATGATGAGTGTTCCGCCGCTGTCGCGCACGTTCCAGCGCGTGCGCTGCTCGTAGTCGCGCGAGGGCGTTTCGATGAGTTGGTAACGCGGTGCGATCGCGCCGTCTTCCGCGCGGCGGCCCCTCGGGCACCAGCCGCCGTGCGCGATGCCGCGCCGAATCGCCCAGTCGAGCGCGGCGCGGTCGGCGCCGGTCTGGCCGCCGGAGAGGAGGCGCTCGATCAAACTGAAGCGAGAACTTTCCGCACGATGTTCAGGCACTCGTCATAGCTCCGCCGATACTCGAGTATCTCCAGATCGGAAAATGCCCGTCGCAAAGTTGCGTCGCCTTCTGCCAGGCGGGCGCTAAGCGCTGCCTTTCGCTCGGCGAGTATCGGGAAGATCTCGCGAAGCGCGGCCGGCTCTCTTTCCGCCACGAGTGCCAGATCGAACACATCGCGTGCCGTGAAATCGGCGCCGCGATGCCAGACCTTTTTCGCGATGATCTCTACCGGGGTTTCCACGGCGACCTGACGATTGAAGATCGCCTCGCGAACGATCGGGTCTTGCGTGAGGGATCCGGAAACGACGAAGTCGATTTCACCTTCGTCGAAGACCAGCTTGAGAAACCCGGCCTGAAGATCGTAGTTCGTCGTCAGTGCCTCCGCCTTCTCGTTCAGGTGCGGGCTCAGATAGTTCAGGTATTGCGGGCTCGGGATGAAGATGTCGATGTCCTTGCTGAGTCGGTGGCGGTAGCGTCGCATCAGCACCGTGCCGCCGCCGAAGGTCCAGTCAGTGAGCCTCTCGCCCGCGTCCTGCACCGAGTCGATCAGGTAGAGGGCGTGCCGGAACAGCCTCTCCCAGAGCCTCAGCCGGTCTTCAGCCATTGCTCGATGGGCCGCAATGCTTGAACGTCACGCGCGAGTCTGCGCAGGTTGCGCTCCAGCTTTCCCGGGGCCGTCCATTG
>SCUF01000159.1 GCA_004298325.1 Betaproteobacteria bacterium | reverse complement strand
GTTCCGCATCGGCGCATTCGCTCCGATGCGCGAGTTCACCGCCCCGATCGTCGCCGCGCGCAACCAGGTGATCCTGGCGACGTTCGGCTTCCTGCTGCTGGTGATCCCGCTCGCGGTGATCGGCACGCGCCGCGTCGGCAGGAGCCTGCAGGCGCTGGCGGCCGACTCCGAGCGCATCCGCAACCTGGATTTCTCCGGCCGGGTTGCGCCCCCGAAATCGATCCTCTACGAGGTGGCTGCGCTCGGCCACGCGCACGTGCTGATGAAGGATACGCTCGCCAGCCGCACCCGGGCCCTCACGCTCGCCGAACACAAGCTCGCGAGCCTGGTCGAGAACGGCATCCTGCTGTCGCGGGAGCGCGACCGCGACAAGCTGCTGAAGCATATTCTGTTCAGCGGCCAGGAGCTGTGCCACTGCGACGCCGGCACGATGTACCTGAAAACCGATCACGGCACGCTGCGCTTCGCGCTGCGCACCAACGAAATCGGCCTGCCGCGGCTCGAAATCCCGATCCTGGATCCCGACAGCGGCCTGCCGAACGAGAGTTTCGCCTCCGCCTACGTCGCGCTGCACGGCGAGACCGTGTTCATCGACGACGTCTACGCCGAGACGCGCTTCGACATGAGCGGCACGCAGCGCTTTGCCGAGGAATCCGGCTACCGCACCGTATCGATGCTCACGGTGCCGATGTCGCCGCGCAAGGGCGAAGTGACCGGCGTGCTGCAGTTCGTCAATGCGCTCGACCCGGAGACGCGACAGATCGTCCCGTTCTCGAAGGAGATCGCCGGCTTCGTCGAGGCGCTCGCCTCGCAGTCGGCCGTGGCGCTGGAGAACTTCAACCTGATCGACGCGCAACAGGCGCTGATGGATTCCATGATCCGGCTGCTGGCCGGCGCCATCGACACCAAGAGTCCGTACACCGGCGGCCATTGCGAGCGCGTGCCCGAGCTCGCCATCATGCTCGCCGAGGAAGCGGCCAAGGTGGACTCCGGGCCGCTCGCCGATTTCCGCTTCGACACCGAGGCGCAGTGGCGCGAATTCAGGATCGGCATCTGGCTGCACGACTGCGGCAAGGTGACGACGCCCGAGTACGTCGTCGACAAGGCGACCAAGCTCGAGACCCTCTACAACCGCATCCACGAGGTGCGCACGCGCTTCGAGGTGCTGCTGCGCGACGCGCAGATCGAGTGCCTGCAGGCCATCGCGCAGGGCGCCGACCGCGGCGAGTCGACGCGGCGCCTGGAGGCGCGACGCGCGCAGCTGACGGATGATTTCGCCTTCGTCGCGGAATGCAACATCGGCGGCGAGTTCATGGCGCCGGAGCGCATCGCGCGCATCCAGCGCATCGCCGGCGGGACCTGGCTGCGCCATTTCGACGATCGCCTCGGCCTGTCGCACGAGGAGCTCAGGCGCTACGAGGGCGCGCCGGCGGCCGCGCTGCCCGCGCGCGAGCCGCTGCTCGGGGACCGGCCGCATCACATCCTGCCGCGCGGCGTCGACCGGGCGCTCGACCCCAAGTACGGCTTCCAGGTGAAGGTGCCGCAGCACCTCTACAACTACGGCGAGATCTACAACCTGTGCATCGGCCGCGGCACGCTCACCGAGGAGGAGCGCTTCAAGATCAACGAGCACATCATCCAGACCATCGTCATGCTCGAGTCGATGCCGTTCCCGAAGGACCTGCGCCGCGTGCCGGAATACGCAGGCACCCACCACGAGACGCTGATCGGCACCGGATACCCGCGCCGGCTGACCAAGGCGCAGCTCTCGGTGCCCGCCCGCATCACCGCGATCGCCGACATCTTCGAGGCCCTGACGGCCTCCGACCGCCCCTACAAGAAGGCGAAGACGCTGTCGGAATCGGTCAAGATCCTGTCACTGTTCAAGAAGGACAACCACATCGACCCGGATTTGTTCGACCTGTTCCTGCGCTCGGGCGTCTACCGGCGCTACGCCGAGCGTTTCCTGAAGCCCGAGCAGATCGACGCGGTGGAGATCGAGAAGTACCTGTCCTGAGGCCGCCGGGGCTATTCCCAGATCACGTTCTGCCCGGACGCATACCAGCCCTCGGCCAGCGGCCCGTAGCGCTCCTCGATGCGCGCGCGGCGCATCTTCAGGGTCGGCGTCAGGAATTCGTTTTCGATCGCCCAGGCCTCGCGCGCGACGGCGATGAATTCGAGCTGCTCGTGCGATTCGAGGCCGCGGTTGACCGCGTCGCGCAGTGACATCAGCTGCGGCGTCAGTTGCGCCGGCTGCAGGCGTCCGGATCCCAGCAGCGCGCGCAGATTCTCGGCCAGCACGCCCACCGCGTGCGGCTGAGCGAAACTCGCGCCCGTCACGCAGCACTGTTCGAGCAGGCCCGCGCTCAGCAGCCGGTTCTCGATCGGCGCCGGGGCGATGTAGCGTCCCTTGCTGGTCTTGAACAGCTCCTTGATGCGCCCCGTGATGCGCAGCCGGCCCTCCGCGTCGAGCTCGCCGCGATCGCCCGTGCGCAGGAAGCCATCCGCCGTGATCACCTCGGCGCTCATCTCGGGGGCCTTGAAGTAGCCCATCATCATCCCCGGGCTCTTGACGAGCACCTCGCCCTGCTCGCTGATGCGGGTCTCCACACCGGGCCGCGAGCGGCCGACGTAGCCGCTGCGGGCATCGCCCGGCTCCGAGGCGTGCGAGTAAGAGTGATTCTCCGACATGCCGTAGCCTTCGAGCAGCTCGAGGCCGAGCCGGCGATACCAGTCGATGACTTCCGGCGCGAGCGGCGCCGCCCCGGAAAAGGCATAGCGCGCCCGGTCCAGTCCCAGTCCCTTGAGGACCTTGCGCCGCACCAGCGAACGCACCACGGGAATCGACAGCAGCCGCTGCAATTTTGCCGGCGGGACGTTCGCATGCACCCCCGCCTGGAATTTCATCCACAGGCGCGGCACCGAGCAGAACAGCGTCGGCCGCGTGCGCCGCAGGTCCTGCAGGAAGCTCTCCAGCGACTCGGCAAAATAGACGTGCACCCCGTGAAAGATGCAGACACCCTCGCCCACATAGCGCTCGTAGCTGTGCGCGAGCGGCAGGTACGAAAGATAGCGGTCCTGCGGCGAGACATCGAGCGCACTGTCCGCGACCATCGCCGCCACCATGCCGCCAAAACTGAGCATCACGCCCTTGGGCGCGCCGGTCGTGCCCGAGGTGTAGATGATCGTGGCGAGCTCCCCGGGATCGCGCTGCGGAATCTGCGCGAGCGGCGCCGAGCGGGCGGTCAGGTCCCGCCACCTGGGCGCGCCCGTGTCCGGCGCCAGCGGCAGTTCGATCAGCGGCATCCCGGCCGGCACGCCCGCCCTGATGGTCGGCCAGTCGTCCAGCTTGCCGACGAACAGCAGCCGCGATTCGCTGTGCTCGAGGATTTTCCGCGCCGTGTCCGAAGAAAGCGTCGGATAAAGGGGCACCGACACATGCCCCGCCATCCAGATGGCGAGATCCGCCATGATCCAGTGCGCGCTGTTCTTGCCCACGATCGCGATCTGGCTGCGGCGCGGCAGGTCGAGGCCCGCGAGGTGGCTGGCCATGCGCCGCACCTCGTCCATCGTCTGGCGCCAGGTGTAATCGCTCGTCTGGCCGCCGCTGTGCGGCTGCGTGAGAAAAACCTTGTCCGGCGTACTCGCCTCCCAGCGGGCAGCCCGGGCCAGCAACAGGTCGTCTGCGGAAATCGTCATGGCAGCGCGCCTCCCGCCGCGCTGGCGCGATCATACGCCGGGCGCGGCGGCCGCACCCGCAGCCAGAAGGTCACCGGCCCGTCGTTGACGAGGCGCACCTGCATGTCGGCGCCGAAAACGCCCGTCGCCACTCGCGGGTGCCGCGCGCGCGCCAGCGCGACGAAGCGCCGGAACAGCCGCTCGCCCTGCGCGGGCGCCGCCGCGGCGGAAAAACTCGGCCGCGCGCCCTTCGTCGTATCGGCGGCGAGCGTGAATTGCGGCACCGCGAGCAGTCCCCCGCCGGTGTCGGCGAGCGAGCGGTTCATCCTGCCGTCGGCATCGGCAAAGATGCGGTAACCGATGACGCGCTCTACGAGCCGTGCGGCCTCGCCTTCGCCGTCGCCGCGCTCGACCGCGACCAGCGCCAGGATGCCCGCGCCGATTTCGCCCACGAGGGTGCCTGCCACCGCGACACGCGCCTCGCTCACGCGCTGGATGAGCGCGATCACGCGATGATGTCGGGGATCAGCCGGTCGCGCAGCCGCGCAATGGCGTCCTTCAGCAGGAGCTTGCGCTTCTTCAGGCGCCGCAGCTGCAGCTGGTCCTGCAGCGGGTCGAGGATCAGGCGGTCGATGACGTCGTCGAGGTCGCGGTGCTCGATCTCCAGCTCCGCGATGCGGGTCACGATCTGCTCGCGCTCTTCCTCGGTGAGCGGTTGGGTTCCCAAGCGCGCTGCCTTTGCCTAGTAAGTGGCCTTCTGCCGGAAATACTCTTGCCGGTCGATCGAGCGCACCGTGATCTCCCGCACCTCCAGTCCCTGCAGCACCCTGAGCGGCACGTCCACGCCGGCCGCGCCGCGGCTCCAGATCTTGGCGTAAAGCTCGGCAAGCGACGAGACGTCCTCGCCGCCGACGGCAACCACGATGTCGCCGCTTTTCAGGCCCGCACGGTCGGCGGGTCCGTCGGGCGACACGCGCGTCACGAACAGGCGGCCGCGCAATGCTTCCGTGTACAGCCCGAGCCACGGGCGCACCGGTCCCGCGCGACGGCCGCCCGCGATCAGGTCTTCCAGGATCGGCTGCAGCAGGCTCACCGGCACGAACAGGTTTCCCGGCGAGGGCGCGCCCGCGCCCGCGGCGTCGTTCACGAGCAGCGAGCCGATGCCGACCAGCTCGCCGCGCACGTTGATCAGCGCCGCGCCCGACCACTCGGTCACCGCCGGATAGGTGAAGATCGCCGAATCGAGCTGGTATTCCCAGCTGCCCGAGAACGGCCGGCGCGACACGACGTAGGCGAGGCTGACGGCATCGCGGCCGCCGTAGCTCGCGACCATCGCCGCCTCGCGCTCCGCGAGCGCGTCGGCGTCGCCGAGCGGCAGCGGTTTCGCAGCGAGCGGCGCCAGCAGCTTGAGCAGCCCGAAGCCGCTCGCGTGGTCGTAGCCCGCGACGCTCGCCGGCACGGTCCTGCCGTCCATCGCAGTCACTTCGATCGAATCGGCTTCGATGACGAGGTAACCGATCGTGGCGACGTAGCCCTCGCGCACCAGCACGCCCGAGCCTTCGCGCCGCATGCCGAGACTGGCGGCGCTGCGCGCGCCCTGCACCGCCTTGGCCCTGACACGCACGACCGCCGCCAGCGTTGCCTCGGCTTCGCTCGAGGTTTCGCCTTTCGCGGGGTCCTGCGCGGCCGCCGGCGCGATGAGCGCGACCGCAAGCAGGCCCCAGAGCATCCGACGCAGGCGTGTCATGGCATCCCCGTTTGCGCAGCGCCATTGTCGCTCTCGCCGCGGGGCAAATCCAGACCCGCGCCTGCCTTTACCGCACTGGCGGTTCCGGCTAACCTCGCAGCGATCCCCCGAAGGAGCCTTGCGATGAATGCTGCGGCTTCGCCCGCCCATGGCGGCGACCGCGTCGCCGCGATCCTGCAGGCCCACCGCGTGCCGGTCCTGTTCACGCTGTGCGGCGGCCACATCTCGCCGATCCTGGTGGCGGCCAAGGCGCGCGGCATCGCGGTCATCGACACGCGGCACGAGGCGACGGCGGTGTTTGCCGCCGATGCCGTCGCACGGCTCACCGGAACGCCCGGCGTCGCAGCCGTGACCGCAGGGCCCGGCCTCACCAACACCATCACCGCGCTCAAGAACGCGCAACTCGCGCAATCGCCGCTCATTCTGATCGGCGGCGCGGCGCCGACCGCGCTGCAGGGGCGCGGCGCGCTGCAGGATATCGACCAGCGTCCGCTCGTGGCGCCGCACGTCAAGCGGGTGTGGCAGGTGCGTCGCGTGGGGGATCTGGGTCCGGTCATGCTCGAGGCATTCGCCGTCGCGCGCGAAGGCGTGCCGGGACCCGTATTCGTCGAATGTCCGGTCGACCTGCTGTATGACGAAGCGTCGATCCGCCAGTGGTATGCCGAGGCCGCGGGCAAGGGAACCTCGGTGCCCGACCGCCTGTTGCGCTGGTACCTCAAGCGACATGCCGATCGGCTGTTCGCGGACCACGCCGGTGCCGCGCACACCGCGCCGCAGGACGTGCCCGTGACGGCGGCGAGCGCTGCCAGTACCGCGCGCGCCGCCGCCGCATTCGCCGGGGCCGCGCAGCCGCTGCTCGTGATCGGCAGCCAGGCGCTTGCCCGCCCCGGTGCCGCGGTGGAACTCGCGGCGGCCGTGACGCAGCTCGGCGTTCCGGTGTATCTCTCCGGAATGGCGCGCGGGCTCCTGGGACGCGCGCATCCCCTGCAAATGCGCCACGCGCGGCGCGAAGCCCTGCGTGCAGCCGATTGCGTGATGCTCGCGGGCGTGCCGTGCGATTTCCGGCTCGACTACGGGCGCCACCTCCGGCGCTCGGCGACGCTGGTCGCGGCCAACCGCAGTGCGCGCGACGCGCGCCTCAATCGCAAGCCGACAGTGACGATGATCGGCGACGCCGGACTCGCCATCGAGGCACTCGCGCGTGAGCTCTCGGGCGGCGCCCATCGCGCGGACTGGATCGCTGCCCTGCGCGCGCGCGACGACCGACGCGAGGCCGAGATCGACGCGGGCGCCGGGCGCGCCGGCGAGCACGTCAACCCGATGGCGCTGTTGCGCGAGCTCGATCGCAGCGCCGGCGACAACGCCGTGTTCGTCGCCGACGGCGGCGATTTCGTCGCCACCACGTCCTACGTCCTGCGGCCGCGCGGCCCGCTCGGCTGGCTCGACCCGGGCGCTTTCGGCACGCTCGGTGTCGGCGCCGGATTTGCACTCGGCGCGGCGCGCATGCGTCCCGGCTCGGAGATCTGGCTCGTCTGGGGCGACGGCGCGAGCGGCTACGGACTCGCCGAATTCGACACCTTCGTGCGCCACGGCGTCCCGGTGATCGCCATCGTGGGCAATGACGCCGGGTGGGCGCAGATCGCCCGCGAGCAGGTGAAGCTGCTGCACGACGACGTCGGCACGGTTCTGGCGCGCACGGCCTATCACGACGTCGCCCGGGGATTCGGCGCCGAGGGCATCGAAGTGAAGCGCGACGCGGAAGTCGCGCCGGCATTGCAGCGCGCACGCGAGCTCGCGGCCGCCGGCCGGCCGGTGCTGGTCAACGTCTGGCTCGACAAGACCGATTTCAGGGACGGTTCGATCTCGATGTAAGGGCGATTGCGGCGATGCGCCTGCTGCAATGGAACATCCAGTGGTGCCGCGGCATGGACGGCGTGGTCGACCCGGCGCGCATCGCGCGCCTGGCGCGCGAGCTGTGCGATCCGGATGTGTGCTGCTTTCAGG
>SCUF01000158.1 GCA_004298325.1 Betaproteobacteria bacterium | reverse complement strand
TTGACCACGTAGCGATCGCCCTTGCGCACCGCGCTGGTCTTGATGCGCGTGGTGTCGGTGCCGGCCGAGGGCTCGGTGACGCCCATCGACTGCAGGCGCAGCTCGCCGCTCGCCAGCCGCGGCAGGAATTTCTGCTTCTGCTGCGGCGAGCCGTGGCGCAGCAGCGTGTTCATGTTGTACATCTGGCCGTGGCAGACGTAGGCGTTGCCGCCGGAGCGGTTGATCTCCTCCATGATCACCGTGGCCTCGGCGAGGCTCAGCCCGGAGCCGCCGTAGGCCTCGGGAATCAGCGCGGCCAGCCAGCCGGCCTGGGTGAGGGCGGCGACGAAGTCGTCGGGGTACGCCCGCGCCGCGTCGATGCGCTGCCAGTAGGCGGAGTCGAACTGTGCGCACAGCGCGCGCACGGCGTCGCGCAATTCGGTGTGATCGTTCATGGTTTCGGTTTCAGGTGTGCGGTGGCTTCTTCTTCGGTGCGGAACCAGAGTTCCTGCGCCAGCGGATCGCGCGCTTCCTCGAGCAGGTGCCCGACCAGGCCCACGGCGCGCGCCATCACCCCCAGGCCGCGGCAGACTTTCCAGTCGAGGCCCATTTCGCAGGCGAGCGCGCCGATGGCGCCGGTGGCGTTCAACGGCAGCTTCTTCGCCGCTGCGATCCGCTCGATCAATTCGCAGTAGGGGCCGTAGAAGCCGCATTCGCGCGCGATCTCGAAAAGCCGCGGCGTGCGCGGATCCACCGGCTTGTGGATCGGATGCCCGAGGCCGGGGATCCGCTTGCGCCCGGCGACGATGCGCTGCGCCGCCGCCTGCAGGTCGATCTTCGCCTTCGGGTCGGGGAGTTCCTCGAACAGCATCCTGGCGCAGCCTTCGGTGGAGCCCACGAACACGCTGCCGAGACCGCACAGTCCCGCCGCCACCGCGGCCTGCATGGCTTCCGGTGCGCCCAGGTAGGTGAGGCGCGCGGCAAGTGCGCTCGGCGTGATGCCGTGTTCCACCAGCGTCACCACCATGGCGTTGAACAGCCTCGATTCGCCGGCGCTCGGCGTGCGTCCGGTGAGCTCGAGAAACGCCATGTCGCCGAGATTGAAGTGGCCGAGGATTTCCCGCGGCAGGTCCTTGCCGCGGACCACGATGCGGTCCGCGCTCGACCAGCCCATCTCGGTGCGCAGGGTCTTGCGGCGCGCCACCTCAGTCGTCCACCGTCATGCCTGCAGCCGCGGCCATCAGCGTCTCCTTCATGCAGTGCCCAATATAGCCCGGTCCCGCGATCGCCGGGTGCGCCGCCTGGCCGCCGCGGCGCTCATACGACGCCGGCCGCCTTGAGCTGCGCCAGTTCCGCTTCGGTTCTGCCCAGCAGGGCGCGATAGATTTCCTCGTTATGCTGTCCGAGCAGCGGCGGCGCGTGCCGGTACTCGACCGGCGTGCGCGAGAGGCGCATCGGGCTCGCCACGACCGGCGCCACGCCGCCGAGCGGGTGCGGCATGTCGACGCGCAGACCGCGGTGACGCACCTGCGGGTCCTCGAACACTTCCTTCATGTTGTTGATCGGGCCGCACGGGACATTGGCGGCCTCGAGCGTCTCGATCCACTCCTGCTTGGCGCGCGTGCGCATGACTTCGGCGATCAGCGGGATCAGCTCGGCGCGATGCACGATGCGCTGCGACATGGTCTTGAAGCGCGGCTCCTCGGCCAGCTCGGCGCAGCCGGCCACCTGACAGAAGCTGGCGAACTGGCTGTCGTTGCCGACCGCCAGAATGATGTGGCCGTCGGCGGTCGCGAAGACCTCGTACGGCACGACTTGCGGGTGTGCATTGCCCCAGCGGATCGGGATCCGGCCCGAGCAGAAGAAGCTCACGATCTGATTGGCGTTGAACGCCACCAGGGTGTCGAGCAGCGCGCAGTCGATGTACTGGCCCTCGCCGGTGCGCTCGCGGTGATTGAGCGCGCCCAGGACCGCCACGCTCGCATACATGCCGGTGAGCACGTCCGTGATCGCGATGCCGACCTTCTGCGGCCCGGCGCCCGGATGGCCGTCGCGCTCGCCCGTGATCGACATCAGTCCGCCCATGCCCTGGAAGATGAAGTCGTAGCCCGGGCGCGGCGCGTACGGGCCGTCCTGACCGAAACCGGTCACGGCGCAGTAGATCAGGCCGGGATTGTCCTCGCGCAGCGCCTGGTAGCCGAGCCCGTAGCGCTCGAGCGTTCCCACCTTGTAGTTCTCGATCAGGACCTGCGAGCGCGCCGCGAGCTCGCGGGCGATGCGCTGGCCCTCGGGCCTGGAGATGTCGAGCGTGAC
>SCUF01000157.1 GCA_004298325.1 Betaproteobacteria bacterium | reverse complement strand
GTACAGGTTCACCGGCAGGACCACTTCGACGTACAGGGGATCGATCTCCGCCAGCTTCATGATCGGATCCTTGATGGTCGTGGCGCCGAATTCCCCGGGCTTGAGCATCACCTCGACCACGACTCCCGAGAAGGGGCTCGTGATGGTGCGCAAGGCGAGCACTTCGGCCGCGCGCCGGGCTTCCTGCTCGGCGAGCTTCTGGTTCTCCCGGGTGCGCCCCAGATCCTCCGTGGCGAGCTGGAAATCGGCCCGCGCTTCGTCGCGCGCATTGGCCGAGATGAAATTCTGCGCGAACAGCTCCTCCGCCCGGCGCAGCTTCTTCCCGGTGATCGCGACCCGCGCTTCGGCCACCTTGATTTCGCCCTGGGTTCGCGCACGCGTCTTCGCCAGTTCGAGCGCGGCGCGTTCCGGGCCTGAATGCAGCGTGGCAACCACCTGGCCCCTGGTGACGATGTCGCCACGGCGCACGTTGACCGACTCGATGATGGCTTCGACGGGACTGCGGATCTCGATGTACTGGCGGGCCTCGATGATGCAGTCGTATTCGGCCGCGGTCTCCGCTGCGATCGTCGAGGTCGCGGGGAGCGTCGCAGCGAGGCAGCTGGCGATGGCGAAGAGGTGCTTGAGCAAAGTGAGTTCGTCCTGTTGCAAAGCGGGGCAGTGTAAAGGATAGAAGCCCTCACGCCGCGTCATGCGCGGGCGGTTTCATGGATCTCGAGATGTCCTTGCGTGCCCTTCCGGAGTCGCGTTTCAAATGCGGGCCCGCATCGACCTCTACAAGCAAATGCTTATGTACTGTTAACAAGAGGGCCGCAAGTTTTGCATAGCCAATCAATGATTGCGGAAATTTGTTTGCCGCAATTTTGAATGACAAATCTTTGCGTGTCAGTGTGATACGCCCGGTGTCTAAACAGAAACATCAAGAAAATGGTGGTCTGGTAATTCGCTGGCGAAGAGCCCAGAATCCTCCGGCATCAAGCAAGCGATTCTCGTAACAGCTGTAACAGCCAAGCAGCGTCGAAATGATTGTGTTGACGTGGGATAAACCTTCAAGCCAGACTGCACGCGCGTTCGTTGCGTGCACTGGAAGGCAGATCGCCAAAGAATGCCGACGTAACTCAGCGCATTCGACCGCGTCGGGTCAAGCAGAAATCAAGGCGGCGGATCGGCCGCCAGATCAAGACATGGGGGACTGAATCGCCGGCACCACGGTGTCGGGGATTCAAAGTTCGAAGTTGTTGCGCCGTCTAGATGATCGCGGACAGCAAGACCGGCTCGCAAACGGGCGCGGTGAGCGCGTGTCCGGCGCCGGCGGATCAGCCACCCACGGGAAGTTTCAGCTCGAGCCGCTGGAGCCGCGGGTGCTGCTGTCGGCGGATGGCATCAGCTCCGAAATCTACCGGTCGTTGCAGGAAGACGAGGCGCAGGGTCTCGACTCCGAATTCGACGCCGTCGTCGAACAACTCGATGCCGCAACCAGCGCCGAAATCGCGTTGGCCAGCGGCACCGATTGTGGCGGCGCACAAACGCAATCCGGCCCCACGGTGGCGTGGTCTGGAAGCTGGCAGACCGGGGCAGCGGATGGTTCAATTTCCGACGCGAATTCGAGTGCCGTCGACGACTCCATTGGTGGGATTCCAGACTCCGAGATAGACACCGATGAGGATGCGGATAGCGCAGTTCGTGACGCTACCGTGGTTGCTGCGAGCGGCTCTGAAAATTCCGATTCAGGCGACGATTCGTCGCCCGTGACAACAGGCGCTGACGACGCGTTCGCCAGCGCGACGCTGAGTTCCCACTCGGCCCGCGGACCCCCGGGCGACGACGCGGTGACTTCCGCCTCGATCGCGGGGGCGTATCTAGAAAACAAAGACTTGAGCCTGACCGATTCGCCAGAGGAGAGCGAAGGGGGGCTTGCCGACGTTCAGTTGCTGGTAATTTCGAACTCTTTTGACCCGGGTCTGGCGCGCGCACCGCCGGCAACCGACGCGCTGAGCGACGAACTTCTCACTCCAGTTGTGGAGGAGGCGATTCGGCTCTGGACCGCCTCCGGGATCACCGAAGACCTTGCTGGTCGCCTCGCCAATCTGAACGTCCAGATCGCCGATCTCCCGGACGGCGAACTGGGCGAGGCGGATGGATATTCGATAACCCTGGATGGCACCGCCGGCGGTCGAGGTTGGTTCGTCGACCCGACGCCGGGTGAGCACTCCGAGTTCGCTGTAACCCTCACAGATTTCCGCAGTGCAGCAAAGGCCGGCACCGAGGCCTACGGCCGCATCGATTTGCTCACGGTCCTGCTGCACGAGATCGGCCACGTGCTCGGCTTCGATCACGATTCGAGCCTTGCCGTGATGAGCGAGATGCTGGTCGCCGGGCAGCGGGCGCTGCTGCCGAGCGATAGCGCGACCCTGGGCGGGGGCACCACCGCACCGGTGTCCGGCGCGGTGAACGGCGGCTCGACCCTCGATCTCTCCGATGCCGCCAACAACGCGGCGACCATTGTCATCACGGTGACGGACGTGGCGACCGGGGCCGTGACGATCAGCGGCGCTTCCGCGGTTCGCCTGGATGACGTCGTTCAGGGCACGCCCAACACGAGCTACGCGGGCATCGGCCACATCATCGGTAGCGACAGCATCAACGACGACACGCTTGAAGGATCGGACGAGCGCAACGTCTGGACGATCACCGGGGTCGACGCCGGTTTCCTGAGCACCATCGAGTTCGCTGGCATCGAGAACCTCACCGGTGGCACCGAAGTGGACGTCTTCAAGTTCGGATTCAACTCGATCGTGACGGGTGAGATTCTCGGGGGTGGCGGCAAGACCTACGTCACCATTGGTGATTTCCTCACCTTGGCCGGAGACCTGACATTCCTGGCAAGCGTCGGTACCGTCGACCTGAGCGATGCCTCGACCGTTGACGTCGGCCTGATCACCGTCGGCGTCACCTCGGGTACGGTATTCGCGGGGGCAAACGGCCCGTATTGGCTCGACGACAACAACGACAACGTCATCGACGCGGGCGAGACCAATGCAGCGGCGGTCGGTTTTCAGGCCGACATTACTACCTTCGCCATCGTGCTGGCGGACGAGATTGGCGGGGACCGAGTTTGGCACGCCGCCGATGGATCGCTGAGCGACGCCAGTTTGGTGAACATACCTGGTTTCACGGCCACCGCCTCGGACATCGCCGTTTCGGCCAACACGAAAGCTCTGGACGATACGTTCATCGATTTCGAGGCGACCGGCATCGACGATGGGGACAATCCGTCCGATGCCACTACGGCCATCGTCGTCGACACCACAACCTTCGACTTCAATACCGCGCTACTTGAATTCTCGGCTGATATCTCCCTGGATCTGTTCGGCTACGTCGTCGCTATCGGGACGGTTACGGTCTCGCAAGTTACTGCGGACGTAGATACCGGGACGGGGACGACGCTCGGCGATCTAACCGACGCTTCGGTGCTGGTGGTCTCGCTCACCGTCTCGGACCTGTTCGCGGGCGTCGGCGCCAGCCTGATCGACAACGCGGCTGCCCCCGGCAGTCCAACCCCGACCAACGCAAGCGACGATGGCATCGACCTGACCGGCGCAATCGGCTTCAGCCTGACTAGCGGCTCCATCGATGTCGCGATCGTCACACCCGAGAACTCGGATACGTTCTCCACCGACCAGACGAGTTATCTCGGTCTCTCCGTAGCGCTCGCGAACGCGGAGTTGGTTGGGGTCGAGGGGCTGGTGTTCCGGGCGAGCGGCGCGGTGTTGGTGAACAGTGCGACGGACGCAGCCGGCGTTGCGGTGACCGATTCGAACCTGCGC
>SCUF01000156.1 GCA_004298325.1 Betaproteobacteria bacterium | reverse complement strand
ACCGCGGGGGCGAGGCGCTGCGCGGCGCCGCGTCCGGCGCGCGGATTGACGATCAGGTGGATTCGCCGCATGCGCTCGCGGCATTCTATCCAGCTGCGCCGCCCGGTCGGCTAGAATCGGGACCGGCCCTGCGATGCGGATCCTGATTTCGAATGATGACGGTTATTTTGCGCCCGGAATCACCTTGCTGGCGGAGCGCCTGGCGGCGCTTGGCGAGGTCACCGTGGTGGCCCCCGAGCGCGACCGCTCCGGTGCGTCCAATTCCCTGACGCTCGATCGGCCGCTCACGGTGCGGCGCGCGTCGAACGGCTTTTATTTCGTCAACGGCACGCCAACCGATTGCGTGCACCTGGCCGTGACGGGGCTGCTGGATTTCCTGCCGGACATCGTGGTCTCGGGAATCAACCTCGGCGCCAACATGGGCGACGACACGATCTATTCCGGAACCGTGGCGGCGGCCACGGAAGGGTTCCAGCTCGGCATTCCGTCGCTCGCGGTGTCGCTCGCGAGCAAGTCCGGCCGCCATTTCGAGACCGCCGCCGCCGTCGCGGTCGAGATCGTGGCGCGCTTCAGCCGCGCGCCGATCGCGCAGCCGGTGCTGCTCAATGTCAACGTGCCCAGCGTGTCGCGCGAGGAACTCGCGGGCGAGGAAGTGACGCGGCTGGGCAAGCGTCACAAGGCCGAGCCGGTGGTCAAGGTGCAGACGCCGCGCGGCGAAACCGCCTACTGGATCGGTCCCGCGGGCACCGCGCAGGACGCCGGCCCGGGAACCGATTTTCACGCCATCGCGAACCGCTGCGTGACCGTCACGCCGCTGCAGATGGACCTCACGTTTCGCGCGCAGCTCGCGCTGGTGAAGGACTGGTTGGCGCGATGAACGGCGCCCGCATGAAGAGCCTCGCCGGCATCGGCATGACCTCGGAGCGCACGCGCGTGCGCATGGTCGAGCGCCTGCGCCAGCAGGGCATCGAAAACGAGCAGGTGCTCGCGGCCATGGGCACGGTGCCGCGGCATCTGTTCGTGGATGACGCGCTCGCGCATCGCGCCTACGAGGACAGTTCGCTGCCGATCAATTTCGGGCAGACCATTTCACAGCCCTTCGTGGTGGCGAAGATGATCGAAGCGCTGCTGCGCGGCCGCGCGCTCGGCAGGGTGCTCGAAATCGGCACGGGTTGCGGCTATCAGGCCGCGGTACTGGCGCAGCTCGCGCACGAGGTCTATTCGGTCGAACGCATCCGGGAATTGCACGAGCGCGCGCGCGCCAACCTGCGCGCCCTGCGACTGCACAACCTGCGCCTGGTGCACGGCGATGGCAATCTCGGCCTGGAGAAGGCCGCGCCCTTCGATTCGATCGTCGTCGCGGCGGCCGCGCCGCAGGCGCCCCAGGCGCTGTTACGCCAACTGGCGCCGGGTGGCAGAATGATATTGCCGCTGCGTCGCGACGCTGCCAAAGGCGGTGCGTCGACCGGGCAGCGGCTGGTGCTCGTCGAGCGCGGGACGCGCGGCTACACGGAAACGGCGCTCGAGGCCGTACGGTTTGTTCCACTTCAGTCAGGAAAGGCGTGATGAAGAAGGCAGGCGTTCTGGCAATCGCGCTTCTTGCGGCAGGGTGCGCCGCGCGCGCCCCCGCACCGGTGGACGAGCGCCGCGGGGCAGTGCCGCCCGCGGCCCAGCCGCCGCTGGCGCGGCCGGTGCCGGCGCCCGCGCGCACGCCGCTGCAGCGCGAGTATGTGGTCAAGCGTGGCGATACGCTGTTCAGCATCGCGTTCGAGCACGGCGTCGATTACCTCGACCTGGCACGCTGGAACCAGATCGACGATCCGTCCAAGCTCAGGGTCGGGCAGTCGCTGCGCGTCGTTTCCCCGGAGGTACAGGCCGCCGCGCCTTCCGGGACAGCGGCGATCGCCGTGGGCGCTGCACGTGGCGCAGGTGCGGTCGAATCGCGACCGCTCGATCGTCCCGCGCCGCCGGCAACGCCGGCGGCGGAAAGCGGGATGAAGACCGCGCCCAGGGCAACGCGCCTGCCGTATTCGGAGCAGAACCTGGCTTTGCTGTCGAAAGGTGAATCCGGGGCAGCGGCGGCGCCGAAAGCGGCGCCACCGGCGCCGCAGCTGGCCGCGATCGCGCCGCGGCCCGAGCCGCCGAAAGCCGAGCCCCCCAGGCCCGAAGCACGCGATCCGGACGCGATCGAATTCATGTGGCCGGCGAGGGGCAGGCTGGTGGCCGGGTTTTCCGACGCGGGCAACAAAGGCATCGATATCGCCGGCAGGCCCGGCGATGCGGTGGTCGCAGCCGCGCCCGGCCGCGTGATCTACACCGGCAGCGGCATTCGCGGCCTCGGCAAGCTGATCGTGATCCGGCACGACAACAACTTCCAGAGCGTGTACGCGCACAACCGTGAAATCCTGGTGAAGGAAGGTCAGACGGTGGCGCGCGGGCAGAAGATTGCCGAACTCGGCGCCACCGATGCCGACGCGCCCAAGCTGCACTTCGAGATCCGCAAATCGGGCAAGCCGGTGGATCCCTCGCGCTACCTGCCCTCGGGCTGAAGCGCCGCGCGCAGCGCCGCGGCGAGGTCTGCCACCGCCGCGGCGTAGAAGCTCGAGCGGTTGTAGCGCGTCAGGACGTAGAAATTGGCGAGCCCGAGGCGGTACTCCGGCGGCGCCTCGCCGTTATCGAGCTCGATCAGCGCAGCATGCGCCTCGGGCGGCACGCCGTCGAAGCGCACGCCGGCCTTCGCCAGCTCGGCGGCCGGGTGCTTCGGCTCCACGCTGCCGTCGGCAAACGCCTTGTAGCCTTCGCCGCTGACGCTGGCTGCCGCGACGACCGGCGCGTCGGCCTGCCAGCCGTGCTGCTTGAGGAAATTGGCGACGCTGCCGATCGCGTCTGCCGCGCTGGCGCGCAGATCGGCCGCGCCGTCGCCATCGAAATCCACCGCGAAGCGGAGATAGCTGCCCGGCATGAACTGCGGAATGCCGATGGCGCCGGCATACGAGCCGCGCACGGCGAACACGTCGATGCCGGAATCGCGCGCCAGCCGCAGGTAGTTGGCGAGTTCGCTGCGGAAGAATCCGGCCCGCGGCGGGTAGTCGAAGGCCAGCGTGGCGAGCGCATCCACGACGCGCCAGCGTCCGGTATTGCGGCCGTAGAAGGTCTCGATGCCGAGAATCGACACGACGATTTCGGCCGCCACGCCGTACTCGCGCTGCGCTCGCTCCAGGGCGCTGCCGTGCAGCCGCCAGAATTCGGCGCCCGCCTGGATGCGGCGATCGTTGACGAAGATCGCGCGATACGCGTCCCAGGGCCGCCGTGCCTGCGGCGTCGGGGGCTGGATCGCTTCGAGGATGGCAGGTTCGCGGCGCGCGCGGGAGAACACGAATTCCAGTTCGTGCTGCACGAAACGGTGCTGCTCGACCATTTCGCGGATGAAGGCGCGCACTTCGGGGCGCGCCGCAAAGTCCGCCGGCCCGGCGGCGTGCGCACCCGCCGCCGCGCACGCCAGCAGGATGGTGCGGAGCAGGGCGGGCATCATGCCAGGCGCAAGGCACGCACGCGCTGCGCCAGATCGTGGATCGCGGCGCGGGGGCGGTCCCTGCCGTAGCGCAGATCCACGTAAAGGGCGCCGATGCGCCGGATCGCGTCGCCGGCGCCGGGCAGGCGGCGCGCGGCACGCTCCGCGTAGTCTCTCGGACCTTCCTGCAGAGCACGGGTGATACCGCGCGCGGCGAGCTTGCTGCAGAACCGGCGCCACGCCGCCTGCACCGGATCCGGGCGCACATGCCGTTGCAGCGACCAGGCGAGCAGGGCGAGCGCAAACGCACCCAGAGTGGCCGACAGCGCGGCCGCCAGGTCGCGCCAGTCAGCGCGTTCCACGCCGAGCGAGGCCATGAACTCGCGCTGCCGTTCCGGGTTGTAGCCCAGCACGCGCAGGTTCCATTGGTGAACCAGTGCGTCCCAATTGTGGCGCAGGCCGCGCAGCCACTCGAGCTGCGGGCGCATCAGCAGCGGCAGTCCGGCGTCCGCCGGCACGGCGCGCGCCAACCCGAAATCGAGCCGCCCGGGAACCGCCGCCGCGGTCGGATCGATCCGCGTCCAGCCGCGTCCATCGACGTGCACTTCGACCCACGCGTGCGCTTCCGATTGGCGGATGGTGAGGATGCCGTCCACCGGATTGGGGTCGCCGCCGAGGTAACCGGTGACGACGCGCGCCGGCAAGCCGGCCGCGCGCACCAGGAAGGCGAATGCCGACGCGAAATGCTCGCAGAAGCCGCTGCGCGTGTCGAACAGGAACTCGTCGACCGAATCGCGTCCGAGCAGCGGCGGCTCCAGCGTATAGCTGAACTTGGCGCCGCGGAAAAACTCGATCGCGCGCGCCAGCAGCTCGCCGTCAGTGCGCGCCTCGCGCCGCCACTCGGTGGCGAGCGCCCTGGCGCGCGGGTTGCCGTCGGCTGGCAGCCGCAACGCGCGCCGCAGCAGAACCTCGCGTTCGTTCGGGTCCGGTTGCCCGTCCGCAACCGAAAGCATGTCGTAGCGCAGGCGCGCGCGCACCGGCTGCAGGGCGACGATCTGGCCGTCGACCGTGAAACGGGCGCCGGCCGGGGCCCGCGACGCCGACTCGAGGGCGAACAGCCAGTTGCGCTGATGCGGTTCGAGCACGATCGCGTAGCGGTAGGTACTGCCGCCCTGCGGCGCCGGCGGCGACGTGGTCAGGCGCGCCGGGCCGGCGCGCCAGCTGCGACCATCGAAATCCCAAAGTACCGGACCGCGCCAGTAGCGCTGCCGGGGCGAAGGGATCGGCCCTGCGAATTCGGCGCGGAACGCCAGCGCATCGGATTGGGCGAGCGCCGCGACATCGCCCGGCGACATCGTGTCGGACAGGCCGGTGACGCCGGCGTGCGCGTCCTGCGGCAGGCCCCAGGTCGGTCCCTGCACCCGCGGAAACAGCAGGAACAGCACCAGCGCCGCGGGCGCGGCGTGGGCCAGCAGCAGCGCGCCGCTGCGCAGGTTGGCGCGCCAGGCGCGGCCCGGCGCATTGCAGCCAACGAGCGTCGCGGTGATCGCGGTCAGCGCGGCCGCCATCAGCAGCGCGGTCGCGATGCTTTGCGAGTACAGAAAATTGGTGATGATGAGGAAGCAGCACAGAAAGGCGACCACCGCGGCGTCGCGGTGCGTGCGCGTTTCGAGCAGCTTGAGGCCGGAAAACAGCAGCAGCAGAACGATGCCGGGCCCGCGCGCGAAGATCATGCGGTACTCGAGCCAGACGCCGAGCATCGCCGCCGCGGTGACGAGCAGCAGCAGCGTGCGGCGCGGCAGGGCCCAGCGATTGACCAGCACCGCGACGCGCCAGGCATACAGCGTGAGCGTGAGGAGCACGAGCCACCACGGGGCGCGCAGCGCGTGCGGCGTCGCGACCAGCAGCAGCGCGACGATCAGGCCGGCGAGATCGCGCGCCGTGACCTCCCGCAGTTCGGGCGCCAGTGGGTGTGCTGCAGGCCGCACAGCGCTCACGGCAAGCCGTAAAGGGCGAGCGCCTGCAGGCACGCAGCGCGATGCGCGTCGCCGCGTCCCGGCGCGATTTCGCGCCCGGGCAGGCGCAGTCCATAGCGTGCGCCGCGGCGTTGCGCATCGAGCACCCAGCCGGTGAGGCGCGACAGGCGCGCCTCTGCATCGAGGTCCGCCGCAAGCAGGGACCAGTTCAGCCAAAGCTCGGCGGCTGCCTCGCCGGCGAATTGCTTGGTGAGCAGGCGGTCGCTGCGGGCGTAGGCCTTCCAGGCGACGTGCCGGGGCGAATCGGAGCGCTGAAATCCGCGCAAGCCGGCGAAATCGTCGTTGCCCATCGCCAGCGCGCGCACCGCGCCCGCAGTCGCGTGCGGTGTCGATGGCGGCAGCGCGCTGCGCTCCGGTCTCGGATACACGATGCAGGCGGTATCGGGCTCGACGTAGCTCCAGGCGCGGAACAGGCCGAGCGGAAATCGCGTCTCGAGCATCACGCGCCCCAGCGCAAGGCGCCCGCGCCGCGCCGCGGGCACCGCCAGCGCCGCCTCGGCGACCGAGTGCGCGGCGACGTGCACCACCATTTGCACACCCGAGGCGACATGGCGCGCCAGGATCGCCGGACGGTCGAACGGCGCGCGATTCTCGAGCTCGAGCCGGAACTGCGCGCGCTCGCCGGCAAACACGGCCTCGGCGCGCCGCGCGCTCACCGTCAGCAGGGCGAGATTGCGCGCCGTGTGTACCATGCCGGCAAATCCGGTGCCGGCGAGCGCAAAGGTGAGGACGAAGCCCAGCGCAAGGGAATAGTTGATCGAGCCCAGCAGCAGCAGGCCGAGCGTCGCAGCGAACATCCAGCCCAGGCGTGTCGGCACGATATAGACGCGGCGCTGGCGCAGCAGGATCGCGCCCCGTTCGGGCGGCGTGAAGCCGTAGAACCAGTTCAGCAGGCGCGGATTCGGACGCAGCGCGCGCAGCATCTCAGTTCGTGGCGCCGCCATATTGCCAGCGGCCGCGCCAGGCGGCCCACACCAGGTTCGGATATTCGGGCTTGCCGAGGCTGCCGTTGTAGCGTCCCAGGGCGCGGAAGAAATCCCCGTTCTCGCGGTCGAGGTAGTGGCGCAGGATGACGCAGCCGTAGCGCAGGTTGATGCGCAGCCGGTACAGGTTGTCGCCGGGTCGCTTGAGCAGCTTGGTCCAGAACGGCATCACCTGCATGTAGCCGCGCGCCCCGGCAATCGAGGTGGCGTACTTGCGAAACCCCGATTCGATATCGATCAGGCCGAGCACCAGCTGCGGGTCGAGGCCGGCGCGCGTCGCCTCGTGCTGCACCGCCTTCAGTAGTTCGATGCGCTCCTTGCGGTCCGGAATGCGCCGCCGCAGGCGCTCCGACATCGCGTGCACCCACTTGTGCGCGTCGCCCGCGTTGCGGAAGTTGAATACCGGCGGCGCCTGGTCGGCGACCGCGGCAGCGAGTTGCGTGACAACGCTGTCGCTCAGGGGTTCATAAAGCTGCGCGCCCGCCCACGCCTGCAGCGGCAGCAGCAGCGCGCTCAGCACGAGGGCGCGCCTCATGTCGCGGCCAGCCGCTCCTTCAGGTGCTGCACGCATGCGGCGAGCGGAATCTGCATCGGCGCCGCGTCGCGGCGTCCCTTGTACTCGGCCTGCGACGCGGCCAGGCCGCGATCGGAAATCACCAGACGGTGCGGCACGCCGACCAGGTCCATGTCGGCAAACAGCACGCCTGGCCGCTCGTCGCGGTCATCGAGCAGCACGTCGATGCCGGCCGCCACGAGCTCGCTGTACACGCGCTCTGCGGCGTCGCGCACGGCGGCGCTCTTGTGATAGCCGATCGGGACCACACAGGCATCGAATGGCGCCATGGCGCGCGGAAATACGATGCCGCGCGCATCGTGGTTCTGCTCGATGGCGGCACCGACGATGCGCGTCACGCCGATGCCATAGCAGCCCATCTCCATCGGTTTCGCCACGCCCTGCGCGTCAAGGAAATGCGCCTTCAGCGCCTGCGAATACTTGGTGCGCAGCTGGAAGATGTGGCCCACTTCGATGCCGCGCTGGATGCGCAGCTGCCCGCGGCCGTCGGGACTGGGGTCGCCCTCGACCACGCGGCGCAGGTCCGCAATCTCCGGCTCCGGCGCGTCGCGTCCCCAGTTTGCGCCGCTGAGGTGGTAGCCCTCCGCGTTGGCGCCGCAGACGAAATCGGCCATCGCGGCCACCGTGCGGTCCGCAACCACGCGCACGCGCGCACCGACCGGACCGATATATCCCGGCTTGCAGCCCAGCGCGCGCTCGATCTCGGCGTCGGTGGCGAAGCGAAACGGCGCAAGGCCCGGCACCCTGGCGGTCTTCACCTCGTTGAGGACGTGGTCGCCGCGCAGCAGGAGCAGCACGAATTCGTCGTCGTGCATCACCGCGATGGCCTTCACCGTGCGCTCGAGGGGCAGGCCGAGCAATGCGGCGACGTCCTCGCAGCGTGTGCGTCCCGGGGTCGGCACACGCGCGAGCGCCTCGGCAGGCTGGACGCGGGCCGCCGCTGGCGCGAGCGCTTCCGCCAATTCGACGTTGGCGGCGTAATCCGATTCCGGACACCAGGCGATCGCGTCCTCGCCCGATTCCGCGAGCACCTGGAATTCGTGCGAACCGGTGCCGCCGATGGCACCGGTATCCGCCGCTACGGCGCGAAAAGCGAGGCCGAGGCGCGTGAAGATGCGTGTGTACGTCGCGTGCATGTTGCGGTATTCCTGCTCCAGCCCGGCGTGATCGGCATGAAAGGAATAACCGTCCTTCATGACGAACTCGCGCCCGCGCATGATGCCGAAACGCGGGCGCCGTTCGTCGCGGAACTTGGTCTGGATCTGGTAGAAATGCACCGGCAGCTGGCGATAGCTCTTCAGCTCGTTGCGCGCGATATCGGTGACCACCTCCTCGGACGTGGGCTGGATCACGAATTCGCGCTCGTGACGGTCCTTGAAACGCAGCAGCTCCGGGCCGTAGGCGCTCCAGCGGCCGGATTCGCGCCACAGCTCGCCGGGCTGCACCACCGGCAGGCTCAGCTCGATCGCCCCGGCGCGGTTCATTTCCTCGCGCACCACCGCCATGACCTTGTGGAGCACGCGCATGCCCAGCGGCATCCACGTGTAGATGCCCGCGGCAAGCCGCCGCACGAGCCCGGCGCGGATCATCAGCTGATGGCTGACCAGATCGGCGTCTGCGGGCGCTTCCTTCGTGGTGCCGATGAAGAATCTCGAGCTGCGCATGGCCTCGGGCGCCGGGCCGAACGAATTCGCGCCGACGTTGTCATTGCTGCGGGGCTGTGAAAAAATGCCGCAGGGATTCTAGCTTAGGTGGTGTCGCCATGCTCGACAGGGACGGCTACCGGCCGAATGTGGGCATCATCCTCGCCAATTGGCGCAACGAGGTATTCTGGGGCAAGCGCGTCAACCAGCACTCGTGGCAGTTTCCGCAGGGCGGCATCCAGCATGGCGAGACTCCCGAAAAGGCGATGTTCCGCGAGCTGGAGGAGGAGATCGGCCTCAAGCCCGGTCACGTGCGCATTCTCGGGCGCACGCGCCACTGGCTGCGCTACGATGTGCCGAAGCAGTGGGTGCGGCGCGACTGGCGCGGCACCTATCGCGGGCAGAAGCAGATCTGGTACCTGCTGCGGCTGCTGGGGCGCGACTGCGATGTCAAGCTGCGCGCCAGCGGCCATCCGGAGTTCGACGCCTGGCGCTGGCACGGCTACTGGGTGCCGGTCGAGACCGTGATCGAGTTCAAGCGCGAGGTCTACAACCAGGCGCTCGCCGAGCTGCACCGCTACCTCAACGCCGACCGGCCGCGGCGCGCGCCGCGGCCAGCGGCGGCACGCGCCCAAGCCGCCCCCGGGCTGTCCGAATCCTGAAACGCGTGCGCTCCGGCGGGTGGGGCACGCGGCCGTATCGTTGAATAGCAGTCTTCAATTCGTGATATTGCGAGAATCAATTTGATCAATTAAGGGCCTTGGCGGTAACTTGCCCCGGTCTGCCTTGCGATTCTCACCCAGGAGATCACCATGCAACTCAAAGGATCGAAGACCCACACCAATCTGAAGGCGGCTTTTGCCGGCGAGTCGCAAGCCAACCGGCGTTACCTGTATTTCGCTGCCAAGGCCGATGTCGAAGGCCAGAACGACGTTGCCGCGCTGTTCCGCTCCACTGCCGAGGGCGAAACCGGCCATGCGCACGGGCACCTCGAGTACATGGAAGCGATCGGCGACCCGGCGACCGACCTGCCCATCGGCAAGACGCGCCTGAACCTGAAGGCCGCCGTCGCCGGCGAGACCCACGAGTACACC
>SCUF01000020.1 GCA_004298325.1 Betaproteobacteria bacterium | reverse complement strand
GACCTTGGTGACCTGCGCCACGTACGCCGGGCTTCTCTGGCGCCCCTCGATCTTGACGGCGCGCACGCCCGCCTGCAGGAACTGCGGCAGCAGCTCGATCGTGTTCAGGCTCGCCGGCTCCTCGATGGAATAGTAGGTGGCGCCGTCGACTTCGAAGCGGCCTTTGCAAAGCGTCGGGTAGGCGGCGTTCTCGCCCGGGCCATAGCGGTCGATGAGCACGCCATTGAGACGCGATTCGAGCCCGGCGGGCGTTTCCGCCCAGCGCACCGCGTGTCCCGGCGAGCACGCCCCCAGCGTGTTGGGCGAATCGCCGCAGGCATAGGCCGAGAGCGCGCAGCGCCCCTCGACCATGACGCAAAGGCCGCCGAAACCGAACACTTCGATCTCGACCGGCGTGTTGCGCGCCACCGTCTGCACCTGCGCCAGCGACAGCACGCGCGGCAGCACCGCGCGGCGTACGCCGAAGCGCTCGTGGTAGAAGTTGATCGCCTCGTAATTGGTCGCGGAGCCCTGCACCGAGAGGTGCAGTTCGAGCGCCGGATGCGCGCGGTGCGCGTATTCGAGCAGCGCGAGGTCAGCCACGATGATGGCGTCGACGCCGGCGCCCGCGGCGAGGTCCACCGCCCCGGTCCAGCGCTGCCAGGTAGCCGCCTGCGGATAGGTGTTGAGCGCCAGCAGGACCTTGCGGCCGCGCGCGTGCGCATAGGCGAGGCCCTCGAGTAGCGCCGCGCGGTCGAAGTTCAGGCCGGCGAAATTGCGCGCATTGGTGTTGTCGCGCAGGCCCAGGTAGACCCAGTCCGCGCCATGGTCAATGGCCGCCTTGAGCGCAGGCAGGCCCCCGGCGGGGCAAACAAGTTCCATGTGGCAAATACCTCAGGAAAAAGCGAAAATTCTATTTGCGGCCGCTGCCGGGTGGTGCCGCTTGGCTGCCGCGGTTGACCGAGGTCAACGTTTTCGGGACCTCGCAGGCGAGAATGCCACCGGCCCACCAACCCTCATGCTCAGTGCAACCGGGATCGAATGCATTCGCGGCACGCGCCGGCTCTTTGCCGGCGTGTCGTTCACGCTCGAACCCGGCGAGTGCCTGTTCGTGCAGGGACCCAACGGCAGCGGCAAGACGAGCCTGCTGCGCATCCTCTGCGGCCTGGCGCGGCCCGAAAGCGGCGAAGTGCGCTGGAACGCCGAGCCGGTCGCCGCGCTCGCCGAGGTGTACCGCGCCGCGCTCGCCTACTGCGGCCACGCCAACGCGCTCAAGGACGACCTCACGCCCTCGGAAAACCTGCTGGCGGCGGCCGCGCTCGCCGGCCAGCCCGCCAGCCGCGAGCAGGCCCGCGCCGCGCTCGACGCCCTCGGCGTCGGACAGCTCGACGCGCTGCCGGTGCGCGCACTCTCCCAGGGGCAGAAGCGGCGCGTGGCGCTGGCGCGGCTGGCGCTCGCCGCGCGGCGCCTCTGGATCCTCGACGAGCCGCTCACTTCGCTCGATGCGCGCGCGGCCGGAACGCTCGCCGGCCTGGTCGACGCGCACCTCGCGAACGGCGGCATCGCGGTGCTCACCAGCCACCAGCCGATCGAACTGCGTGCGACGCCGCGCGTGTTCGCCTTCGCATGAGCGAGCCCTCGGTCGGTGCCGCGATCGCCGGGGTCGTGCGGCGCGATCTGCTGCTCGCCGCGCGGCGCAAGTCCGAGCCGCTGTTCACGCTGGGGTTCTTCGTCCTGGTGGCGAGCCTGTTCCCGCTCAGCATCGGCCCCGAGCCGGATCTGCTCAAGCGCATCGCG
>SCUF01000155.1 GCA_004298325.1 Betaproteobacteria bacterium | reverse complement strand
TCATCGGGCGGGCGGCTTGGCGTCCAGGGACTTGATCACCTTGTCGGTGATGTCGATGCGCGGGTTGGCGTACACCGCGTCCTGGAAAATGATGTCGTACTTTTCCTGCTCGGCGATCAGGCGGATCGCGCGGTTGGCCTGCTCCAGCACCTGCGCCAGTTCCTCGTTGCGGCGCTGGTTCAGGTCCTCCTGGAACTCGCGGCGCTTCCTCTGGAAGTCGCGGTCGAGTTCGCTGATCTCGCGCTCCTTGGTGCGGCGCTGGCCCTCGGCCATGGTCATCGAGTTCTTTTCCAGTTCTTCCTGCATGCGCTTGAGCTGGTCGGCGAGCTTCGTCAGCTCCTGGTCGCGCTTGATGAACTCGCCCTCGATCTTCTTTTGCGCGCGCTGCGCGGGCGCCGAGTCGCGCATGATGCGCTCGGTATTGACGAAACCGAACTTGCCCTCGGCGTGGGCGGGCAGCGCGGCGAGGCCGAGCGCGGCGGCGGCGAGCAGGAGAGCGGATCGGAGAAGGCGCTTGATCACGGTCAGAATCCGGTGCCAAAAGTGAATTGTAACCGCTGCACGCGGTCGATACCGGGCTTGTCGTTGAGCGGTTGCGCGAGCGACAGCTTGAGGGGCCCGAACGGCGAGGTCCAGAACAGCGCCACACCGGTGGAAAAGCGCAGCTCGCTCGGCCGGATCGTCTGGCTGGCGGCGTAGACCTGCCCGGCGTCGACGAATACGCCCATGCGCAGCGACTTGTCCAGGCCGGTGCCGGGAATCGGGAACATCACCTCGGCATTGCCCACGATCTTGCGCGTGCCGCCGAGCGCGTTGCCCTCCAGGTCCTGCGGTCCGAGCGAGTACGGGGCGTAGCCGCGCACGGAACCCGGACCGCCGGCATAGTAGCTCTTGAAGAACGGCACCCCCTTGTCGCCGATGCGGCGCGCGAAGCCCAGGTCGGCGTTGAGCGCCAGGGTGAAGGTGCGCGACAGCGGGTAGTACCACTGGTGGTTCAAGCCGACGCGGTAGAACTGCAGGTCGCCGCCCGCCAGCTCGGTGGTCAGCAGGCTGTAGCTGCCGCTCGTGGTGAGGATGGCGCTGTCGCGGTGATCGCGCGCGATGCCGATCGTGCCCGAGACGTACGAATACCGGTTGCCGAAGAGGTTGACGAAGGCGAGATACGACACCGGGCTGTTGCTGAAGGTCTCCAGCTTGACGTGCTCGGCGGACAGTCCGAAGCTCATGTAGAGCTGCTCGGCGAGCGGATAACCGAACTTGACGCCGCCGCCCAGCGAACGCGTGACGTAGGAACCGACCGAGAGCGTCGAGGCGTCGGTGGTGCGCTTGTAGATGTCGAACCCCTGGCTGACGCCGTCCACCGTGTAATAGGGATTGAGGTACGACAGGGCGTAGGTCTGGCTGACCCGGCCGGTGTTGACCTGCGCCGAGACGAACTTGCCGCTGCCGAAGACGTTGGCCTGCGAGATCGAGCCCGACACGATCAGCTTGTCGACGCTGGAAAAACCCGCACCGAGCAGCAATGCGCCGGTCGGCTTCTCCTCCACCGTGAAATTGACGTCGACCTGGTCGTTGCTGCCGGCGACCGGCGCGGTCTCGACGTTGACGTCCTTGAAGTACTGCGTGCGGTCGATGCGCTGCTTCGAGGCCTGGATGCGGGACGCGTCGTAGTACCCGCCCTCGAGCTGGCGCATCTCGCGCCGCACCACCTCGTCGCGCGTGCGCGTATTGCCCGAGACGTTGATGCGGCGGACGTAGACGCGCCGCCCGGCGTCGACCAGGATGGTGAAGGCGACGGTGCGCTTGGCGCGGTCCACGTCCGGAGCGGGGTTGGCATTGGCGAAGGCGTAGCCATCGTTGCCGAGCCGGTCGGTGATCGCCTTCACGCTCTCGGTGACGCGCTCGCGGGAGTAGACGTCGCCGGGCTTCACCCGCACCAGCTTCTCCAGCTCCTCCTTCGGCACCGGCATCTGTCCGGCGAGCTGCACGTCCGCGACCGTGTAGCGCTCGCCCTCGGTGACGTTGACGGTGATGTAGATGTCGCGCTTGTCCGGCGTGATCGACACCTGGGTGGAATCGATGTTGAAATCGACGTAGCCGCGGTTGAGATAGTGCGAGCGCAGCGTCTCCAGGTCGGCCGAGAGTTTCTGCCGCGAGTACTGGTCGTTCTTGGTGTACCAGCTGATCCAGTTGGGCGTGCGCAGCGTGAGCAGATCGAGCAGGTCCTTCTCGGCGAAGGCCTGGGCGCCGACGACGTTGATGGAGCGGATCTTGGACACCTCGCCCTCGGTCACCGCGAAATTGATGCCGACGCGGTTGCGTTCGAGCGGCGTCACCGTGGTCTGCACCTCCGCGGCGTAGAGCCCGCGCGACAGGTACTGGCGCTTCAGTTCCTGCTCCGCCGTATCGAGCGCGCCGCGATCGAAGGTGCGGCCTTCGGCGAGGCCCATCTCGCGCAGCACCTTCTTCAGCGTGTCGCTCTCGAACTCCTTGATGCCGGAGAAGCTGACCTGCGCGATCGCCGGGCGTTCCTCGACCAGCACCACCAGGACATCGTTCTCCACCTCGAGCCGCACGTCGCGGAAGAACCCCGTGGCGAACAGCGCGCGCAGCGCCTGCTGCGCCTTTTCCTCGGTCATGGTCTCGCCGACCTTGACCGGCAGGTAGCTGAACACGGTGCCCGGCTCGGTGCGCTGCACGCCCTCGACGCGGATGTCGCGCACCACGAACGGCGCGAAACTCTGCGCCCACGCGGCGGTCGCAGCGGCGAGTCCCAGCACGAGCGCGGCAAGCGTGCGCATCGGTCAGCCGGTGAGCAGCCGGTTCAGGTCGTTGTAGAAGGCGAAAGCCATCATGAAGAGCAGCAGCGCGAGGCCGACGCGCTGCCCGAGCTCCATCACGCGCTCGGACACGGGGCTGCCTCTTATTATTTCCACCGCATAATACATCAAGTGTCCGCCGTCGAGCAGCGGCACCGGCAGCAGATTGAGCACGCCGAGGCTGACGCTGATCAGGGCGAGGAACGTGACGTAGGGAACCCAGCCCAGCTGCGCCGACTGCCCCGCGTAGTCGGCGATCGTCACCGGTCCCGAGAGGTGCTTCCACGACACCTGGCCGATCAGCATCCGGCCCAGAATCTTGAAACTGAACCAGGCGATGTCGGCGGTCTTGCGCGCGCCTTTCACCAGGGCCTCGAGCGGCCCGTGCTGGATGCGCACCAGGATGCGCTCGGCGTCCTGCGGCATGACCTGCGGCGCGGCGCCGATCTTGCCGACGCGCGCGGCGCCCACGCCGGTGGCCTCCGGGACGACCTCGATCGACAGCGCCTGGCCGCCGCGCTCGACGCGCAGCCGCAGGCTCTTGCCGGGGTGCTCCCGGATCGACACCACCAGGTCTTCCCAGTGTGCCAGGGCGCGCCCGTTGGCATGCGTCACGCGGTCGCCCGCCGCAAGCCCGGCACGCTCGGCGGCACCGCCGGGGATGATCCTGCCGAGCACGGGGTCGAGCGGCGGACGGAACAGCCGCAGCCCGATGCGCTCCAGCGCGTCGCCGTCGACTTCGCTCGCCGGAAAGCTGTCCAGGTCGAGCGTCCGCTCCGACAGCGCGCCGTGCTCGCCGAGCACTTCGAGGCGCAGCGCTTCGCGCTGCAGTGCGCCCTGCACCACGCGCCAGCGCAGTTCCTGCCAGGTCGCGATCGGCTCGCCGTCGACGGCGCGCACGGTGTCGCCCGCGCGCAGGTCTGCGGCGCGCGCCAGCGTGCCCGCGGGGGGCTCAGCGAGCACCGGGCGCGCCTCGGGCACGCCGTAGACGAACAGTCCCGCGTAGACCGCGATGGCGAACGCGAAATTGAACACCGGTCCGGCAGCGACGATCACGATGCGCCGCCAGACGCTCTGGCGATTGAAGGCGCGCGCCAGCTCCTGCGGCGCCACCGGGCCCTCGCGCTCATCGAGCATCTTGACGTAGCCGCCGAAGGGCACGGCACCGATCACCCATTCGGTGGCGTCGCGGCCGCGCCGCCAGGTCGCGAGCGGGCGGCCGAAGCCGATCGCGAAGCGCAGCACGCGCACACCGCACAGCCGCGCCGCCAGGTAGTGGCCGTACTCGTGCACCACAATCAGCAGCGCGAGCGCGACCAGGAACGCGACAATGGTGTGCAGCAGGCTCATGCGGCCTTGCCCTGCCGTCGCGCCGCGAGTGCGGTGGCCGCGCGACGCGCACGGGCGTCGGCCTCGAGCACCGCCTCCAGCGAATCCGCGTCTCCACAGGGCACTTGCTGCAGCGTCTCGGCAATGACGCGCGCGATGGCGGTGAAGCGCAGCCGTCCGCAGAGGAAGGCCTCGACCGCGACCTCGTTGGCGGCGTTGAGGATCGCCGGCGAGCTGCCGCCCGCGCGCAGCGCCTCGTAGGCGAGCTGCAGGCAGGGGAAACGCTCCAGGTCGGGGCGCTCGAACGCCAGCTGGCCGATCGCGCCGAGGTCGAGCGGGCGGGCGCCCGAGTCGATGCGTCCGGGATAGGCGAGCGCATGGGCGATCGGCACGCGCATGTCGGGATTGGACAGCTGCGCCAGCACCGAGCCGTCGACATATTCGACGAGCGAATGCACGATGCTCTGCGGGTGGATCAGTACGTCGATGCGCTCTGGCGGCAGGTCGAACAGCCAGCGCGCCTCGATCACCTCGAGCCCCTTGTTCATCATGGTCGCGGAATCGACGGAGATCTTGCGCCCCATGACCCAGTTGGGATGCGCGCAGGCCTCATCGGGCGTGACTTGCTCCAGGCGCGCGAGCGGCGCGGCGCGGAACGGACCGCCCGAGGCGGTCAGCACGACGCGCCGCACCGCGGCGAGCGCGGCGGTTCCGCTGCCGCCTGGCGGCAGGCACTGGAAGACGGCGTTGTGCTCGCTGTCGATCGGCAGCAGCGTCGCCCCCGCCTCGCGTACCGCTCGCATGAAGGGCGCCCCGGCCAGGACGAGCGCCTCCTTGTTGGCGAGCAACACGCGCTTTCCGGCGCGCGCCGCGGCGAGCGCGGAAGCAAGCCCCGCGGCACCGACGATGGCCGCCATGACCGTGTCGCAATCCGGATGCCCGGCGATCTGCTCCAGCGCGCGGCTGCCGAACAGCAGCTCGCTGCCCGTTTGCTCGGCGTACGCGCGGCGCAGGTCCGCGTTCTCGGCAAGGCCGGAAAGGACGGCGTAGCGCGGCCGGTGGCGCCGGCAGAGATCGAGCAGTGCCGGCGCGGAGCTGTGCGCGCAGAGCGCGAACACGCCATAGCGGCCGGGATGGCGCGCCACCACGTCGAGCGTGCTGGCGCCGATCGAACCGGTGGCACCGAGCAGCGCCAGGCTGAGCCGGTCCGCGCTCATGCGACCCCGAGGCAGACCATGAGCAGCGCGCCGACCGGCAACACGGCGGTGGCACTGTCGATGCGGTCGAGCACGCCGCCATGCCCGGGCAGGAGCGCGCCGCTGTCCTTGACTCCGGCCTGGCGCTTGAGCGCCGACTCGAACAGGTCACCCACGATGCTGGTCGCGCACAAGATCACGGCTCCCGCGAGATAGGCCAGCCAGACCACCCCGGTGACATGCCGGCCGAGTTCGGGCCACCAGGCTGCGAGGATGATAGCGTAGGCGAGGCTCGCGAGCACCGCGCCAGCGACGCCCTCCCAGGTCTTGCGCGGGCTGATCGAGGGTGCAAGCTTGCAGCGCCCGAAGGCGCGCCCGGCCAGGTAGGCGGCCGTATCCGCAATCCACACCAGACCGAGCAGCGCGAGCAGCGGTCCGGGCGAAAGCGCAGCCATGGCGAGCGCGGCCGGGACGAGCACCATGAGACCGGCAGGCAGCAGGCGGCTCCGCGAGCCCTGCGTGACGCCGCGAGCCAGCCAGAGGGGCACTACGGCGCCCCAGAAAAGAACGGCCAGCAGCCACAGCCCGAGACGCGGCGGGGCCGAACTTGCCTCGGGAAGCAGCCACCAAGCGAGCAAGGCGTAGCCGAGCGTGCAGGCGAGCGCGTAGCCGAGCGAGTGCCGCTGCGTGAGGCCGAGCAAGCGCGCCCATTCGCGCGCGCCGAGCGCCAGGATCAGGGCGACCAGCGTGGCGAACGCCGCGCGACCGAGCCACAGCAGGGCCGCAAGCAGCGCGGCGAGCAGGACTGCGGCAGTCAGCGCCCGGACGGCGAACAAGTGCTCAGCCGCGGCCGGCCGCCTGCGCCACCTGCCCGGGCGTGAGCGCGGCGGATTCGAGCTGCTCGCTGGTGCGCCCGAAACGCCGCTCGCGACCGCGATACCAGGCGAACGCGGTCTCGAGCGCTTCGGCGTCGAAGTCGGGCCACAGCCGGTCGGTGAAATAGAGTTCCGTGTAGGCGAGGTGCCAGAGCAGGAAATTGCTGACGCGCTGCTCGCCGCCGGTGCGGATGAACAGGTCCGGCTCGGGCGCATAGGCCATCGACAGGTAGGGCGCGAGCTGCGTCTCGTGCAGGCCCGCGGCCGCGGCGCCCGGCTGCTCGCGGCACAGCCGCGCCAGCGCCTGCAGGATGTCCCAGCGGCCCCCATAATTGGCGGCGATGGTCAGGGTCAGCGCGGTGTTGGCCGCCGTGAGCTGCTCGCCGGAGGCGATCAGCGCCTGGATCTTGGCGTCGAAGCGCGTGATGTCCCCGATCACGCGCAGGCGCACGCGGTTGCGGTGGAGCTTGCGGACCTCGTTGGTGAGCGCGGCGATGAACAGCTGCATCAGCAGCGCGACCTCCTCTGCCGGGCGGCGCCAGTTCTCCGAGCTGAAGGCGAACAGGGTGAGGTAGCCGACTCCACGGTCGCTGCAGGCGCGCACGATGCGGCGCACGGCCTCGACGCCGCGCTGGTGGCCGGCAAAGCGCGGCAGGCCGCGCTGGTGCGCCCAGCGGCCGTTGCCGTCCATGATGATGGCGACGTGCCGCGGCACCTCGCCCGCTTGCGGGATCGTCTGCGTCGAGCTGACGTGCGTCATGCCGCGCGCCTCATACCGCCATCAGCTCCGCTTCCTTTTGCTGCAGCAGCTTGTCGATCCCCGCGATGTGCTGGTCGGTCAGCTTCTGCACCTCGTCCTGCGAGCGCCGCTCGTCGTTCTCGGAGACCTCCTTATTCTTCAGGGCCTCCTTGAGGTGGTGGTTGGCGTCGCGGCGCAGGTTGCGGATCGCGATGCGCGCGTTCTCGGCCTCGTGGCGCACCACCTTGATCAGCTCCTTGCGGCGCTCCTCGGTGAGCGCCGGCATCGGCACCCGGATCACTTCGCCCATGGCCGCCGGGTTGAGGCCGAGGTCGGAGCTGCGGATCGCCTTCTCGATCGCCTGTGCCATCTTCTTTTCGAATGGCGTCACCGCGATCGTGCGCGCGTCGAGCAGCGTGATCTTGGCAATCTGGTTGAGCGGCGTCGGCGTGCCGTAGTACTCCGCCAGCACATGGTCGAGCAGGCCGGTGTGGGCGCGTCCGGTGCGCACCTTGGCGAGGTCCGCCTTGAAGGCGTCCATCGTCTTGTTCATCTTCTGGTCGGTGGTCTTCCTGAGTTCGGCAAGGTTCATCACGCGCTGTTCCCCTAGATGTGCACCAGCGTGCCCTCGTCTTCGCCCGCCACGACGCGCATCAGGGCCCCTGGTTTGAAGATATTGAACACGTTGACGGGCAGCTTCTGATCGCGGCACAGGGTGAGCGCGGTCGCGTCCATCACCTTGAGGTGGCGGCCGATGGCCTCGTCGAAGCTCAGGCGCTGGTAGCGCTTTGCCGCAGGATCGCGCATCGGGTCCGCAGTGTACACGCCATCCACCTTGGTGGCCTTGATCACGATTTCGGCGCCGATCTCGCTGCCGCGCAACGCCGCCGCGGTGTCGGTGGTGAAGAACGGATTGCCGGTGCCGGCCGCGAAGATCACGATCTTGCCCTCTTCCAGGTAGCGGATCGCCTTGCCGCGGATGTAGGGCTCCACCACCTGCTCGATGTTGAGCGCGGACTGTACCCGCGCCACCACGCCGGCGTGACGCATGGCGTCCTGCAGCGCAAGCGCGTTCATTACCGTGGCGAGCATGCCCATGTAGTCGGCGGTGGCGCGGTCCATGCCCGCCGCGCCCGGCGCGACGCCGCGGAAGATGTTGCCGCCGCCGATCACAACGCCGGTCTCCACTCCGAGGCGCGCAACCGCCGCGACCTCGGCGACGATGCCCTCGATGGTGCGGCGGTTGATGCCGTAGGCGTCGCCGCCCATCAGCGCCTCGCCGGAAAGCTTGAGCAGGATGCGTTTGTATTTCGGCTGCAAGGCCCGCCTCCGCCCGCCGCGCCCTAGCGCCCGGCGCCCGCCGCCGCCGCGACCTCGGCGGCGAAGTCGGACGATTTCCGCGCCAGGCCCTCGCCCACGACGAGAAAACGGTAGCCGAGCACCCGCGATTGCTTCGCGGCGAGCATCTTCTCCACCGTCTGCTTGTCGTCCTTGACGAAGGGCTGGCCGAGCAGCGTGATCTCACCGAGGAACTTGTTCAGCCCGCCCTCGACCATCTTCGCCACGATCTCCGGCGGCTTGCCGGATTCCCGGGCGCGCGCCTGCAGGATCTCGCGCTCGCGGGCGACCGTTGCCGCGGGCACCTCGCCGCGGTTCAGGTACGCCGGCTTGGCGAAGGCGATGTGCATCGCAAGGTCCTTGCCGACCTCGTCGGTGCCCTCGTAGTCCACCAGCACGCCGATGCGCGTGCCGTGCAGGTATTGTGCCAGCCGGGCCGCCGTGTGCAGGCGCTCGAGGCGGCGGATCGAGATGTTTTCCCCGATCTTCTGCACCAGCGCCTGGCGGCGCGCCTCGACCGTTGCGCCATCCATCGGCAGCGCGCCGAGCGCCGCCGCGTCGGCCGGGTTCGCCGTCGCGACCATCTCGGCGAGGCGGCGCGCGAAGGCGACGAAATCGGCGTTCTTCGCCACGAAATCGGTCTCGCAATTGATTTCGACCAGCGCGCCCGTGCGCGCGTCCGGTGCCAGCCACGCGCCGATCACGCCCTCCGAAGCGATGCGCCCGGCCGCCTTGCTCGCCTTGGCACCGCTGCGGATGCGCAGCAGCTCCTCCGCCTTCTGGAGGTCGCCGGCGGACTCCGCCAGCGCCTTCTTGCATTCCATCATTCCGAGCCCGGTCATTTCGCGCAGTTCCTTGACCAGGCTGGCCGTGATCTCCGCCATGCTGTTGTCGCTCCTTCGCTGTCTTCGAGGCTGAAAAAAAGGGGCCCTCGGCCCCTGCGTCGCGCGGTGGCGGGCCTCAGGCGCCGCCTTCCGCCTCGACTTCGACGAACTCGTCGCGCGAGGCCGTCACCACTTCCTCGACCGCCTGGTTGCGGCCCTCGAGCACCGCGTCGGCAATGCCGCGCGCGTACAGCCGAATGGCGCGGCTGGAGTCGTCGTTGCCCGGAATGACGTAATCGATGCCCTCCGGCGAGTGATTGGTGTCGACCACTCCGACCACGGGGATGCCGAGCTTGTTGGCCTCCGCGATGGCGCCCTTCTGGTAACCGACATCGATCACGAACAGTGCATCCGGCAAGCCGTTGAGCTCCTTGATGCCGCCAAGCGAGCGCATCAGCTTGTCCATGTCGCGCTGAATGCCGAGCGCCTCCTTCTTGGACAGGCGCTCCAGGGTGCCATCCTGCGCCATCTGCTCCATGTCCTTGAGGCGCTTGATCGACTGCTTGACGGTCTTGAAGTTGGTCAGCATGCCGCCGAGCCAGCGGTGGTCGACGTAGGGCATGGTGCAGCGCTGCGCTTCCTCGCGCACGATCTCGCGCGCCTGGCGCTTGGTGCCGACGAACAGCACCGCGCCCCGGTTGGCCGAAAGCTGGCGCACGAACTTGGTCGCGTCCTGGTAGAGCGCGAGCGTGCGTTCCAGGTTGATGATGTGGATCCGGTTGCGGTGGCCGAAGATGAACGGCGCCATCTTCGGATTCCAGTACCGCGTCTGGTGGCCGAAGTGCACCCCGGCCTCCAGCATTTGACGCATCGTGACGGACATGTAAGCTCCTGTGTAGGGTTGATCACTGCCGCACCGGCCTACCGACGATCCCCGCGCGAAGCGGGAACACCCTTACCGGCCGGGCGGGAATTTGACCCGGCGGAAATCCGTCGGATCAGCCAAAAATTCTAGCATAATCAGCGTTTTTTCCCCAGCCCTCATGCCGGTCAGCCTGAAGACGGAAGAAGAGATCACCCACATGCGCGTGGCCGGTCGCCTCGCCGCGGAGGTGCTCGACCACGTCGCGCCGCACGTCCGGCCCGGTGTGACGACGGGCCGCCTGAACGATCTCTGCCACGATTACATGGTCGGCGTGCAGGGCACGATCCCCGCGCCGCTCAATTACGCACCGCCCGGTTACAAGCCGTTTCCCAAGTCGATCTGCACTTCGGTCAACCATCAGGTGTGCCACGGCATTCCGGGCGACCGGGTGCTCAAGCCGGGCGACATCGTCAACATCGACGTCACCGTGATCAAGGACGCTTACCACGGCGATTGCAGCCGCATGTTCTTCGTCGGCGAGCCGAGCATCCAGGCGCGCCGCCTGGTCGAAGTCACGTACGAATGCATGTGGCACGGCATCGCCCAGGTGCGCCCCGGCACTCATCTCGGCGACATCGGCGGCGCCATCCAGCAATATGCCGAGCGCCACGGCTACTCGGTGGTGCGGGAATTCTGCGGTCACGGCATCGGACGCAAGTTCCACGAGGAGCCGCAGGTGCTGCATTACGGCCGGCCGGGCACCGGCATGGTGCTCGAGCCCGGCATGACCTTCACCATCGAGCCCATGATCAACGCCGGCAAGGCGCCGATCCGCGAGCTCGCCGACGGCTGGACCATCGTGACCAAGGACCACAGCCTGTCGGCGCAATGGGAGCACACCGTGCTCGTCAGCGGCAGCGGCTACGAGGTGATGACGCTGTCGGCGGGGACCCAGCCGCCACCGGCATTTGTCCCGTAGGCGGGTGGCGCGACCGTGAGCGCGCTGCCGCAGGCGGCGGCCTCGATGGCGGAGCCCTGGCGCACGCGGCTGCGCGGCGGACGGCACGCCCTGCGCGAAGCCTATGCCGGTGGGATGTCGCCAGGGCGTCTGCTGCGCCAGCATGCCCGGCTGATCGACCAGGTGCTGGTGGAGGTCTGGCGTGCGCTCGCGCCAGTCCGGGGCGGCGCCCTGGTGGCCACCGGCGGTTACGGCCGCGGCGAGCTGTTTCCGCATTCCGACGTCGACCTGCTGGTGCTGCTCGCGCGCGAGCCGAGTCCGCAGGAGCACGAGCGGCTGGCGCAGCTGATCGGCCTGCTCTGGGACATCGGCATCGAGGCCGGGCACAGCGTGCGCACGGTCGAGTCCTGCGTCGAGTCGGCGCATGCCGACGTCACGGTGGAGACGGCGCTGCTCGAGGCGCGCCGGCTGGCGGGCAGCGCGGCGCTCTTTCGGCACCTGACGGCGGCAGTCGCACGCACGCGCGACCCGGCGGCGTTCCTCAGGGCGAAGCAGCTCGAGCAGGAGCAGCGCCATGCCAAGCATCAGGACACGCCCTACTCGCTCGAGCCCAACCTGAAGGAGGCGCCGGGCGGGCTGCGTGACCTGCAGGTGATCCGCTGGATCGCGCGCGCCTGCGGTGTCGGCGAGCGCTGGCGCGACCTCGAGCGGCAGCAGCTGCTGCAGCATGCCGAGGCGCTGCAGCTGGCGCGCCACGAGGCGCTGCTGCAGGACCTGCGCATCCGGTTGCATTACCTCGCCGCGAGGCGCGAGGACCGGATCGTGTTCGATTACCAGAACGCGCTCGCCGAGCAGTGCGGGCTGCGCTCGGCGGGGCCGCGCCGCGCCGGCGAGCGCCTGATGCAGCGCTACTACCGCAACGCCAAGGGCGTGACGCAGCTGAATGCCATCCTGCTGCAGAACCTCGCAGCGCGGCTCGCACCCCCGGATGCGACGCCGCCGCGCGCCCTCAACGAACGTTTTCAGGTGCGCGGCGAGCTGCTGGAGGCGCAGGACGAAGCGCTGTTCGAGCGCCACCCGCGCGCCATCCTGGAGAGTTTCCTGCTGCTGCAGCAGCACCCCGAGCTGCGCGGCATGACCGCCACCACGCTGCGTGCGCTGTGGCGCGCGCGCGCGCGGGTCGACGCCGCATTCCGGCGCGATCCGGTGGCGCAGCTGCTGTTCCTCTCGATCCTGCAGCAGCCGCGCGGCATCGTGCATGAGTCGCGCCGCATGAACCAGTACGACATCCTGGGCCGCTACCTGCCGGAGTTCGGCCGCATCGTCGGGCAGATGCAGCACGACCTGTTCCACGTCTACACCGTGGACCAGCACATCCTGATGGTGCTGCGCAATCTGCGTCGCTTCACCATGCCGGAGCTGGCGCACGAGTTCCCGCTGTGCAGCCAGCTGATGAGCGGCTTCGAGCGGCGCTGGCTGATCTACATCGCGGCGCTGTTCCACGACATCGCCAAGGGCCGCGGCGGCGACCACTCCGAGCTCGGCGCGCGCGACGCACGGCGTTTCTGCCGGCGCCACGGCCTGGCGCGCGAGGATGCGGAACTGGTGGCGTTCCTGGTCGAGCACCACCTCAGCCTGTCGGCGGTGGCGCAGAAGCAGGACGTGCACGACCCTGAAGTGGTGCGCGCCTTCGCCGTGCGGATGGGGGACGAGCGGCGCCTGACCGCGCTCTACCTGCTCACGGTGGCCGACGTGCGCGGCACCAGCCCGAAGGTCTGGAACGCCTGGAAGGCCAAGCTGCTGGAAGACCTGTTTCGCGCCACGCGGCGGGTGCTCGCCGGCGAGCTGCCGCAGACCGAGACCGTGGTCGCCGAGAAGCAGGCTGAAGCGGCACGGCTGCTGCGGCTGTATGCGCTTTCGCCGCAGGTCGAGGCGCCGCTCTGGGCGCAGCTCGATGCACCGTACTACCTGCGCCACGACGCGCAGGAGATCGCCTGGCAGACGCGCAACCTGCACTACCGCGTGCAGGCTGCGGCGCCGGTGGTCAAGGCGCGCCTCGCCCCGATGGGTGAAGGCCTGCAGGTGATGGTCTACGCGCCCGACCGCGAGCAGCTGTTCGCGCGCATCTGCGGCTACTTCGAGCGCGCCGGCTTCAACATCGTCGAGGCGAAAATCCACACCACGCGCCACGGCTATGCGCTCGACACCTTTCTCGTGCTCGGCGAAGGGCGCGGCGTGCATTACCGCGATCTCATCAGCCTGATCGAGAACGGGCTCGCCGAGGAGCTGGCGTCGAAGGCGCCGCTCGCGCCGCCGCGCTCGGGACGGCTGTCGCGGCGCGTGCGCCACTACCCGGTCTCGCCCGTGGTCGACATCCGCCCGGACGAGCGCGGCGCCTACCAGGTGCTCTCGATCGTGGCCGCCGACCGCCCCGGGCTGCTCTATGGCCTCGCGCGCGTGCTGGCGGGCCACCGCATCAACGTGCATTCCGCCAAGATCAACACGCTCGGCGATCGCGCCGAGGACGTGTTCCTGCTCTCGGGCGACGCCCTCGCCGACGCGAAAAGCGTGCTCAGGCTGGAGCAGGAGCTGCTCGCGGCGCTGCAGGTCTGAGCGCGGCGGCCTGCGGCCGCCGCGCTATTCCTCGAGCGGCAGCGGTTCACCGGGAAACAGGGCATCGATGAAGCCGAAGCGCGAGAAATCGCGCACCCGCATCGGGTACAGGATACCGTCGAGATGGTCGCACTCGTGCTGCACCACGCGCGCGTGGAAGCCCTGCACCGTGCGCTCGAAGCGCAGCCCCTGCTCGTCGCAGCCCGCGTAGCGCACGCGCGCAGGTCGCGGCACCCAGCCGCGCAACCCGGGCACCGACAGGCAGCCTTCCCAGTCCTCTGCGATCTCGCCGGACAGCGGCTCGATCAGCGGATTGATCAGCACGGTGTCCGGAACCTCCTCCGCCTGCGGGTAGCGGGGGTTGGAGCGGACGCCGAATATCACCACCCGCAGGCCGACCCCGATTTGCGGCGCCGCCAGCCCGGCGCCATTGAGATGCGCCATGGTGTCGCGCAGGTCGCGCAGCAGCTCGCGCAGTTCCTGGGTGTCGAAGCGCGTCACCGGCTGCGCGCGCTGCAGCAGGCGCGGATCGCCCATCCTGAGCACGGTGCGGATCATGCGGCGGCCAGCCGCGCCACGATGTCGCGCACGCGCGCCATGGTCGCGCCGAGCACGGCCTCGATGCGCTCGAGCGAAACGGCGTGCGCGCTGTCGCCGCGTCCCGCCGCGTGATTGGCGACGACGGCGAGCGCCGCGTACTCCAGCTCGAGCTCGCGCGCCAGGGCGGCTTCCGGCATGCCCGTCATGCCGACCATGTCGGCGCCGTCGCGCTCCAGGCGGTCGATCTCCGCGGCGGTCTCCAGGCGCGGGCCCTGGGTCGCCGCGTAGACACCGCCGTCGATCAGGTCCTCGCCGCAGCCTGCGGCGGCCCGCAGCAGGCGCGCGCGCAGCGCCGCGGAATACGGCTCGGTGAAATCGACGTGGATCACGGGGACTCCCGTGCCCTCGAAGAAGGTGGCGCGCCGGCCCCAGGTGTAGTCGATGATCTGGTGCGGCAGCACCAGTGCACCGGGCGTGAGGTCACGCCGGATGCCGCCCACCGATGCGATCGAGACGACTGCGTCGACGCCGGCTGCCTTCAGCGCCCAGAGGTTGGCGCAGTAATTGACCTCGTGCGGCGCGATCGTGTGCCCGTAGCCGTGGCGCGCGAAGAACACCAGCGCATGGCCGTCCAGGCGACCGAAGCTGAGCGGTCCCGAGGGCTCGCCGTAGGGCGTCGCCACCGCCTTGCGCTCGGTGACTTCGAGGCTGGCAAGCTGCGACAGGCCGCTGCCGCCGATCACCGCCAGCATGTCAGCGGCCCCTCATGGCGCGGATCTCGGGCAGGTTGCGCCACTGGCCGCAGGCATCCATGCCGCAGCCGAAGACGAAGCGATCCGGGATGCGCAGGCCGACGAAATCGGCGGCAATCGGTTTTGCCTGCGCAAGCTGTTTGTCCGCCAGCACCGCGCAGCAAAAGCTCGCCGCGCCGAGCGCAAGCACACGGTCGCGGATCGCGCCCAGCGTCTGCCCGCCGTCGAGGATGTCGTCGAGAACCAGGACTGCGCGCGCGCGCACGTTGTCTGCCGGCGCAACGCGCCAGGCGAGTGCGCCGCCCTGCGTCCCGGCGCCATAACGCGAAACGTCCACATAGTCGAGCTCGAGAGGAAAGCGCAGCTGCGGCAGCAGCTGGCCGGCGAACACCACGGCGCCGCGCATCAGCACCAGCACCAGCGGATACGCGGTGGCCAGCTTCGCCTCGATCTCGGCGGCGATGCGCCGGATCGCAGCCTCGACCTCCTGCGCGCTCGCGATGGAGTCGGAATTCTCCAGGAAGCGCCAGGCATCCTTCAGCGCCGAGGTTTCGGCAGTCATGGCATCGTTCGACGCGTCATTCGCGCTGCGCCAGATAGCGCCGGAATTCGGCTCCCGTCTCCGGATGCCGCACGCCGAACTCCACGCTGGCCTTGAGGTAGCCGAGCTTCGAGCCGCAATCGTAGCGCCGGCCATGCAGGCGCTGCGCCAGCACGCGCTCCCGGGCGAGCAGGCCGGCGATGGCATCGGTCAGCTGGATCTCGCCGCCGCGCCCGGGGCGTGCATCCGCGAGCAACGCGAAGATGGCCGGCGTGAGTACGTAGCGCCCCACCACTGCGAGCGTCGAAGGCGCCGCCGCCGGTTCCGGTTTCTCGACGATGCCGGTGATGGCCGTCACCGCAGCGTTCGCGTCGGCCGGGATCACGATGCCGTAGCTCGCGGTATTCGCCCGCGGCACGTCCTCGACGCCCAGCAGCGTGCAGTCTTCGGCGGCGAAGCGTTCGCACATGCTGCGCATGACCGGCGGCTCGGCGTCGATCAGGTCGTCGGCGAGCAGCACCGCAAAGGGCTCGTCGCCGACCACCGGCTGCGCGCAGAGCACCGCGTGTCCGAGCCCGAGCGGCTCGGCCTGGCGGATGTAGATGCAGCGGCAGCCTGCCGGCAGCACGCCGCGCACCAGCTCCAGCAGATCGCTCTTGCCTTTGGCCGTCAGCTCGCTTTCCAGTTCGTGGACCCGGTCGAAGTGGTCCTCGATCGCGCGCTTGTTGCGGCCGGTGACGAAAATCATGTCGGTGATGCCTGCGGCGGCGGCCTCCTCCACCGCGTACTGGATCAGCGGTTTGTCGACGACCGGCAGCATTTCCTTGGGGCTTGCCTTGGTCACCGGGAGAAAGCGGCTGCCCAGGCCCGCCACCGGAAACACCGCTTTCCTGATCGTTCGCGTCATGGTCGTCAATGATGCCTCAGAATCTCGTGCAATCCCTCAAGGTCGAGCACCGGGACGCCGAGCGCGCGCGCCTTCTCCAGCTTGCTGCCGGCGTCGTCGCCGGCGACCAGGTAATCGGTTTTCTTCGATACCGAGCCGGCCACCTTGTGGCCCCGCGACTCGATCAGGGCGCGTGCCGCCTCGCGCGTCATGCCGGGGAGCGTTCCGGTGACGACGAAGATCTTGGTTTCGCCGACCGCTCGCCGTGGCGCGCCCTCCCCCTCCGCCCAGTGCACGCCCGCCTGGCGCAGCTTGCCGATCACCTCGCGGTTGTGGGCCTCGTCGAAGAACTGGCGGATGGAGCGCGCCACCACCGGGCCGACGTCGGGCGCCGCTTGCAGGGCCGCCTCGTCGGCCGCCAGCAGGCGATCGAGGCTGCCGAAATGGTGCGCCAGATCCCGTGCCGTGCTCTCGCCGACGTTGCGCACGCCGAGCGCGAAAATGAAGCGCTCGAGTGTCGTCTGCTTGGATTGCTCGAGTGCGGCGAGGATGTTCGCGGCCGATTTCTCGCCCATGCGGTCGAGCGCCGCGAGGACCGCGGGATTCAGCCGGTACAGGTCGGCCGGCGTCGCCACGACACTTTGCTCGACCAGCTGGTCGACAAGACGTTCACCGAGCCCTTCGATGTTCATTGCGCGGCGGCCGGCAAAATGCAGCAGCGCCTGCTTGCGCTGCGCGGGACAGTAGAGCCCGCCGCTGCAGCGCGCGATGGCCTCGTCTTCGCTGCGCACCACGGCGGAACCGCACACCGGGCAACGCCGCGGCAGGTGGAAGGCACGGGTACCGGCGGGCCGCTGCCCGAGGCGTACCGCGACGACCTCCGGAATCACGTCGCCGGCGCGTCGAACCACCACGGTGTCGCCGACCCGCACGTCCTTGCGCCGCAGTTCGTCCTCGTTGTGCAGGGTCGCATTGGTCACGGTGACGCCGCCGACGAGAACGGGCTTGAGGCGCGCGACGGGGGTCAGCGCGCCGGTACGCCCCACCTGCACGTCGATGCCGAGCACTTCGGTGGCCTGCTCTTCGGGCGGGTACTTGTGCGCCAGCGCGAAGCGCGGCGCACGCGACACGAAGCCGAGCCGTGCCTGCCAGTCGAGCCGGTTCACCTTGTAGACCACGCCGTCGATCGCGTACGGCAGGCGCGGACGCCGGCGGCCGATGTCCTCGTAGAACCGCAACAGCCCGTCGGCACCTGCGGCGACGCGCCGCTCCTTGCACACCGGGAAGCCCAGCTCGACCAAGTGGTCGAGCATCTCGGCGTGCGTCTGCCAGTGTGCGCGCGGCGCCGCGCCCACGCCGTAGGCGAAGAAACGCAGCGGACGCTGCGCCGTCACCTTCGAGTCGAGTTGCCGCAGGCTGCCGGCGGCGGCGTTGCGCGGATTGGCGAATTCCTTCTCGCCGGCGTGGCGCTGCCGCTCGTTGAGGCGCGCAAAGTCCGCCGTGTAGATGAGCACCTCGCCGCGAACCTCCAGGTCGGCGGTGTCGGCGGCGCGCCGCAGGCGCAGCGGAATCGAGCGGATCGTGCGCAGATTGGGCGTCACGTCCTCGCCCGTGGTGCCGTCGCCGCGCGTCGCGCCCTGGACGAAGATGCCGTCACGATAGCTCAGGCTGATCGCCAGGCCGTCGAACTTGGGATCCATCGCATACTCGACCGCCTCGACGCCGAGGGCTTCGCGCACGCGGCGGTCAAAGGCGCGCGCCTCCTCATCGGAGAAGGCATTCCCGAGCGAAAGCATCGGCGTGCGGTGGCGCACGTCGGCGAACTGCGACAGCGGCGCTGCACCGACGCGCTGCGTCGGCGAGCCCGGCTCTGCGAGCGCCGGGTAGCGCGCCTCCAGTGCGACGAGTTCGGCAAACAGGCGGTCGTATTCCGCGTCGGTGATCTCGGGCGCATCCTCGACGTAGTAGAGGACGTTGTGCCGCTCGATTTCCCGCCGCAACCATTCGGCGCGCTGGCGCGCCTGCCTCGGCGCCTGCATCGCTCAGGAGAACAGCCGCAGTGCCACCGCGCTGCCGGGCTCGATGCCTTTGGCGGCAAACGCCGCGTGCACGGCATCGAGCTGCGCCTCGATCGCCGCGAGCGCGCGCTCGTCGAGCACCTGGCCGTTATCGTCCACCAGCGCGCCATCGAGCGTGGCGGCGAGCTGGCGCGCGCAGCGAGCCATGGCGTGGAAGCTGCCGCGCCCGCCCGGCGCGCGCGGCACATCGAGCGTGATCGACAGTCCCGCGGCGCCGCCTGCGCGCTCGCGCCAGGCGAGCGAAAACATCTCGCGGTCTTCATCGTCCCGCAGCGTGAAGCGGTCGTCGGCTTCGAGCGCCAGTCCGGCTTGCTCTGCCGCGCCGCCCACCGCGAGTTCGTCAAACTCGGTTCCGGGCATCGGCATGATGTGAAACACGACCTGGATGTCGGCATCGGCGCAAAACGCGTCCAGCGCGCGCGCCTGCTCCACCGCCTGGCGCATCTCCGGCGCCTCGATGCTCGCGCCGCTGGCAGCGGCGAGGCTGTCCAGCGCGGCGCGAAACTCGATCAGCTCGGCTTCGTCCACGGCGCCGTCGCGCGACACCAGCTGCAGGCCCGCCTGCAGCGCCTGCGCGCCACCCTCGGCCGCCGGCAGCCGGGACCAATGCAGGCCGTCGGCACTGCAGGCCAGCAGGGCGCGCCGGGCGTAGCGGTGCTCGTTTGCCTTCCAGAGCTCGAGCAGCCGGGCGGCCGGGGGCGGCTGCTCGAAGGCGAGCGCCACCACGTAATCGATGCGCGCATCGGGCAGTGCGACCGCGGGCAGGGTTGCGGCGCGGCCTGGCGTCGGCCGTGTCTCGGGCACGCCCGGCTCGATGCGAACGGCGGGCGGCTCGCCGAGCAGCGCGTCACCCGCCGCGGAACGGAAGATGCGTTCGGCGGCACGCCGCGCACTGCGTTCCTGCAGCCGGTTGTAGGCGAACACGCCGGCCACCACCACGGCGCCGATGACGAGCAGTCCGAGCTGGAGTTCGGTCATGGGGCTGCTCCGCCGCGCGGTCCGCCGCGCCTCAGGCGGCGAGTTCCTCGCGCAGGCGCAGCGCCTCGTCGATGTCCACCGCCACCACGCGCGACACTCCGGGCTCGGGCATCGTGACGCCGATCAGCTGCGCCGCGAGCTCCATGGTGATCTTGTTGTGGGTGATGAAGAGGAACTGGGTCTGCGCCGACATCCTGCGCACCAGTTCGCAGAAGCGCACCGTGTTGGCGTCGTCGAGCGGCGCATCGACCTCGTCGAGCAGGCAGAACGGCGCCGGATTGATCTGGAAG
>SCUF01000154.1 GCA_004298325.1 Betaproteobacteria bacterium | reverse complement strand
TCGAGGCGCTGCTCGACGGCATCGCGCGCGAGGCGCTCGGGCTCAGGAAATAGCCTGGTAGTACAGGTTCTGCGGGTGGCGCGCCTCGGCGAAGAAAGACCAGCGCTCGGCGAGCAGCCCCGCGAACTGCACCGCCAGCGCGGCTGACGGCAGCTCCAGCGCGAGCAGCGCCGCCGGCGCGGCAAACGCGGCGCCGGCAAAAAACCACTTCACCCGGGTGAGCCGCGCGATCGTCGCGCCGTGGAAGAATTCGCGCGTGTTGAACGAGCCGCCCATCGCGCCCTGCGCCTTCTGCGCGATTTGCGGATGCTTCACCCCGATCGCGGTCTGCAGGTTGGAGCGCGGCCGCAGCCGGGCGTTGCGCAGCAGCGTCGCCGCGCGCGACAGCGCGGCCAGCGCCAGCGCGATCAGCGCCGCCAGCCGGTAGCCCGGCTCGAGCGCGCGGTCGAACCCGCCCGCGAGCGCGGTCGCGGCAGTCAGCCCCGATGCCCCGCCCAGCAGGATGAAATTCAGCACCGTGAGCGGGCTGTGCCATTCCTGCAGGAACTTGAGGCAGGCGTAGATCATCCCGGTGCAGACGAACAGCGCAAGGCACGCGGCGGCGGCCAGCGCGCCGGCGGCGAGCGCCGCCTGCAGCAGGCCGAGCCAGTGCAGCGCCCCGTACACGGCGACCAGCGCCATGAACAGCGGCAGCGCGATCACTTCGCGCGCGAGCCACGACGTGCGCCACATCGCGGCCGAGCGCCAGGCGCGCTCCGGCCGCCCGAGATGGAAGAAGGAGGCCGCGAGGCCGGCGCCGGCGAGCGCGAGCGACCCCGCCACCGCCGCGGCGACGAACAGCGGCGCGAGCGACGCCCGGCCGCGCGCGGCGTCGTAGAGGTCCGCGCCGTAGAGCGCCAGGAACAGGCCCTGCCCGGCGCCGAGCAGCGTTGTCAGCAGGACCACCGACCAGGCGGGACGCATCGCGGCGCTCGCCTCACCAGCTCGTCACGTCGTCGAGCGCCGGCTCGCCGGTCGCCGGCTTGGGCAGCAGGCCGTCGACCTTGAGCGGGTTGTCGAAGCGCTGCAGGTCTTCCTCGCGCAGCTTCGCCTCGGTGCGCCGGCGCGGCAGGTAATGGTTCGCCGGGTGCGTGCCCCACTCGGGCATCAGCGCATAGCCGCCCTGCTCGCGGATCGCGATCGAGACTTCCGATTGCGGATCGTGGATGTCGCCGAACAGGCGTGCACTCGTGGGGCATGCGAGCACGCAAGCCGGCTTGCGGTCGCGTTCGGCCAGCGACGCGTCGTAGATGCGGTCCACGCACAGCGTGCATTTCTTCATCACCTTCTGCGCTTCGTCCAGCTCGCGCGCGCCGTAGGGGCAGGCCCAGGCGCAGTACTTGCAGCCGATGCACTTGTCGTAGTCCACCAGCACGATGCCGTCTTCGGCGCGCTTGTGGGAGGCGCCGGTCGGACACACCGGCACGCACGGCGGATCCTCGCAATGCAGGCAGGACTTGGGAAAATGCACCGTCTGCGTGTGCGGAAACTCGCCCACCTCGAAGGTCTGCACGCGATTGAAGAACGTGCCGCTCGGGTCCCTGCCGTAAGGATTCTGGTCCGACAACGGGCCTGCCTCGCCCTGCGTGTTCCACGCCTTGCAGCTCGTCACGCAGGCCTGGCAGCCGACGCAGACGTTGAGGTCGATCACCAGCGCCAGTTGCGTCACGTCCGCGCTCCCATGCCGGGGGCCGCGCCGACGGCATCGAACTCGGGCCACGTCCGCTTCGGCCCGTCCGCCCCGGCCGGATAGATGCGCACGCGCACGTCGTACCAGCCCGCCTGGCCGGTCACCGGATCGGAGTTGGAGATTCGCGCGCCGCCGGGCTGCGGCAATTCTTCGCTGATGAGGTGGTTGAGCAGGAATCCCTGCCGCGACTCGTTCGCGTCCGGCGCGAGCGCCCAGGCGCCCGGCGCCTTGCCGATCGCGTTCCAGGTCCACACCGTGCCCGGCTCCACCGCTTCGCTGAAGCGCGCCATGCAGCGCACCTTGCCCCATTGCGATTCGACCCAGATC
>SCUF01000153.1 GCA_004298325.1 Betaproteobacteria bacterium | reverse complement strand
TCGCATTACGTGCTACCGTTTGTCGGCAAAACGGCCGTCACGGCAGTAGCTCACCTGGTAGACGAGTTCCTTGTCGCCGCGCTTCGTTTTTTCCAGCACGTCCTTCTGGCGTGTCGTCACTTCGAGTCGGCTGCAGCCCGGCTCGCGCAGCGCGTACAGGGCCCGGACGTCGATCTCGATCGCGGCGGCGGAGTCGAACTTGTGGCGGATATACGTAGCGGCTTCCCCTACCAGCACGCCGTACGCCGCGCCCTGTTCGATCGCGCGTATGAGAAGCGGTTTGATCGCGGATACCTGGATACGGGCGACGGGCTGCGCTGCCACGGCCTGCGCGAGTGCAAGGGAGGCGAGCGTGCCGAGAAGAACGATTGGCGATCGACTCATGGACCGAAATAGCTGTTCACTTTCTGTTGCGCGCGCTGCTGCATAGCGCCCGTGTCCGGTAGCGTCGGCGCGATCTCGGCGTAGAACTCGGCCAGGTCCATCCGCGAGAAGTCGAGCGCCTGCAGCTGCGGCATGGTGAAGCCGCTGCAATCGGGGCTCTCCGCGCCTCCCCAGCCCTTGCCGAGCTGGGCGCGTCCCTGCTCGTTGAGAATCCGCGCGAGGCGCGAATTGAAGCAGCAATAAGACTGAGTGGTCTCGATGCACAGGCGAATGATCGGAATCCGCGCCGAGCAGTAGCTGCCCACGCCGTGGCAGAGCCGGTTGTCGCGCTTCATGGCAAGGATCTGCTCCGCTTGCTCGCAGTCGAGGAGACCCGAAAGCTGGATCGCGAGGATCGCGATGGTCCATGGGCCAGGCACGAGCGCCTCGATGAACGACGCCACCGAGATGTCGCCGGCGAGCACACCGGCAAGCGCGGAGGAGCCGCCGCCGGCACCGAAGAGCGCCTCGAACCCGGCGATGACCATGTCGGGCGCGTCCGACATGAACAGTGCATCGTAGGTGTAGCTCGACCCGACCGCCCCGAGCACTTGGCCGCCGGCGCCAAGGATCAGGTTGAGGTTGCTGAAGAGCGAGGTGTCCGAGCCGGCGCCCTTGCAGCAGTTCACGAGGCCGAAGAGCTTCTTGCGGCAGCGGTTGTCGAAGCCTCGGAACACGGTGAGCGTATTCGGGTCGAGGTACTTGCCTGCCTCCCGCTGGGCTTCGAGGCCGGCGACGGCGCGCGCGAAATCGGGGTCGGGCGCGTAGGAAGTGTCGAAGCAGCGACCGTCGAGGCAGAAGCGCTGGCTTCCGCAGTTCGTGATCGTCGAGCTCGATCCGCTCGACACCCGGCATTGAAAGGTCTGCTCGTAGAGGGAGCAGGCACCCTGCGCATTCGTGTCGATGCAGCTCGACCCGACCTGGCTGCAACCGCGATCCAGTAGCGGCTGGCAATCGTCCACGAAATTCGCTGCCTGGCAGGTGAACTTCGCCTCAAAGCGCCAGCAGTCCCGATACACGTCGAGCCCGTTGATGTTCCGGGTGCCTGGTCCATCGACGCACAGGTCGGCCTGGGTGCGAACGCAGGTGCCGTCCCCCGCGTGCGCGGCGAACGAGGCCGCGATGAAGAGAACGACGCCCAGCCGCCGCAAAGCCGCTCGCAAGGCGCTCACGGCAATCTCGCTTCGAACGCCGCGCACTGGTTGTCCCAGGCATCGGTGACTGTCGCGATAGAGCGCGGGCGCTCGAAGGTGAACGTGCCGCACGCGCGCGTCTCGTTGATGGGCGTCGTCGTGCACCCGAAATCGTCGCAGGTCGTGTACTCGGACTCGTAGCGGGTGCAGAAGGCGAAGCTGCATTGATCGGCTGTGCAGCCGCCGCCGTTGTAGTCCACACGGTTGAAGATGTCGGTCGCGTACCAGGAGCGACCGATAAAATTCGTGAAGGTCTGGGGCGAGACGGCGCCAGTCGCCGCATCGACTTCGATGTCCGCGGAGCCAGAGCAGGGTGCTTCGGTGCAGATCGCGTAGAAGGCCATGCGCACCGTGTCGCTTGCTTGGCAGTAGGCATTGATCGCGATGCCGGCGTAGCGGTACCCGACTTCGCCGTTGCCCCAGGTGTTCACCCAGAAGTTGCCGAACCAGGTGCCCGGCGTGCAACTGTTACTCCAGCTTACCTGCACCGTGAGCAGCTTCTGGCAGGTCACTTCCTCCATCGCCCGGTACTGGTGGCAGATCAGCGTCTCGAAGATATCGGGTTGCGTTACCGTCTGCACTGCACAGCCGCTGTAGGTGCCGGCGAGGTTTCCGGCGATCGCTTGGGGGTCGGCGGTGATCGTCTTGGCGCGAGTAAGGAGGGGATCGGTCGGGCTGATGGAGAAGGTGGGGCGACGGGCCGGGTTCGTTTGCGAGAAATCGACCGCATTGCAGCCCTGTTCCGCAAACCCGCCTGCCGCACCGGGGCCGCCTGCG
>SCUF01000002.1 GCA_004298325.1 Betaproteobacteria bacterium | reverse complement strand
CGTGCCCTGCGTGCCGGGCTCTGAAGGCGTGCTGCCCGAGGATCCGAAGGAGATCGTGCGCATCGCACGGCGCATCGGCTACCCGGTGATCATCAAGGCCGCGGGCGGCGGCGGCGGGCGTGGCATGCGCGTCGTGCACACCGAGGCCGCGCTGCTCAACGCCGTCAGCATGACGCGCTCGGAGGCGCAGGCGGCGTTCGCCAACGCGAGCGTATATCTGGAGAAGTTTCTCGAGAACCCCAGGCACATCGAGATCCAGGTCCTCGCCGACGAACAGCGCAACGCGTTGTTCCTCGGCGAGCGCGACTGCTCGATGCAGCGGCGCCACCAGAAGATCATCGAGGAGGCGCCGGCCCCGGAGCTCGCGGCGAAGCTGCGCGACCGCATCGGCGAGCGCTGCGCCGACGCCTGCCGCAAGATCGGCTACCGCGGCGCGGGAACCTTCGAATTCCTTTATCAGGACGACGAATTCTACTTCATCGAAATGAACACCCGCATCCAGGTCGAGCACCCGGTGACCGAGGTGATCACCGGCATCGACCTGGTGCAGGAACAGATCCGGGTCGCGGCCGGCGAGCGGCTGCGCCTGCGGCAGAAAGACATCGAATTCCGCGGCCATGCGATCGAATGCCGGATCAACGCCGAGGACCCTTACCGCTTCACGCCTTCGCCCGGGCGCATCACGTCCTACCATCCGCCGGGCGGGCCGGGCATCCGCGTCGACTCGCATGTCTACGCGGGCTACACCGTGCCGCCGCACTACGATTCCCTGGTCGGCAAGGTCATCGCGCACGGTGCGTCGCGCGAGCAGGCCATCCGGCGCATGCGCATCGCGCTCTCCGAGATGGTGATCCAGGGGATCAAGACCAACATCCCTCTGCACCTCGAGCTGCTGCACGATAGCCGCTTCCTGCGCGGCGGCACTTCGATCCACTACCTCGAGCAGAAGCTGGCGCAGGAAGGAAAGAAATCGCATTGATGGCGTGGCTCGCGCTCGAGCTGGAGGTCGCTGCGGCGCACGCGGCTGCCATGGCCGATGCGCTGCTCGGGCTGGGCGCGCTGTCGGTGAGCACCGAGGACGCCGAGGCCGGTTCGGCCCGGGAATCGCCGCTCTATGCCGAGCCGCAGGCGGCGGCTGCGGCATGGCCACGCAACCGGCTGGTCGCCCTGATCGAAGCGCAGACCGACGTCGCGCAGCTGCTGCTCGCAGCGGCGCAGGCAGCCGGGCTCGGCGCCGCGCCGCCTGCCAGGACGACGCCGGTCGCGGACGACGATTGGGTGCTGCGCACGCAGTCGCAGTTCGAAGCGATCCGGGTCGGACAGCATCTCTGGATCGTGCCGAGCTGGTGCGAGCCGCCGCAGGACGACCACGGAATCGTGCTGCGTCTCGACCCGGGACTGGCATTCGGTACTGGCAGCCACCCCAGTACGCGGCTGGTGCTCGCCTGGCTCGAGCGCAGCCTGCGCGGCGGCGAGCGCGTGCTCGATTACGGCTGCGGTTCCGGCATCCTCGGCTTGGCTGCGGCAAGACTGGGCGCCGCAGCCGTGACCGCGGTCGATATCGACCCGCAGGCGCTCGAGGCGACCGCTGACAACGCGCGCCGCAACAGAATTGCGCTGCGATTCGCGTCGCCCGGTGCGCTGGCGGCGGGCGACTTCGACGTGATCGTCGCCAACATCCTCGCCGGACCGCTGATATCGCTGGCGCCAGAGTTCGCCGCGCGCACGCGGCCTGGGGCGCGCATCGCGCTATCTGGAATCCTCGACGCGCAGGCGGACGAGGTCCGCGCCGCGTACGCGCCGGATTTCGAAACCGTCGCCGCCCCAGGCGCAGAGGGCTGGACCCTGATCGCGGGAGTGCGGCGATGAGTCTGCTCGCGCGCTGTCCGGCCTGCGGCACGACTTTCCGTGTGCAAACCGCGCAGCTCGCGGCCAAGGGCGGCAAAGTGCGCTGCGGCAAGTGCGCTGCCGTATTCGACGGCGTTTCGGCCTTGGTCGAGCGCGAAGCCGGGGCGCTGGAGCCGAGCGTCCCCGAGACGCCCGCGGCCGGGGAGGCGGCTGCCACGACTCCCGAATTCCTGCGCCCGCCCGTCCCCCCGCGCCGCTATGCTTGGGGCTTCTGGGTTGCGCTTGCGCTGCTCGCGCTGGCCGGACAGGTCCTGATGCACTATCGCACCGAGGCCGCTACGGCATGGCCCTGGCTGCGCCCCCATCTCGCCGCGGCCTGCGCCGTCACCGGCTGCGAGCTGCGCCTGCCGCGGCGCCCCGAGCTGCTATCGATCGAGTCCTCCGACCTGCAGTCGGATCGTGCCCGCGACAATGTGGTGGTATTCAATGCCGTGCTGCGCAATCGCGCGGCCTTCGCGCAGGAGTACCCGGCCCTGGAGCTGTCGCTCACCGACGAGCGCGACCGTGCGGTACTGCGGCGTGTGCTGCTGCCCGCGGATTATCTCGGCGCTGCGCCTGCGGAGCGCGCGGCCCAAGGCCTGGCGGGTGGCGCCGAAATTGGCGTGCGCCTGTACCTGGACGACGGCGGCCGGCGCGCCGTCGGCTATCGTCTCTACTTGTTCTTTCCCTGACGCGGAGATTCCGAAGTTGCGCACCCTGATTACCGGCTCGATCGCGTACGACACCATCATGGTGTTTCCGGATCGCTTTCGGAACCACCTGCTCGCCGACCAGCTCCACATCCTGAACGTCTGCTTTCTCACCCCGGAGATGCGGCGTGAATACGGCGGCACCGCCGGCAACATCGCCTACAACCTGAAGCTGCTCGGCGGCGAGCCGCTGCTGATGGCGACCGTGGGGGAGGATATCCAGCCTTACCTCGAGCGGCTGGAGCGGCTCGGCATCGGGCAGGAGCACCTCATGCGCGTGCCCGGCCAGTTCACGGCGCAGGCCTTCATCACCACCGACCTCGACGACAACCAGATCACGGCGTTCCACCCGGGCGCGATGAATTTTTCGCATCTGAATCACATCACCCCGCGGCTCGGCGCCAGGCTGGCGATCGTCGGGCCGGACGGCAAGCACGGCATGCTGCAGCACGCGCGCGAATGCGCCAGGCACGGCGTGCCGTTCCTGTTCGATCCGGGACAGGGCCTGCCGATGTTTTCGCGCGAGGAACTGCTCGAGATGGTGCAGCTCGCGGATTACCTCGCGGTCAACGACTACGAGGGCAAGCTGCTGGAGGACAGGACCGGCCGCACGCTCGCCGAGCTGGCGCGCGAACTGAAGGCGCTTGTCGCCACGCTGGGCGCGCAGGGCTCGGTCATCCTGGCCGGGGGCGAGCGCCATGAGATCCCCTGTGTACCGGCGGAGGCGGTGCTCGACCCGACCGGTTGCGGCGACGCCTACCGCGCGGGTCTGCTTTACGGCCTGGCGCGCGGCTGGGACTGGCCGAGTGCCGGGCGTCTCGCCGCGGTGCTCGGCGCGGCGAAGATTGCACAGCGCGGCGCGCAGAACCACCTTTTCACGCGCGAAGACATCGAGGCGCGCTTCCGGCGCGCCTTCGGCTATTCGCCCTGGGGTTAGGCGAGCTGCGCGCGGATCCGCGCGGCGTGCGCCTCGAGCTGCTCGCGCGGCGGATTGTTCACCGGCCAGGTAAACGCCATGCCGTCGCCGTCGTGGCGCGGCACCAGGTGCACGTGATAGTGAAACACCGTCTGCCCCGCGGCCGCGCCGTTCGCCTGATAGACCGACAGCCCGGCGGGCTCGAACGCCGCGCGGATCGCGCGCGCCACGCGCGCCGACGCACGCGCCACAGCGGCGGTCTGCGCGTCGTCCAATGCGAACAGGTTCTCGGCATGCGGCTTGAGCGCCACCAGCACATGGCCCGGATTGACTTCGCCGATGTCCATGAACGCGAGCACCAGGTCATCCTCGTAGACACGCGTCGACGGAATCTGGCCGGCGACGATCCTGCAGAACACGCACTCGCTCACGCTGTCTCTCCAATGGGTTGATAGCCGCGGCAGCTTACCTGCGCCAACCAGCGGTCCTCAAGCCGCAGCGCAGTGAGCGCGCCGCCCCAGACGCAGCCGGTGTCGATCATGGCGACGCGATGGTCGATCTTCAGGCCGAGGGTGGACCAGTGGCCGCACACCAGCGCGGGTTCGTCGCGCGGCGGACGCGCGTCGTACCAGGCGGAAAACCCGGGCGGCGGCGCAGCGCCCTTCTCCTTCAGCTGCATGTGGCCGGCGCTGTTCATGAAGCGGATGCGAGTCATCGCGTTCACGATCACGCGCAACCGGTCCCGGCCTTCGAGCCCATCCTGCCAGGCCGCGGGCGTGCTGCCGTACATGTGCGCGAGAAAATCGCGGTAATCCGGCCCCTGCAGCACCGCCTCCACCTCGGCGGCGAGCGCGCGAGCGCGCGCCACGGTCCACTCGGGCAGCAGTCCGGCGTGCACCATCGCCCAGTTGCCCTCGACATGCAGGAGGGGGCGGGCACGCAGCCAGGCGAGCAGCGCGTCGCGGTCGGGGGCCGCGAGCACCTCGTCGAGCGTGTCGTCGTCGCGCTTGCGGGCCAGGCCTTCGGCCACCGCGAGCAGGTGCAGATCGTGATTGCCGAGCACCACGATGGCAGTGTCGCCCAGCGCGCGCACCGCGCGCAGCACTTCGAGCGACTTCGGGCCGCGATTGACCAGGTCGCCTACGAACCACAGCGAGTCGTGCAGGGGGTTGAAACCGAGGCGCGCGAGCAGTTCCTGCAGCTCGCCGCCGCAGCCCTGCACATCGCCGATCGCGTAGCGCGCCATGGATGGGGCGAATATAGCAGCCGCACGCCTCAGAACGTCGCGTCCAGCCGCCGGTACTGGATCGCCTCGGCGAGCGCCGCCGTGCCGATCGCCTCGCTCGCCGCGAGATCGGCGATGGTGCGCGCCACGCGCAGCACGCGATGGTACGCGCGCGCCGAAAGCGCGAGCTTCGCGATCGCCTCCTTGAGCAACCGTTCGGCGGCGGCATCGAGCGCGCAGTGCAGCACGGTTTCCTTCGCCTGCAGCCACGCGTTCGGCTTGCCCTGCCGCGCCAGCTGGCAAGCACGCGCAGCGCACACGCGCTCGCGCACCGCCGCCGAGGGCTCGCCCCCGGGCGCACCGAGCAGTTCGGCATCGCGCGGTCGCGGCACCTCGACCTTGAGGTCGATGCGGTCCATGAGCGGCCCCGAGATCCGCCGCCGGTAGCGCAGCACCTGGTCGGGCGTGCAGCGGCAGCGCCCCGAAACATCACCCAGATAACCGCAGGGGCAGGGGTTCATCGCGGCGAGCAGCTGAAACTGCGCCGGAAAGCGGCACTGGCGCGCCGCGCGCGCGATAGCGATCGACCCCGATTCGAGCGGCTCGCGCAGCGCTTCCAGCGCATCGCGGGGGAACTCCGGCATCTCGTCGAGAAACAGCACGCCATGATGCGCGAGCGAGACCTCGCCGGGGCGCGGCGGGTTGGCGCCGCCGACGAGCGCAGCGCTGGATGCGCTGTGGTGCGGAGCCCGGAAGGGCCGTTGCGCCCAGCGTGCGGCGTCGAACCCCAGGCTCGAGGCCGAGTGCACGGCCGCCGCTTCGAGCGCTTCGCTTTCGCGCATCGGGGGCAGGATGCCGGGCAACCGGGCCGCGAGCATCGACTTGCCGGTTCCCGGCGGACCGATCATGAGCAGCGCGTGCGCACCGGCTGCGGCGATTTCAAGGGCACGCTTCGCCTGCGCCTGACCCCGGACTTCGGCAAGCTCGAGGTAGGCAGGAGCCGCCGCGTCCGGATCACGGGTCTGCGGCGCAAGCGGCGCCTCGCCCGCAAGGTGAGCGCACACTTCTAACAGCGTGGCCGCCGGCAGGACGCGAGCGCGTGAGGCCAGCGCTGCCTGGGCGGCGCTCGGCCGTGGCAGCACGAAGCTGCGTCCCGCCCGGCCGGCGCCGAGCGCCATGGCGAGCGCGCCGCGTACCGGGCGCAACTCGCCGGTCAGCGACAGCTCGCCCGCAAATTCGTGTCCCTCCAGGGCTGCGGGTTTCAGCTGGCCGCTGGCCGCGAGGATGCCGAGTGCGATCGGCAGATCGAAGCGGCTCGAATCCTTGGGCAGGTCGGCGGGCGCGAGGTTGACGGTGATGCGCCGCGCCGGGAACTCGAAGCGCGCCTGATTGAGCGCTGCGCGCACGCGGTCCTTCGCCTCGCGCACTTCGGCGTCGGGCAGGCCGACGATGTTGAACGATGGCAGGCCCGGCCCGAGATGGACTTCGACGGTCACTTCCGGTGCGGCAATCCCGGCGAGCGCGCGGCTCGCGACGCTGGCCAGCGGCATCGACCCCCCTAGCGCAGGCAACGCCGCAGGGGGCAGAGCGGTTTACGGCGAGTCGCGGCCGGGAGGGCGCGCTTCGAGCTCGGCGACGCGCGCCTCGAGCGCCGCGAGCTTGGCCTGAGCGCGCTCCAGGAGCTTCCTTTGCACCTCGAAGTCCTCGCGCGCGACCAGGTCGAAGCGCTCGAAAAACGCCGCCAGCAAGGCGCGCACGTTCTTTTCCACGTCCTGCGCCGGCGAACTGTGCAGCATCTCGGTCAGGCGAGAGCCCAATTCCTCGAACTGGCGCCGGTCGATCATGGGAGCGCCCAGTCTAGCATCCGGGCCTCAGGCGCCGATGCGCCCGAGCAGCTCAAGGAGCTTCGCTCGCTCCGCGGCCGACAGCCGCGCCGCGACGCGTTGTTCGTGGTCCGCAATGGCGCGCTTGGCGCGCGCGAGCAGGCTGCGCCCGGCACGCGTCAGCCACACGCCGTTGGTGCGCCGGTCGGCGCCCTTGCGGCGTTCAACGAGCCGTTTGGCTTCGAGCTGGTCAAGCACGCCGACCATGGTGGAGCGGTCGCGCCCGACCGCCTGCGCCAGCCGGCTTTGCGTCACTCCGGGATTGGCCTCGACCAGCAGCAGCATGCCGATGCGCCCGGGTGACACGCCCGGTACGCTGGCCGCAAAATCGCGGAACACCGTCTGCTGCGCAAGCCGCAGGCGATAGCCGATCAGCCCGGGCAGCGGCCCCGGGTCGAGGCCCGTTCCGGGGCGCTTCAGTGGCCGCCTGCTCATATTGTTTTGACTTCAAACAATTTGCACCTCCAACAATCCGCGCTAGCATCGTATGCAAAGCGGCGCGCGCGCGCAACCGGCGCGGCGGCGTACGCGTGGTCCCGGCCCTTGAGGAGCCTTACATGAACGCGGCGGAGCACTTGCTCGGTGCCGAGGCGCTCGCACGCCATGGCGCGCGGATCGCGTTTCACTGCGACGGCGAATCGGTCGGCTACGCCGAATTCGCGGGGCGCGTCGAGCGCGCCGCGTCCGCGCTCGTCGCGCTCGGCGTCCGGCCCGGCGATCGGGTGCTGCTGCTGCTGCGCGACACGCCCGAGTTCGCCGCCGCGTGGCTCGGCGCGGTGCGCGCGGGCGCGGTGGCCATCGGGCTCAACAACAAGCTCTCCGAGCAGGAGTACCGCTACATCCGCACCGACAGCGCGGCGCGCCTTGCGATCATCGAAGACGTTTTTGCGCGCGCACGGCCCGATCTCACCGCGGAGCTGGCGCACGAAGGAAAGCTGGTGGTCGCGGGCGAAGGCTCGCCGTCCTGGCGCGAAGCGCTCGCGCGCGCGCCCGCCGTGCCGGCGTTCGACGCGTTGCCCGAGCAACCGGCATTCTGGCTCTATTCGTCGGGCACCACGGGAAAGCCCAAGGGCATCATCCACAGCCACAAGGACATCCCGCCGGCGGGACAGGTGCAGCGCGAAGTGTTCGGTCTGGGCCCGGGCGACGTCGTGCTGACGACGTCGAAGCTGTTCTTCGCCTACGCACTGGAAATGGGCTTCCTCGGTTCGCTCGCGATCGGTGCCACCTCGGTACTCAATCCGGACTGGCCCGACATCGAACCCGTGGCGGCACTCGTTGCGCGCTACGCGCCCACGGCATTTTTCAGCGTGCCGTCGTTCTATCGCCGGCTGCTCGCGCTGCCGCCGGACCAGCTGGCGGCGTTTCGCTGCGTGCGGCGTTTCGTCTCCGCAGGCGAGCGCATGCCCGCGCCGGTGCTCGAGCAGTGGCGCCGGGCGACCGGCTGCGACATTCTCGGCGTCTACGGCATGTCGGAGACTTTCTGCGTGTGCCTGGCGACGCCGCCTGATCAGGCCACCGCACTGCGCACCGGCAAGCCGCTCGCCGGCATCGGCACACGCCTGCTCACTCCCGAGGGCCGCGAGGTGCCGCAGGGCGAACCGGGTGTGCTGTGGGTCAGACATCCTGCGCTCGCGCTCGGCTACGCCAACCGCCCCGAGCAGACTGCGGCGCAGTACAGGGACGGCTGGTTCTGCACCAACGACGTCTTTACGCGCGATGCCGACGGCTGCTTCGTGCATCAGGGCCGCAGCGACGAACTGGTCAAGATCGCCGGCCAGTACGTGCAGCCCGGAGAGCTGGAGGAGGCGGTTGCCGGCGAAGCGGCGATTGGCGAGGCCGTCTGCGCGCCGGTGCTGGACGCCGACGGCTTCGAGCGGCTTGCGCTGTTCGTCACAGCGCGCGGCACGGAGGCGGCGGCTTTGAGCGCCGCAGCACGCGCCTGCGAAGACAAGCTGCCGCGGCACAAACGGCCAAAATGGATCCGTGCCGTGAGCGAGCTGCCGCGCACGGGCACCGGCAAGGTGCAGCGCTTTCGCCTGCGCGAAATCCTCGAACGCGAGCTTGCGGGCAAAGGATAGAATTCCGCTCCCCCGCACTTTCCGGGCCACTGCGATGACCTACGCAATTGACCTCTGGACCGCCCCGGCGCTGCCGATCGCCGGCACTTCCGAGCTGTTTCCCGTGCGGCGCGTGTTCTGCGTCGGACGCAACTACGTCGAGCACCAGAAGGAGATGGGCGGCGACGGCCGCGAGCAGCCGTTTTTCTTCATCAAATCAGCGCACGCGCTCGTGCCGCAAGGCGGCAGCGTGCACTACCCGCCGAAAACCGCGAACTACCACTATGAAACCGAGATGGTGGTGGCGATCGCGCGCCGGGGCCGCCGCATCGCCGCGCGCAATGCCAACGAGCACATCTTCGGTTACGCGGTCGGCCTCGACATGACGCGCCGCGATCTGCAGCAGATCGGCAAGGACAAGGGCCGGCCGTGGGATTTCGGCAAGGATTTCGACGAAGCCGCGCCCTGCGGCGCGCTGGCGCCGGCGGCGCGCATCGGCCATCCGGCGAAGGGCGCGATCTGGCTCACGGTGAACGGCAAGGAGCGCCAGCGGGCCGACCTTGCCGACATGATCTGGTCGGTGCCCGAGCAGATCGAATATCTTTCGCAGTACTACACGCTCGAACCGGGCGACCTGATCTTCAGCGGCACGCCGGCGGGCGTGGGGCCGGTCAACCCCGGCGACCAGCTGCACGCCGGCATCGACGGCGTCGGCGAGCTCAAGGTCACGATCGCGCCGCCGCTCTGAGACGGCCTGCGCTGAACGATGCGCCTCTACACGTTCTTCCGCGGCTCGTCGCCGTTCCGCGTGCGTATTGCGCTGAACCTGAAAGGCCTCGCCTACGATCCCGTGTTCGTGCATCTGGGGCGCGGCGAGCAGGCCTCGCCCGAGTATCGCGCAGTCAATCCGCAGGGGCTCGTGCCGACGCTGGAGGACGACGGCATCCGACTGCCGCAGTCGCTCGCGATCATCGAGTATCTGGAGGAGAAATACCCGCAGCCGCCCTTGCTGCCGCGCGACCCCGCGGGTCGCGCCCGCGTGCGCGCGCTCTCGCTCGTCGTCGCCTGCGAGATCCATCCGCTCAACAATCCGCGCGTGCTCAAGTACCTGCGCGCCAGGATGGGCCAGGGCGAGGAGGCAGTGAACGCCTGGTACGGCCACTGGATCGCAGAGGGGCTGGCAGTGCTCGAAGCCGAGGCGCTGCGCGGCGCCGCAAGATTCAGCCACGGCGATTCACCGACGATGGCCGATTGCTGTCTGGTACCGCAGATTTTCAATGCCAGGCGCTACGCCTGCGATCTCGCGCCGTATCCGCGCCTGCTGCGCATCTTCGACGCGTGCATGGAACTCGAGGCGTTCCAGCGCGCCCAGCCCTCGCGCCAGCCCGACGCCGAAACCTGAGCCGCAGCGTACAAAGCCGGTCGCGCCTCAGGCGGCGCGAAACAGCGCCTTCAGTTCCTCGGTGATCGTCTGGCCCTTCATGGGCGAACCCGGGCCGGCGAGATGCTTGCCCCAGACCCGCGTCTCCGAGCCGCGCGAAAGCAACACGCCGTCGCCGCGCACCACTTCGTGCGCTACGACAAAGGACTTGCTGCCCCAGCGCAGGATGCGTGAGCGCACCTCGCAGCGGTCGCCCGGTTCTGCAGGCGCGACAAACTCACACCCCGCCGACACCAGCGGCATCACCATGCCTTCCGCGATCATCGTCTTGATGGGAAAACCCACGGCGCCGAAAAACGCCCAGGTGGCGCTGTCAAACCAGCGGAAATAGGTGGGGTAGAAAATGATTCCCGCCGGATCGCAGTCGCTCCAATGCACCTCACAGCGAAAGACATTGACGATCGAGTTGAAACCGGGCGCATCCATGGAGCCCGATTTTAGGGGCACTGGCGCGCGTGCGTCTCGCGCGTCAGCAGGGCGGCAGCGACGGAAACCACCAGCCAGGCGAGCACCAGCATGAATCCGGCGGTGTAGGCCGAAGCGTCGTACACGCGCACCCCGGCGACGAGCATCCCGTTCCAGTTGTTGTCGAGCATCCAGCCGATGAGCGGCTGCTGCAGCATCGCCCCCGTCATCGAGCCCATGTTGGCGACACCCGTGGCCGTTCCCGCATAGCGCGCCGGGACCGACTCCTTGGCGAACGCGAAGCCGATCACCATGCAGCCCGAGCTGAAGCCCGCCGCAAGCAGCAGCGCGAGCAGCAGATTCGGGCCCAACGGGTGCGGCGCCAGAAACACGCTCGACCACAGCACCAGCGAGGAAGAAGCGCCGATCGCGTAGAGCGGCTTGCGCTCGCGCAGGCGATCGGACATCGCGCCGAACACGGGTCCGCCCAGGGCCCAGGCCAGCATGAGGGCAGAGCAGTAGAACGCCGCGCGCTGCGTGGAAAAACCGTACACCGCGACCAGATAGGGTACGCCCCAAAGGCCGCCGAAGGACAGGATCGCGCCGGTGACACCCTGCGGTGCAAGGAACGCGAGCCAGCTGTTGCGATAGCGCAGAACCTCCGCCAGCCCGCGCCAGACGGATGGCCGTTCGCCCACGGGCAGCCGTGTGACAACGTAAGCGCGATAACCGCGCTCGCTCGGATCGTCGCGCACCAGCCACCAGATGGCGGCGCAGACCAGGGCAATCGCCGCCGCGCCGGCGAGCATGACCGGGCGCCAGCCGAATTCGCCCACCGCCCAGCGTAACGGCACGCCCGCAGTCACCGCGCCTGTCATCCCTGCCGCCAAAGACAGGCCGCTGGCCAGGGCGAAGCGTTGTGGTGGCAGCCAATGGCCGGCGAGCTTGAGCGTACCGACCCACGCCACGCCGACGGCGCCTCCGATCAACAGCCGCCCCAGATTGGCCAGTGCCAGACTGGGCGCCAGTGCGAACAGCACGCCGCCAAGCGCCGCTACACCGGCGCCAGATGTCAGCACGCGCCGCGCGCCGTAACGATCCACCATCAGGCCGGTGGGAATCTGCATCGCGACGTAGCTGTAGAAATAGAACGCCGAAAGATTTCCCAGTCCGGCCGCGGCGATGGCGAACTCCGCCATCAGCTCCTGCGTCATCACTGCGGGAGCGACGCGCTGGAAGAAACCCGCGAGGTAGAGCGCGGCACCCAGCGCCCAGATCGACCAGGCGACGCGGGCAGGTGGGTGCGTTGCGTGATTCAGAATTCGATTGCCCGTCACTGCGGGCCAAGCGAAGGGATCAGCCGGCCGCGCGGGCTAGCATTGCTCCCACGGCAATCCGTCCCGTCGCCAGCCCGCCACGGTGCCGCGGTGATGCTGCTCGTCGAGCTCGCCCTCGAAACCGTGCACCACGTTGTACACCCGGGTGAAACCGGCCCTTTCCAGGGCCGCGCCAGCTTCCTGGGAGCGGTTGCCGCTGCGACAGATGAGCAGGATCGGACGCGTGGTGTGGTTGGTGCCGGCAAGCTTCTTCACTTGGCCGACGAAATGCGGATTGACGTCCCAGTCCGGACCGTCATTCCAGGCGACGTGCAGCGCACCCACCGGGTGCCCGACAAAGAGATATTCCATTTCACTGCGGCAATCGACGAACAGCGCGTCAGCGTGCTGCTGCAGGAAATCCACGGCTGCCTTGGGCTCGAGGTGCTCCATGAAAGAAGATGATTATACGCCGCGAGAGGACTGCGAGACTCTCGCACTCACCGGCTAAGCGGTTGACGGTTAAGGGCTTCCGGGGCAGACTGCGTGCCTGCGCCGATTTGATGTTCAGCTTGCGGGCGCGTTACAAATACGGCTAAAGAGACGCGTGGCAATGCACGGGGCTTTGCCCCCGTACCCTGAAACGCCCGTTTCTGCGCCAAGCTGAGCGGGCGTTTCCGTTTTCGAGCAATCGATGAATCCGACTGACCCCACTGCCAGCCTGAATGCATTGCTGGCCAAGCGCATTCTGGTCCTCGACGGCGCCATGGGGACCATGATCCAGCGCGAGCGCTTGACGGAGGAACAGTTCCGCGGCGAGCGTTTTCGTGACTGGCCGCGCGAGCTGCGCGGCAACAACGACCTGCTGGTGCTGACGCAGCCCGCGCTGGTGCGCCGCATCCACCTCGATTACTTCGAGGCCGGCGCCGACATCGTCGAAACCAACACCTTCAACGCGACAGCGGTCTCGCTCGCGGATTACGGCATGGAGGCGCTCGCCTACGACATCAATCTGGCCGCGGCGCGCCTTGCCCGGGAAGCCGCTGCGGAGGCGCAGCGCCGCGGCCCATCGCGCCAACGTTTTGTCGCCGGCGCCCTCGGGCCGACCTCGAAGACCGCGTCCATTTCGCCCGATGTCAACGACCCCGGGTTTCGCAATGTCAGCTTCGACGCGCTGGTCGCCGCGTACCACGAATCGGCACGGGGCCTGCTCGATGGCGGCGTCGATCTACTGCTGGTAGAAACGGTGTTCGACACGCTCAATGCGAAGGCGGCCCTGTACGCGATCGGGGTCCTGTTCGAAGAACGCGGCTTGCGCCTGCCGCTCATCGTTTCGGGCACCATCACCGATGCCTCCGGCCGCACGCTCTCCGGCCAGACGACCGAAGCCTTCTACAACTCGGTGCGCCACGCGCGCCCGCTGATCGTAGGGCTCAACTGCGCGCTCGGCGCCAAGGAACTGCGGCAATACGTCGAGGAGATGTCGGCGATCGCCGAAACGTACGTCTCCTGCTATCCCAACGCCGGGCTGCCGAATGCGTTTGGCGAATACGACGATACCCCCGAATCGATGGCGCAGCAGATGGGTGAGTGGGCGCGCGCCGGATTCCTGAACCTGGTCGGCGGCTGCTGCGGCACGACGCCCGAGCACATCCGCGCCATCGCGGCGGCCGTGCGCGGCGTGCCGCCACGCGCCATGCCCGAGCGGCCGACGATGCTTCGCCTGTCGGGTCTCGAACCGCTTAATGTGGGTGAGGGCTCGCTTTTCGTAAACATTGGAGAGCGCACGAATGTAACCGGGTCCAAGGCCTTCGCGCGACTGATTCTCTCAGGGGATTTCGCGGAGGCGCTGGCCGTGGCGCGCCAGCAGGTCGAGAACGGCGCACAGATCATCGACGTGAACATGGACGAGGCCATGCTCGACTCCGAGCGGGCGATGACCACATTTCTCAGCCTGGTCGCGACCGAACCCGATATCGCGCGCGTGCCGGTCATGGTGGATTCGTCCAAATGGTCCGTGATCGAGGCCGGCCTGAAGTGCCTGCAGGGCAAGGGCATCGT
>SCUF01000152.1 GCA_004298325.1 Betaproteobacteria bacterium | reverse complement strand
GCCCAAGATCAGCTCGGTGCTCGATGCGGCGCGCGCCGGGGTGCGCGCCTGCCACATCATCGACGGCCGCGTGCCGCACGCGCTGCTGCTCGAAGTGCTCACCGACGCCGGCATCGGCACGCTGATCCGGTCGAAGTAATGCGCCTGACCCGGCTCCCGCCTTCGCGCCGGGTGTGGATCTTCGACCTCGACAACACGCTGCACGACGCGCGGCCGCACATCTTCCCGTCGATGCACGTGCAGATGAACGATTACCTGAAGCGCACGTTTAGCGTCGACGAAGCGGGGGCGAACGCGATGCGGCGCGGTTTCTGGCTGCGCTACGGCACGACGCTGAAAGGCCTGATGCGCCATTACGGCACCGATCCGAGGAAGTTCTTGTGGGAGACGCACCAGTTTCCGGAGCTATCCGACATGCTGGTGCACGAAAACGCGGTGCGCCATGCGCTCGCTCGCCTGGGCGGTCGCAAGCTCGTGTTTTCCAACGCCCCGCGCCATTACGTCGAGGAGGTGCTGCGCGGCATCGGCCTGGGGCGGTTCTTCGAAGCGGTCTATACGATCGAAAGCACGCGTTTCAGGCCCAAGCCCGCGTTCCAGGGGTTCCGGGTACTGCTGCGCAACCACGACCTCCACCCGCACCGCTGCGCGCTGGTGGACGATTCGCTCGAAAACCTGCGCGCCGCCAAGCGCCTCGGCATGTCGACCGTATGGGTGGGGCCCGGGAGCGTGCGGCGGGCGTCCTACGTCGACTTGCGGGTCGCTTCGGTGACGGAACTGCCGCGCCTCGTCTTCCGCTACGCGCACTAGTAGAATCCCCCGATGCCTCGGGTAAAGGGGGAGAGGAAACTCGAGATCCTGAAGGCGCTCGCGCAGATGCTCGAGCAGCCGAAATGGGAGAAAATCACCACGGCCGCGCTGGCGGCGAGACTCGACGTGTCGGAAGCGGCGCTCTACCGCCACTTCGCGTCGAAAGCGCAGATGTACGAGGGGCTGATCGAGTTCATCGAGAGCTCCGTCTTCACGCTGGCCAATCGCATCACCACGGACGAGACCGACGGCGAGCGCCAGGCCGAGAAGCTGCTCGAAATGCTGCTGGTGTTTGCCGAGAAGAATCCCGGCATGGTGCGCGTCATGACGGGCGATGCGCTGGTGGGCGAGCACGAGCGCCTGCAGGTGCGCATGAACCAGTTCTTCGACCGCTTCGAAGCCACCATGCGCCAATCCCTGCGCCAGGCCGCCAGCGCGCCGGGTGCCAATCCGGGGCCGACGGACGCGAGTGCGCAGGCGGGGGCCATGCTGCGCTACGCGATCGGCTGCCTGCACCAGTTCGTCAGGTCGGGGTTTTCCAAGAAACCCAGCGAGACTCTGGCCGCGCAGAGAAGGTATTTGCCGGCGTAGGATCGAAGGGCGGGGGCCGTGCGTCAGTTCGGCCGCACCGGCGCGCGGCTGGCGCAAACCCCGCACGCCGGATCCTTCGCCACCTTCACCGTCCGCCACTCCGCGTTCTTCGCATCGAGCAGCAGCAACCTCCCGCCGAGCGATTCGCCCACGCCGGCGATCAGCTTGATCGCCTCCATCGCCTGCAGCGCCCCCGCGATCCCGGTGAGCGGTGCGAACACGCCCATCACCGCGCACTGGACTTCCTCGACCTCGCCTTCCTCCGGAAACAAACACGCGTAGCACGGCGCGTCCGGTTTTCTCAGGTCGAACACCGTGACCTGCGCATCGAACCGGATCGCGGCGGCCGACACGAGAGGCTTGCGCAGCGCGACGCAGGCGCGGTTGAGCGCGTGGCGCGTGGCGAAATTGTCCGAGCAGTCGAGCACCACGTCCGCCTCGCCAACAAGCTTTGCCATCGCCTCCGGGGCGACGCGCGTCTTGAGCGCGATGACTTCGACCTCGGGATTCATGGCGCCGAGCGTGGCGCGCGCGGCCTCCACTTTCGGCGCGCCGACCGACGCCGTCCGATACAGGATCTGACGCTGCAAATTCGTGAGATCGACCTGATCGCCGTCGGCGAGGGTGAGGCGCCCGATACCGGCTGCGGCCAGGTAGAGCGCCGCCGGGCACCCCAGACCGCCGGCGCCGATCACGAGCGCGCGCGCCGCGCGCAGCCGTTCCTGCCCCTCGACGCCGATTTCCGGCAGCAGGATGTGGCGGCTGTAGCGCAGGAGCTGCTCGTCGTTCATGGGCGCTGGCGCATCGTAATCG
>SCUF01000151.1 GCA_004298325.1 Betaproteobacteria bacterium | reverse complement strand
CTTGATCTTCGCCTGCATGATCATTTCCTGCCCCTTGAGGATGCCGCCCAGCAGCAGGCCGATGATCACCAGCACGATCGCGATTTCCACCAGGGTGAAACCCTTCTGCACGCGTTTCATCGCTCCTCCCTCCACGTTGGCTGACAACGAACCGTGAGGGGCGCAGTCTCTGCCTGGTGCCGCCGATCTGACAATGCTCCCGTGGTAGCAATGCGGAGGTGGCTACCGATCGATACCGCCGCGCCGGTCGCCCGCCGTGCGCTCGCGGCGCGCTGTGCCTCTCACGGCAATACGCCGGCAGTGATCAGGCGCGCATAAAGGATGCCGACCGGCACCCAGACCACGAGGTCGTCGAAGCTTCCGCCGCTGGCTTCAGGGCCGCTCGGCGGGCGCGTGACGAACACCGGATTGGCGTCGAGGTTCGCCAGCTCGTCCGGGCCGTGCGCGGCGGCGATCGCACCGTTCTTGCCGGTTGAGAGCACGATCACGGCCGCGGTCTCGGTGCTGACCGCGCGGTTGGCGCTGCTGGCGCACGAGCTTGCGGTCGCACCCTGCGCGCGCACGCAAAGGTCGAGGTCGTTCGGCCGGCAGCTGACGCCGTTCGCCCTGAGGTTCGCCGCCGACGTGAAATGCGGCAGCACCGCCGGCGCCGCGCATCCGGTGAGCGCGTTCGATACGGCATAGCGGATGCGGTTGCCCCAGGCGTCGATGGCGTAACCGGCCGCGTCGGTCTGCGCGAAGCCGATCGTCTTCGCCGGAAGAAAGCCGCCGTAGTAGCTGCTGCACGTGCCGCCGCCGGCAGGCGACTCGTCCCCCGTGCTGCCGGAGAGCGCGGGACAGGGCAGCCTGCGCTGCGCAATCGCGTAGCCGATGAGCGCCTCGAGGGCGGCGTCCAGCCGCCGGCGCGTCTCCTCGTGGTTGCGCACCTCTGTCTGCGCCGCGAGCGTGCCGAGCACGCCGTAGAGCAGCAGCGCGACGATCGCGAATACCACCGCCAGCTCGGTGAGCGTGAATCCGCCCGCTCGCGGACACCGCGCGCGCACCGCGTTACCTCGCGTAGCCGAGCCGGGTCAGCAGCGGAATCCAGCGCTGTTCCACGAGCTTGTCGAAACCGTCCGCCGTCGGGTGCAGCTCGTTGGCCCAATCGTCCTGGTAGTGCGCGTCGCTGCGCAGCGCGTTGCGGCAGTCGACGTAATGCACGCCGTCGGCCGGCCGCGCGAAGCGCTCGAAGGTCTCGTTGAGCCGGTCGATCAGCAGCCTGCAGATCGCAGCCCGCAGCCGCGGCTCGTCGGCCACCTCCGCGTCGTTCAGCGCGGGCGCGAGCCAGGGACCGGCCACCTTGAAGACCAGGGCATCGAAACCGCGGCCGTCCGGCACCGGATAATCGTAGCCGTGAACGAAGAGGTCGACCGGGCGCTGCTGCCGATGGAATTCCCAGAGCACGTCGTGGATCAGCAGGCCGAGCGCGCCCGAGACGTCCTTGAGCAAACCGTCCATGCCATCGGGATCGATGCAATCTTCCGCGCGCGTCAGCCCGGTGCAGTCGCCCTTCAGCGCCAGCCCGTAATCGAGCGCATCGTTGCCGCCGCCGCTGATGAGGACCGCGACGTAGTACTGGCTGTTCTGCGGGTTCAGCTCGCGCCCGAAAGCCCTGGCGTACCTGCCGCGCGCGTTATTGCGATCGACGTATTCGGAGATCCTCGCGCCGTTGAATCCGAGCAATTGGATGTTGCGGTAGGGTTCCCGCAGCCGCGGGTGCTCGGCGAGCGCCCGCAACAGGTTGTTGCCGGGATACCAGAACCAGGAATCGCCGATCGCCAGAAGCGAGGCAAATGCGCCGGGCTGCCAGGTTTCGCCAGGGGCGTAGATCGGCATGGCGGTTTCCTTCCTCGAGCATCGGACGATGGGCCATTATTGACGAGCCCGGCCGCCGCACGACCTGGACTTTGGTCGTACGACCCCGGTCTACGAGGCCGGGCTTGTGTACGCGGTCGCACAGACGGCGCCCGCCGCGATGTGTATTTTGCGATTGATCCGCGTTGTCTCATCGGGAACACTGCCATGAACCAGCTTGCCGGCGACGACTTGCGTCCTGCGGGAACGATCCTGAAGAAGCATCGACTGCCGCCGCTCGCCTATGCCCATGCGGCCCTGGAACCCTGCATCGATGCACGCACCATGATGCTGCATCACACCAAGCACCATGGGGCGTATGTCGAGAAGCTGAACGCGGCGTTGGAGAAGTTTCCGGACTTGCGCGATTGCTCGGCGTTGTGGCTGCTGCACAATCTCGACAAGGTGCCCGACGAAATCCGCGGCGCGGTGGGCAACAACGCGGGAGGCCACGTCAATCACAGCCTGTTCTGGCGGGCCATGAAGCCGGGCGGCTCCGGCGAACCCGCGGGACCGTTGCGCGAGGCGATCGATCGCGACTTCGGCAGTGTCGCCGCTTTCAGGACCCGGTTCGAGCATGCGGGCGCCAGCCTGTTCGGCTCAGGATGGGTCTGGCTGGCGCGAACCCGGCAGGAAGACGGCAGGCTCGAAGTGATCACGACCCCGGGCCATGACCATCCGCTGATGCAGGATCGATATCCGCTATTGCTGAACGACGTCTGGGAACACGCCTACTACCTGCATTATGAAAGCCGTCGTGCCGACTACCTGAAGGCCTGGTGGTCGGTGGTCGACTGGGAAGAGGCAGCGCGCCGCTTCGAGCTGGCCGACAACTCCGCAGAAAGACTCTGGGAAGCCGAGGGCGGACAACTGCTCGGAGCCTAGGCGCGAGGCTCGCCCCGCTCGTTCACGGTGACCGTCGGCCCCGGGGGAGCGGTCATCTGTACGCGATGCTCGTGGCCCCGGAAGTAGTAGGTGACGTCCCAATAGTCGGGTCGGCTCCGGCTGGGTATGCTTTCGCAGCGCTGCACGTCCTGAGTCTGCACCGGGGGTCCGTCGCCTCGATCGACATGAGCCCCCACCGCGGCCCCTGCTACAGCACCACCAACCGTGGCGATGTCCTGCCCGCTTCCGCTGCCGAGCTGGTGACCGATGATGCCGCCGATGATGGCGCCCGCAATCGCCGCGGGAACGTTGGCTTGGCGCCGATCCTGAGGAATCTGTTCGCGCTCGACCCAGCATCGCTGGCCAGGGGTTGCGAGCACCGCGCGAACTGCAGTGACGTTCGCCTGGTACAGCCGCTCTTCGGGACGCCGGCGATAGTCATAGGTCACGACGGGCGCGGGAGCCGGCGCATAGCGATGGTCCTCAATGCGCGCGTTGCGGCTTACGGCCCGCACCGAGGAAATGCGGTTGTTCAAACCCATCGCGGCCAAGGATGCGTAGCGCCCGGGACGCAAGATCATGCACCGACCGCTGAAACGGGGGTGGTCGCAGACCTCCCAGAGGTCGCTCGCAACCACCACCGAAGAGGCACGGTCGTTGAAGCCGAAGCGCTCCAGGTTGGCGATCCGTCTGTCCGTCGTGAAAGTCCGCCCCCGAAAGCCTTCGCGCTCGTAGAAACTGACCTGTGCGAACACCGGCGTCGCGACCGCCACTGCGGCCAGCGCCACCAGCCCTCTCGACATTGCGTTCATGGACGACCCCCGAGAAAGTGTCAGGCCGGACTCCGGACCTACCGTCAGTTCACGGAGCGGATCATCCTCTGCACGACGACTTCCACGGCCTCGCGCTCATCGTCGTAATCGAACAGGTTGTCGGCGATGCGATCGTCGAAGCTGTCGGCAAAATGGCTTCTCTGCCTGGCATTCCGGAGATTGCGCGGCGGGACCCGAACCTTGCGTGTACGAAGTGCGGTGCGTTTCATGGTCGCCTCTCGTTCTGGACACGGGTGGTGGGATCGATCTTAGGCAGCGACGCGCCGCTGGCGTATAGGCGCTCCGCACCGACTGCTGTAGGCATTTGTCCGACAGGAACCGGGGACGCGAAGCGGCAGGCCGCGCACGGTGCTCGCGCACCAAGCTGAAGTCGGCGTCATTGCAGCCCCATTGCCCTGTAGGACAGATTCGCACAAATGCGGCGCCCGGCGTCCGACATACCGGCACGCCGCCCCCGCGTACGATCAGCCTGCGTTCGACTTGGATCCCGTTCAGAGTCGACCCGCGCGCGACTTCCGACTCTCATGGAGGCAAAAATGAAATCTGGAAAACTGGCTCTGATGTCCCTGGCCTGCTCTGCGGCCATTCCTGCGTTCGCGCAGAATACGACGGACGCGCAGTGCGGGACGACGAATTTCGACAGATCTCGAAGTGCGTACACCATCGTCAATCCGACCCTCGATACGCCGAATCAGCAATGTTTCATCACCGTGGTGCCGAAAGACTCATGGCCCGGCGGTGCGCCCGACCTGGCCAGCTCGCAACTCGTTGAGGGCAACTACAACGTCGAGCTGTCCGGCGGCGGCGGCGGCTCCGGCGGAAGCGCAATTCGCACCGGTCTGGGATTCGACGGGGCCGACGCGGTTCCGTTCAAAGGCACGCGCTACCTCGCGCCCGGCGTCTACCGGTTGACGATGGGTGCCGGCGGCAAGGGTGGACAGCCGTGTCTCACCGAGGAGCTGGGTGGACGCGGGGCCGATGGGGCACCGACGGCTTTGTCTCAGGCCTATACCGGCCAGACCATCGCGGGGTTTCCGCGCGCCGAGTACTGGGACGGCCGCTACGCGCAGAGCTACCCGGTCGCTTCAGCTGCAGGTACTCCCGGTCCGGCCGTGGACGGAAACATGACCCCGGCGGCAAGAGTTGGTGATCTGGGTGGCGGCGGCCGTAGCGTCGGCGCAACCGGCGGTTGCCAGGTCGGTGCCCAAGGCGGCCCCGGCTTCATCAAGTTGGCGCTTGCCGATACCCCGCCGCAGCCGGCACCCATCCAAACCGCGCCGGCACCTGCCCCGTCGGCGGCTCCGGCACCCGCTCCGACGGAGATCATCCGGCCGGCCAGACGGGACCGCAACTAGGCAAACCTTGCGCGGCCTGTCGCAGGGGCACCCGAAACAGAAGTGCCCCCTGCAGCCGGCCGCGCAGCCCCGCGTATGGCGACGTATTGCATCGGAATCGTCGCCCTGGGTCTGGGATTGCTGCCCGCCGGCGCGGTAGCGTCGGACGACGCGAAATGGACGCAAGTACCGCAATCGAATGCCGTTACCGGCGTCAAGCGCGCTGAGTTCGCGCGCATCCGGGCGCCCCGCGATGTGCGGCAGCTTGCGGATTGGGTCGTCGATTCGGGCAACCATGCCGGCCTGCCGTTCGTGATCATCGACAAGTCGAACGCCCGCGTTTTCGTCTTCGACGCCGGCGGGCGAATCCAGGGCGCGGCCCCCGCACTGCTCGGCGTGGCACGCGGTGATCACACCGTCCCGGGGATCGGCGACCGGGAGCTCTCCGACATGCCGCCCGAAACCCGCACCACCCCGGCCGGCCGGTTCGTGGCGAGACGCGGCATGAGCACCCGCGGCGAGGACGTCGTGTGGGTCGACTACGAAGCGGGCGTATCGCTTCATCGGGTCATCACGAACCGGCCGGAGGAGCGTCGCCTCCAGCGCCTCGCGACCCCGACGCCTCTCGACAACCGCATTTCCTACGGCTGCATCAATGTGCCGGCGCGTTTCTACGAGCGCGTGGTCAGCCCCGTGTTTTCCGGGACCGACGGAATCGTCTACGTGCTCCCGGAAACCCGGTCGGCGCGTGAGGTCTTCGGCTCCTACGACCTCGAGCAACAGCCAGCTGCAGTCCAGGCGCCCACCCCCGACTTGCACCGAACCGGCCGATAGCGCCTGTTTTGCCTTCGAGGCGGCCATAATGCATAGTGGCGCGGGGTCGAAAGGGACATACTCCCTGCGTAACGGCGTCCCGTCGTTGATCAAAGCGGGAGCCTACGGATATGCGGGGGGAAGCCTTGAGGACTGGCGTCGCAGTGGTGCTATTGCTTTTCGGCGGAGCGTGCCTTGCCGAGCTACCGCCGGATGGCGGGTCGCAAGGCACGGCCGCCTATCCGGAAGCGGAGGCCGCGGCGGCCTGGCAGGGGCTCGCCGCGGGCTACGTGCGCCAGGCGCTGAAGGACCGGACGCTCGACAAGGACGCGGCGCTGAACGCACGCATCGACACGGTCATGGACGCGGTTGGCGCCGCCGCGGCCGCGATCGATTCGCGGTTTGCCAAGTCCACCTGGAGCGCGATCCTGATCGACGACTTCGGCCTCGGCGCCGCGGCGTTCCCCGGGGCCGTGATCCTCGTAGACGCGAAGTTCGTGCGCCGGCTGCAACTCAACGACGACGAGCTCGCCCTGATCCTTTCCCACGAGGCGGCTCATGTGATCGCCGGGCACGCTGCGGCAAAGCTCGCGTTCATGGCGGCGTTTGTCGGCAAGGAAAAATTGCCCACCGCGCGCGCGGCCCTGGTCGAGTTTTTTGCCAAGGATTCCTACGTCGCCGTGTTTCAACCCGAGGCGCGGCAGCAGGAGCGCGAGGCGGACCGCGTCGGGGCGGCCATTTTCCTGGCCACCGGATACGACGCGCCAAGGGCCCTGGGACTGTTCGACAAGCTGGCGAAACTCGAAACCCCGGAGGACGGGCAGGCGGCGGACTCCCACGATGGCGCTCAGGTGCGCAAACAGATCATCGCGGGAGTGATCGCAGAACTGCAGCAGCATCACGCCCGCCGCGCTCCGCTGCCGCGATAAGCACCGTTGCCGGGCTCTACCGGCGGGTCGCTCTACGGCTGCCCTTTGACGACGATGTCGTTCTTGACTGACTTCACGTCCTTGACGCTGCGCGTAATTTCGGCCGCCCTGGCGACATCGGCTTTCGACCGGACGAAGCCGCTCAACTGAACGACGCCCTTCGAGGTCTCGACATTGATGTCGGCCGACTTCAGTGATGCTTCGGCAAGCACCGCAGCCTTCACTTTGGCCGAGATGAGGCTGTCCTCGACGTATTCGCCCGGCCCTCCCTGCCTGCCCGCAACGGCAACATTGCCTTTGGCGGACGCCTCCGCGCGGGCAGACTTCAATTGCATCCTGGCGTTGGCCATGGCCTGCGTTTCGGCCGCCTTGGCCTCACTCACGCAGGACGTCTTTTCCTTGCCGCTACGCTCGTCGCATTTCTCCCTGGCGGCCCAGTAGCCGGCTTTCGCCTTGGCGACCTCCACCGAGTAGCGGTTCTCGTCGCTGGGCGCATGGCGTGCTTCGAGCTCGGCCCGTGCGATCTCTTGCTTGCCCTTCGCTTCGGCCATGCAGATGTCCTTCGCATTGCCGGAAAGCGACCCGCAGGCGGCTTTGGCGGACTTGTACTCGGCAGCGATGCTGTCCTTGCCGGACTTGTAATCGGCTTTCGAGAGGCTCTGCGCCATCGCGCCGGCGCTGAACACGAGGCTGATGGCCACTGCAATCGGATGGACGATGCGCTGGTTCATGAGCGATCCTTTCCTGGTGTGTTGTACCAACGGGAGCGGTGCACCCGCAGAGGTGTCCGTCACCGCGCACCTGCACCGCGCTGAGCGTCAGCCGCCTAACGTCTCGCGCTCAGAAAACCGATCAGGGCCGCGACTGCAACTGCGACACCGATGACGGTCCAGGCATTGCCGCGCACGTAATCGTCGGCGGCGGTGGCGGTTTGCCGGGTTCGGTCGAGCACCGGTTGCGACACGTCGCGCAGTGTCGCTCGGGCGCGCCGCAACTTCCTGCCGAATTGGGTGCGCGTCGCCGTCAACGCATCGCCCGAGGCCGTCGCTGCGTTCTTCAGCAGGTTTTCGCTGTCGGTGATCAGGCTCATGATCTCGCTCCTCCAGGCTGTTGCAGCAATTGTGTTCCCCCGCGAGCGCGGCAGTCTGTACGCGAACGTACCTTCGGCGCCGGCCCTGTGGCCGGACGCGCGTCAGCGTCCTGCTGGGAATCGCGACCATGGTCGGCCTGCGCGGAGTGATCAGCGGGCGAAAAACCCTGCTGACCCGCGGGCCGCGCCCGTGCAGCGCTTCAGCCGTGCAGGCTCTGATACTTCTCCTGCAACTGCTCGGGCGTTTCCTCGAATTCCGGATTGACCTCGATGCAGTCGGCGGGGCAGACCAGCTTGCACTGCGGCTCGTCGTGCGCGCCGACGCACTCGGTGCAGCGCAGCGGGTCGATGACGTAGATCGGATCGCCGACCGCGATCGCCTCGTTCGGGCAGGCCGGCTTGCACGCATCGCAGGCCGTGCAGTTGTCGTTGATCATCAGGGCCATGAGGGTTCTCCTTAGGCTGCCGCGCGTTGCTGCAGTTCTTTCAGTCGACCGTGCCGGAACCCGCCCCACAGCGCCGCGCCGATCGCGCCGGCGTAGATCGATTCCGGGTGGTTGGTCGCGGTGAGCCCGGTGATCTTCTCGTTCACCAGCTCCTCGCGCAGGGCGGCGAGCAGCCCCTCGTCGAGCGCCAGCCCGCCCGTGAGCAGCGCCAGGCCCTTGGTGATGCCCGTGACCTTGAGCAGTTTCGCCAGGCGCGAGGCCATCGACAGGTGGATGCCCTTGAGGATGTCGGCCGTGGCGATGCCGCGCGACACCATGTTGATGACGTCGGTTTCGGCGAGCACGGCACAGATCGAGCTCACCTTCTCGGGGTTCTGCGAAGTGCAGGACAGCGGTCCGATCTCCTCGACCGCCACGCCCAGATAGCGCGCGATGTTCTCGAGGAACTGCCCCGAACCGGAGGCGCACTGGCTGGTCATCTTGTAGGACAGCACCTTGCCGCGCTCGTCGACCCAGATCGCGCGCCCGTTGAGCGCGCCGATGTCCACCACGGCGCGCGCCTCGGGGTTGAGGAAGATGCCGCCGCGCGCATGCGTGGTCATCGAGTAGAAATGGCCGGTGGCGAACCTGACGTTTTCGCCTTCCCCGGTGGTCGCGGTATAGGCGACGTCGGCGGCTTTGAGCTTCGCCTCCTCGAGCACCTCGTCGAAACCGAGCTTGGCCAGCTCCATGGGGTCGCGCCGCCGGATGCGCTCGCTGCGCTTCGCGACCCAGGCGTTGTCGCGGAACAGCACGGTCTTGACCACTCCCGAGCCGATGTCGATGCCGATGGTATGAATCATGGGCGTGCCTCCACGACCTTGCCTTCCTCGACCACCGCGCGCCAGGCGAAAGTCGCGCCGCCGAGCGCCCCGGTATAGATCGAGTCGGGGTCGATGTTGATGGTCATTTCGCCGTAGTTGTCGAAAATCAGATCGCGCAGCGACTTCACCGCGGCCTCGTTCTTCGCCACGCCCCCGGTGAAGGTGAACTCGTTGCGAATGCCGCCCGAGCGCGCCAGGATCGACATCGCGCGCAGGATGATGGCGCGGTGCAGTCCCGCCATGATGTCCTCGCGCTTCTCGCCGAGCGCGAGGCGATCGCGCAGCTCCGCCCCGGCGAACACGGTGCAGGTCGAGTTGATGCGCACGGTCTTGGTGGCCTTCATGGCGAGGGGCCCGAGCTCGTGCAGCCCCATGTTCATCTCGTCGGCGATGTAACCGAGGTAGCGTCCGCAGCCGGCGGCGCAGCGGTCGTTCATCTGGAACGACTCGACGATGCCCGCGCGGTCGACCTGGATCGCTTTCGTGTCCTGGCCGCCGATGTCGAGCACCGTAGCGGTGTTCGGATACATCACGTGCGCGCCCAGCCCGTGGCACAGGATCTCGGAGCGCACGTGTTCCTTGGAAAACGGCAGCCGCGCGCGGCCGTAGCCGGTGCCGACCACGTAAGTCTCCTCCAGCACCGTGTCCAGCACGCCCTGGATCGGAGCCCGGATCTGCTCGCCGCGTGCCGCGGCCTCCGGCATCGCCTTGAAGGTGCGCTCCATCCCCGCCATCAGGTTGCGGCTGATCGCATCGCCGTACTCGCGGTTCTCGACCTCGATGATCGAGCGGTCATAGACATTCAGCAGGAGGTCGTAGCGCACGCCGGCGTCCTTCGCCACCGCCTCGCCGAGCGCCAGGTACTGGGCGCCCGCGATGTCGCGGAAGAAATCGCTCTTGCGCTTGGCATTCGGGATAAAGAGCGCGGGCGAATCCTGGCGCAGTCGCCGGAACAGCTCGCCGAGCGCCCGCGTCACGCCGGCGGCGTGTTCACCGAAGCGCGTGCCCTCTGCATTGCGGCCGCAGACCGCCTCGAGATCGGCCAGCTGGATCAGGAACTGCTCGAGGCGGAAGTCGCGCTCGAGCTGGCCGATGAATTCGTCGAGCTTGCCGTTCAGCGCGCCGCTTTTCGCCAGCGCCTGCCGGAACAGCTCGAACCTCGCCGACACCAGCGCCTCCTGCTTGGCGACCGTG
>SCUF01000019.1 GCA_004298325.1 Betaproteobacteria bacterium | reverse complement strand
AGTCCCTTGTAGATCCCGATACGCCAAGCGTTCGGGACGGACAGAAACACTAACCGGACAGGTTACACACACCAGCAGCAGCGTAAAGGGCAGAAGGAAAGGGGCAACAAAGGGAGAAAGGGCATGAACCTGGCGAGAAGCGGGTGCGGGACCTGAACTACGAGCTGAAACAGCTATGCCATCGCAATCGCGACGGCAGCTTTTCCACGCAGCGCGATCGCGAGCGCGTGCTGGACCAGATCGCCAACCAGCTTCACGACTGGGGCTATCAGCATATGGGAGCCACCAGCCTGAAATCGAAACACGTCGAGCGCCTGGTCGAGAGCTGGAAGAACGCGGGTCTGGCCGTGGGGACCATCAAGAATCGCATGACGGAGCTTCGATGGTGGGCGGAGAAGATCGGCAAGGAAAAGGTTGTCGCCAGCGACAACGCGCACTATGGGATCGGCCAGCGGCAGTACGTCACCAACATCAGCAAGGCCCGCGAACTGACGGCCGGCGACCTGTCGAAGATCACCGACCCGTACACGCGAATGTCGCTGCAGCTACAGGCGGCGTTCGGATTGCGACGCGGGGAGTCGATCAAGATCCGGCCCGAGTGGGCCGATCGCGGCGACAAGCTCGTTCTGAAGGACACCTGGACCAAGGGCGGCCGTGCGCGGGAAATACCCATCCGCAATGAGGAACAGCGCCGGATACTCGACGAAGCGAAGCGCTTCGCCGGCAGGGGCAGCCTCATTCCGACCGACCAGCGCTACGTGGAGCAGCTCCGGCGCTTCGAGCACCATTGCGAAAAGGCAGGCATCCACGGCGTGCACGGCCACCGCCACCAATACGCGCAGACGCGCTACCGAGAAATCACCGGCTGGGCTGCGCCCGCTGCCGGCGGACCGCGCTCGAAAGAACTGACGCCGGCGCAGCGGGAGCTTGACCGTGAGGCGCGGCTCACGATCAGCATGGAACTGGGTCATGAGCGCGAGCAGATCAGCTCGGTTTATCTTGGACGATAAAACGCGCCACGGATGCACCCGATGATCATCTTCGGACCCGACCGCCCAATTTCACCGACTATGTCCGCGACTGGAACCGATTGTCGTTGCGCATCCTGTTAACGTGTGCTCTCGGAGACAGGGCTGCAACCGACTCTTCGCGCGATTTACCCGGGAAGAAGGTGATGAACAACGCGCCAATGACGCAGCATTTGGGTCCGTTGTGCCAACGCCTCAGTTCGATGTCTTGGAAGCGTTGGATCAGCCATGGGTGACGACACAAAACCTTTCGGCGTTCCACGACCATTGGCACGAGGTCTCAAACGCCATGGACGCTTGGGCGAATGCTGCTCACGGTAAGTCTCTGCCACAGAAGACGCGGGACGCGAAAGCCGATTAACGCTTATCTGGTAGACACGGCCTTCTCATTGAGGAGCTTTAGTAGATTCGAGCAGAACACGGTCGTCTGGTCCAAGATGTCGCCCGCGAACTTGTGAATCGGCGTTGATTCGATGTGCGGCGGATGTGCGCGCACAAAGATGAGAGCACCGTGTTCTTCTGTGAATTCCAAGTAAAACATGAGCTGGTGCATCCCCTTGGCTGGATGGACCAGCTGGTCTCTCGCTGCAATCACGCGATCAATCCATTTCTTCTTGTGCTCAGAAATTAGAGCATCAATCTTCTCGGCAACGGCTTTCTTTTCCTTTGTCGCATTGTTGCGAAGAGCCTTCAATACTCTTCCGCCGTACACGTCTCCATCGCGATGAAAACCGTCAATGGCGGCCGCGACGACCCTGTCCGTACTGAGTATCTGAACGATCAAATCCAGTAGTGATTTGACGCCCGAGAAGAAAGCTTCGATGCGGATATGTAGGTCCGGCTGTTGCCCCAAGCACGCAACTCTGTTCAAGTCGAATTTCGACTGTTTCCATTGATCCTGGATTGTCGCGATATTGTTCGCGCAGATCTTGTCGCCGCCTTCGCACATCTCGGATAGCTGGTGCACACAATAATGAAGCACGGCGTACTCACTCCAGCAGGACTGGATGACGCCCTTGCTGCCTCCTTCCCATGCGTTTGGGTTGAAAAGCTCGGCGCCGACCACGGTCGAAGGATCGACGCAGATAACGGGAATCCACTCTTCAGGAACGATTGCCATGGCGATCACGGCAGTGCCTTACTTTTGTTCGGTGCGGGCAGCTTGGAGATAAAGTGTCGCGCAATTTGCAGAACGACACCCGCCAGCGTGCGTACCTCCGCTGCTGAGACAACCAGCTTTCTGCCCAGGTGAGCGGGAGGTTCTCCTGTTTCGCCCAGGTACTGTTGATCTACTACACCAGCCCGGTGAGCCAACAAATGACGGCGCATGAAGCCAATGTGTGCTGCTTGCCACTCGGCCGGCGGAACGCACGAAGCTAGGTCGATGCCGAAAAGCTTCTGCATACGAATCGCGGCGCGGGGTAGGTTTTGGAACGATAGGCTTTCGCATTGGGACGGATCAGTGCTCTTTGCGGCCCTGATGCGACAAACCTCACGCGCAAAGCCATCAAATGTGGAAACGCAGTTTTCCAATGCGTCGCCCGTCAAGTGCTCCTTTAGATCGCGCTCGGTGACCGTGTCCGCCAGAGACAGCTGCTTGAGTGCCAAGTCTAGGTTCTTCTGCAAGATCTGCAGCGAATTGTGGGCGCCACAGTCTGGGCAATAGGCAAAGACGCCATAGACGGCGTATTCGAGCGTGCACTGATCACACGTAACATGGGTTTCAAGTTCCTTCTCCACGTAATGGCGGATCGGAACGGGAGCGCCACTTTTCACCTTGAGGCTGAGCCCAATTCCAAATGCACCGCGCGGCTTATGGTCGAACTCGAGCTGCTTTAGATCCTTGTGAATTGCGTCGCTGACCTGTCGTAGTGCCAAGGAATGCAGATATTCGACTTGCGCTTTCGTCCAGAAACTGTTGTGAGGACCCTTGTGGCCACAGTACGGACAGATGCATGGAAGATCCTGACCGGTTAGGCCTGTTCCTGGCTTGATCTTGAAATAGCCTTCACAGGATTCTTCGGGACATTCGCGACCCAAGTATCCGTTTTCATCCGGCGAGATCGACACAGAAACGCTATTTCCTAGTCGCTTCAAGTTTCGAAACTCGAACGACATTGCGGTCTCCGAAAGGAAGAGTTCGGATCAGGACTGCTACAGCCTACCTGATTTGCGACCTCGTCAACGTTTGCGAACGTCGACGTCCTCGCGGTTGGCGTCGGACCGATAGTCATCTGCGAGCCGCCCGAGCGACGCAGAGGTGCGCGGGCTCATTACAGCCAAGGCGCGCTGCCATGCTTCGAATTGAGCTGCCAAGCCGCGCTCTTGTTGACCTCCATCGCCCGGTGACCGACTCGTAATGCCTCGCAGATTGCGTTTGCCGACGACAAAACCATCGGCAAGCGCTTCGGACGCGAATTGCTCAAGCACTACTCGAACGGACTCATGGGGCCAGATACCGTCCACGCCCACGGGTGAGCTCGCAAGCGCCTTTCCAAGATGATCATCGACGATTCCGACATGTCGTCTCTGCACTGCCAGTGCGCGTATCCGATCGACGGTGGCGTGAAGTTGGTCCGGGTTAGGCATTCGCTCAATTGGAGTGGACTTAAAGGGCTTCCAGTCATGAAGAATGCTCCAAGCCTGATTGGCCGCGTCGCGTTCAGCCTGCGACGGTTCTGAACGACCTTCCTTCGATTCACCTTCCGGAATATATATAAGCGACACGAGCTGCAATAAAAGCTCGGGTTCCGAAATCAAGTGCTCATAGATGACAAGGTCGTGTTGAGCCTGGTGTTGGAGAACGCCGAAATAAATCCATTCCAGATTCATCAGCTCGCTCAGTTCGAGGCGCTTGCATTCCGCGAGGCGCTTGATCAACTGTGCGATGTCGTAGGCAACGCGTTGCCCATGTGCCGGGTTGGTGTTCGCCTCCGCGACGCCGGCTTTCAGCGCTTCTACCGCCAGCCGCACATCGCCGTCCGTAGCGAGCCATTCAGACTTGACGTTCGCCGCTAGCAGGTCAATAGCTGCCAGGGCTCGTCCAACGGAGAGCAGATTTCTTGCGGCTCGTTCAGCATTACGCGGTTCACCAAATAAATGAATGTAAACATCCTTCCAGTAGGAGTCGCGACATTGCGGGCCGGCCGCCTCCACGGCGTCCCATATTTCGGGGGTCGCGGGCAAAGCTTCAAAGACGGTGGCGGCACCTTGCTCCGACAGGAAGTCCTTGCTCTGCTTCGTACACCAGCGCTTCACGAATGCAGCCGGGTCTGTTTCGTGGCGGGCCGAGGAGAACCCACGGGCAAGATCTCGTTCTGCAACGTTGGCGCTGTTTGCGCATCGCCGTAGAACGTCCTGCCCGATTACGGATGCACGAGAGCTACGGCCTAACCAATATCCAAGCATCCGATGGTTCTCGAAGCGTGGCAAAGCGTTGGTGAGATCGATCAAAATGAGTTGCGCGAGGATTTCCGCTGCCTCTGCTTGCGCCGCATTGATCTTCGCCTGCTCCTCCTTCCAATCCATCGCCACGTCGGTGGGACGCTCGACGTGAAAAGAGAACAGCCACCCAAGCCGCGCTATCGGATCAGCGGGCTCAAGTGACCTGTAAAGCGCCTCTAGGCGGTCCAGCACATCCTTTGGATAGACCCAGGCTACGTTTTCCTTACCGCTGAACTGGTTGTGGTGATGCAGCAGCTTGCGTAGCTCTTCACGGAAGGTTTGTCGCTCCTTTTCCGCAATGCGGCCGACGAGGTCCTCCGCGCTACGCAGCACGCGCTCCTTGAGCGGCGGCATGAACGAGTTCAGGCTTCTCAGCAGAAAATGCCAGCGCGTCGGGTCACTGCCGGCTAGTTCGAGAAGTCGCTCGGAAATGTCCTGGATCTCGGCCCAATAGTCGGAGAGAAGCACCGGCTGGCGCTCTTTTTCGGGCGCCCACGACCTCAACGCCGGCCGGGCGCTTGGCGTAATGATCGTTGTCTGGTTGGGCATGAGCGCTTTTCCTAGATTCCACCCGGCGTTCGGAAATCGGTCTGTGATAAGCCTGAAAAGCGTCCTGCGCTCGGCCGCGGTCGTGATGGACTGCGGCTGTACCGGAAGTAGTAGCTCCGCGAGCGATGCGCTTGGGCGATTGCTCCAGCGACCACCAGGGTCCCGCTCTGCGAGGGCCGCAAGCGCCAACGCCGCGCGCCCGAGAAATTGCGGGGCCCACGCCACTACCTCAAGCGCCCATAAAAGGTCAGAGTGCAAGCATCCGCCATGCTCACCTTCTTCCTGGAACAGATCCAGGACCTGTGGCTGTGCCTGGGCCAAGTCCGCTACAAGCGCGGTCAGAAACTGCTCGGGCGATGCCTCGGCCAGTTCCCGCAACTCGTCGCGTATGCGACGCCAGAAATCCGGCTCCGTTCGACCCTGGAAGAGTCGATAACACGCCCCATCAACCCAGTTCTGCGCCCGCCGTCCGCTGTAGCAAGGAGAGTCGTCGCGTCCAAGGGCCGCGGCATGTAACAGTCCGGATGCAAGGCCGCGCCGCAAATGGACTGAATGTCCCCGTCGCTTGCCATGCAGATTCGCCATCCATCGTTCGTCGGGCGCGAGGTCAAAGCGCGGATCTTTCTCTAGCAAGACATCACGCGCGCACTGTAGAAACGCCTCGAGCTGGCGCGTCGTCAATGCCGGTTCAAGATGTCTCCAGGCTGTCGCCCGCGCGTATACCTTCCATACGCTACCGGCGCGGCTAACCAGTGGTGAGGGGCCCGATTGAAAAGGTGTGATAGCGCGAACGAATTGCTCGTAGTCGACGCCGGCAATGGCCGAAGCTACGGCCTTATCTGCTTCGGAGGCCTCGTCCCATTCACCGACGAGAATCGCTGCGCTAACCGCCACACCCGCTGCAGGTGCAGCCCAATCAGGTGGAGGGGGAGCAACGGCGAACAACGTCCGGCGCACGCGCTCGATACATCCGCCTGCTTCCTGGGACCGCGAGTAAGCGTCATTACGATCCAGACCCTGAGCAGCCAAGAAGTCAACGAGCGCCGAAACTGGCTGCGGGCCTAGCTCAATGGCATTCACCGGGTCGCTTCCTCGACTTGAAAGCGCCCTTACGTAGTGGTGGCCTGCCGACCCCGGCGGCTCGCCGGCAGAAACGACGATTAAGGGGCGGGCAGAGACGGCGATAGCGCGAAGTCCGGCGTTCGACTCTAGCCAGACTGCACGACCCCACAGCGCGTCGCGCTCGTGCTCCGGAAGGGATTGGATACACGCACCAACAAATGCCGCCGCCTCGTCGGCTGTCGTCGCCGAGATCTCGATAACGCGCGGTGGTCCTTGCAACAGCTCAAGGAGCCGACCGCGTTCAGCGTCGCGCGCGACCAGGAGCCCGGACAAGTCGAGCGGCGGTTTGGTGGCAGTCCGGTACGCTTCGCAAAACGATTCCAGAGCGCGCGCATCCGTGGGTACGCTTCCGACTAACGGCCCTAGCCAAGCCGCCACGCCCGGCGCACTCTCAATCCATTGCGCGAGATTCTCCGCGTCCAAAGCTATTACTTGCTTCCACTTGTTTTCGGCACGCTTCTCGGCGGCCCAGGCTTCCTTGCCAGGCCAGCGACGCGGTGTGGCGAATACGAAAGTGGTTTGACCGGGGACAACACCGACGGGGTCGTTACTGCGCTTGTTGTAGTCCTCGTTCGCTTTGGCGCGAACGTCCTCGCTTGTCCCCAACTCCCAGGCCGAGAAACCAGCTGGTACAAAGGGAGACGCGTCAGAAGTAAGAATTCGCCCATCCCATCCTGCCAGCCGTATTGCCTCATCTGCAGGAAAATCGATCTCTCGCAATCCGCTAGCGGTTGAGTGAACGAGAAGCCTCAACAGGCGCGGAAAGTCAGGGGCCGTGGTAATGCGGGAAGCCCAGCGATCTAGATCGTCAGCGCGAATAAGCCCAACCATGCTTCGGCGACTATACCCGGTTGCGCATCGCTCGCCTCAACGGCAGTAGTGCCCCATTGCGCTCGCACGCCTTCAGACAGAGAGACGTGACTTGCGCTAGATCGGTGCTATGTGTGGCCCTCCCGGTTCGCCAATCGCCGAGCTCAGGGAACGTCCGTTCCTGGCCGATAGCGGTAATTGCTCTAGCGGTCGCTTCGCAGTTCGTTCCCGCTGCGGAAGGAGTCGGTGCGGCTGTTGAGGCCGCACCGAACGAGAGGGACTCCATATCGAAATCGGGGAGCCCCGAAGCGCCGCAACAAGCGACGCCCCGGGGCTTCCTTCACGCTGCTTCCGCCATCTCCTTCCAGTCGCTGGCCGGAAGCTCGATCAGCTTGCCGCCCAGCGCTTCGAACTCCGTCGCCCG
>SCUF01000150.1 GCA_004298325.1 Betaproteobacteria bacterium | reverse complement strand
AGGCGCATCAGCGCATCGTACAGCCGCGACACCTTGGAGCGCGTGGTGCCGATCGTGAGCAGCAGCGTCAGCGTGTTGAAGGTGCTCTTCTCGACCTGGATGTTGTAGCGCTCGAACAGCGCCTGCTGCAGGTCTTCGACGGTATAGCCGCAGCCGGAGACGTCGATCGTCACCTTGGTCGGGTCGAGGCGGATGTTGTCGTTCCTGACTTCCTCCGGCAGCAGGTCCTCCAGTTCCAGGCAGCGGAAGATGCCGGTAGAGTTGATCTGACTGCGCAGTTCCGCGGCCAGCCCGAGCGTGCGCGCGAGCAGCTTGTAGCCTTCCATCACCGCCTGCTTCCTCGCCACGTCGAGGCTCGCGATCAGCCCGTACTGCGGGCTGGTGGAGGTGTGCATGTTGAAGTTCTCGCGGAACAGGTGCTCGCGGAAGTCCGGATCGTTGACGTGGATCATCGAGGCCTGCGAGAACGCCGACAGCACCTTGTGCGTGGACTGCGTCGCGTAATCGGCCCCGGCCTCGAGCGCGGTGGGCCGGAACTCCGGGTGAAAGCGCGCGAAGCCGTACCAGGCCTCGTCGACGATCACCTTGATGCCCTTCTCGTGCGCCGCTTCGACGATCGGGGCAAGGTCGTAGCGCAGGCCGTCGTAGGTGCACGAGGTCAGGATCAGGGCCTGCGCATCGGCATGCGCGGCGATGGCCTCGAAGATCGCCTGCTTCGGCACCGGCCCGTAGAGGCCGAACTTGCGGTTCAGCGCCGAGTCGAGGTACACCGGGTGCGCGCCCGAGAGCACCACGCCGTGGTGCACGCTCTTGTGGCAGTTGCGGTCGAGCAGCAGCTTCTCGCCCGGCGCGAGCAGCGTCTGGAAGATGACCTTGTTGGCGGTGGAGGTGCCGTTGGTGGCGAAGAAGGTGCGCTGCGCGCCGAAAGCCTTCGCCGCGAGCGCCTGCGCCTCGCGGATCACGCCTTTCGGTTCCATCAGCGAATCGAGCATCGGCACCGACACCGACAGGTCGGCATCGAAAACGTGCTCGCCCATGAACTCGTAGAAATCGTTCACCCAGGGGCTGGCGCGCAGGCTCTCGCCCGAGGAATGCCCCGGGGTGTGCCACTGGTCCTTGGCCATCCAGACGTAGCTCTTCAGCTGGTCGTAGAAGGGCGTGCGGGCGCGCTCCTGGATCTGCGCGTTGAGGATGCGGTAGATGCCGCGGTAATCGCGCTCCTCGCGGTAGAAGTAGCCGTCGACCGCCTCGGTGAAGAGCGCATCGACGACGTCGTCTTCCTTTTCCTGCGCGATCAGGATGTAGACGTCGAGTTCGGGCCGAAAGCGCGTGATGCGCTGCACCAGCTCCAGCGCCGACATCTGCAGCCGCGGGCTGCGGCGGCCCTCGCCGTGCGCGCCGTTGCGCCGGCTGCGCGCGGGGAGCGAATACAGCTTGTCGTCGACCAGCACGCACTGGATGTCGCCGTCGGACTCGATCGCGGCGAGCGCGTCCTTCGCGGTGGTGACGCCCGCAAAGCCGATGCCGTTGGGGTTGTCGAGCGAGCGCGCCGCGGCATTGAGTCCCTTGACGATCTCGCGCAGCACGAGCGGCTCGTCGTTGATGACGAGGATGCGGCTGACGGGGTGCGGCGCGACCAGTGGCGCGCGGCGCGGAGCGTGGCGTCGCATGCGCGGCCTACCCCGGGATCGCGGCCGCAGTCATGCCAGCGCCATTTTTGCGCCGGGCGCCCAACCTATAATCGCCGCACCATGGGGACGACGGACGTCGCGCGGGGACAAGTGGCGGTGCGTAGCTTGTGGTGCGGGCGCGCGCGGCAGCGCGCGCCGGGAACTTTCGCGAGACGCCTAGGACATCGCCTTGATGGCGTGCGCCAGGCGGCTCTTGTGGCGCGCCGCGGCGTTGCGGTGCAGGACGCCTTTCGCCGCGACGCTGTCGATCACGCTGCGCGATTTGTCGAGCGCCGCGGCGGCGGCCGACTTGTCGCCTGCGGCGATCGCTTTTCTCACGTTCTTGATGGCGGTGCGCGCCGCCGTTCGCAGGCTGAAGTTGCGGCTGTTGCGCTTGAGCGCCTGGCGGGCGCGCTTGCGCGCCGACTTGATGTTGGCCATGACCTTGATCCGGTTGCGAAAAAGGGGTCGAATTCTAGCATGAACCCGCGCCGCGGGAGGGCCGCTTGAACCTGCTCCGGGCCCTGGCCACGGTGAGCAGCATGACGCTGGCCTCGCGCGTGCTCGGTTACGTGCGCGACTTCTTCATCGCGCGCGCGTTCGGCGCGGGGCTGGCGACCGACGCCTTCTTTGTCGCCTTCCGCATCCCGAACCTGCTTCGGCGTCTGTTCGGCGAGGGCGCGTTTTCGCAGGCCTTCGTGCCGATCCTCGCCGAGCACAAGAACCGCCATACGTCGGAGGAGGCGCGCGCGCTGGTCGATGCCGTGTCGAGCGCGCTCGGCATCGCGCTCGCCGTCACCGCCGCCCTGGGCGTTGCGCTGGCGCCGATCATCGTCTACCTGTCGGCGCCGGGCTTTGCAGCCGATACCAGCAAGTTCGATCTCACGGTGACGCTGTTGCGGATCACGTTTCCCTACGTGTTCTTCATTTCGCTCGTGGCGCTCGCCGCGGGCATCCTGAACACGTGGAACCGCTTCGCGGTGCCGGCCTTCACCCCGGTGCTGCTCAACGTCTCGTTCATCGTCGCCGCGGCGTTTGCGGCGCCGTATTTCGATCCGCCGGTCGTCGCCCTCGCCTGGGCCGTGTTCGCCGGCGGCGTCCTGCAGCTCGGGTTCCAGCTGCCGTTCCTGGCGCGCATCGGCATGCTGCCGCGCTGGCGCCTGAACCTGAAGCACCCGGGGCTCGCGCGCGTGCTGAAGCTGATGGCGCCGGCGCTGTTCGGCGTCTCGATCAGCCAGATTTCGCTCCTGATCAACACGATCTTCGCCTCGTTTCTCGTCTCCGGCAGCGTTTCCTGGCTGTACTACGCGGACCGCCTGATGGAGTTCCCGGCGGGCGTGCTGGGGGTTGCCGTGGGCACCATCCTGCTGCCGAGCCTGTCCAAGTACCACGCCGACGGCGCAGCGGAGGAATACGGCCGCCTGCTCGACTGGGGGTTGCGCGTCACGCTGCTGCTCGCGCTGCCCGCCGCGGTGGCGCTCGCCGTACTGGCCATGCCCCTGATCGCGACGCTGTTTCATTACGGCCGCTTCACGGCGGAGGATGCCTGGATGACGCGCCAGGCGCTCATGGCCTACAGCCTGGGGCTGGTCGGCATGATCCTGGTGAAGATCCTCGCACCCGGGTTCTATGCGCGCCAGAACGTCGTCACGCCGGTGAAAATCGGCATCCTGACCCTGGTCGCGACCCAGCTCATGAACCTCGCCTTCATCGGTCCGCTGCGGCACGCGGGGCTCGCGCTGGCGATCGGGCTCGGCGCCTGCCTCAATGCGGCGCTGCTGTATCGCTATCTGCGCGCGCACGCCATCTTCACGCCGCAGCGCGGCTGGGGCCGGTTCGCACTCAGGCTGCTGCTGGCGGTGAGCGTCATGGGCGCTGCGCTGCACTTCGCCATGGGCTCGCCCGCGTGGTGGCTGCAGGCCGGCTGGCCGGCGAAAGTGCCGGCGCTGGGCGGCCTGGTGCTCCTCGGAATCGCGGCCTACGGCAGCGTGCTGTACGCCTGCGGTTTCCGGCTGCGGCAGTTCGCGCGCCGCGGGGTGGAGTGATGGCGCAGCTGGCGCCCTTTGCCCAGCTGATCGACCGGATCGACGTGCGCATCGACCTGGCGCGCGCCTGCCTGCTGATCGCCGAGGACGCGTATCCCGGGCTCGACGTCGAGAAGTACATGACCGAACTGGAAAGGCTTGCGCTGCGCCTGCGCGCGTGCCTGTCGCAATCGGCCGGCGCCGCGGAGAAGGTGATCGCGCTCAACCAGTTCCTGTTCGACGAGCTCGGCTACAGCGGCAATGCCGAGGACTACTACGACCCGCGCAACTCCTATCTCAACGAGGTGATTGACCGGCGCACCGGCGTGCCGCTTACGCTGTCGGTGGTCTACATGGAGCTCGGACGCCGCATCGGCCTGCCGCTCGAGGGGGTATCGTTCCCGGGTCATTTTCTGGTGCGCATGAAGGTGCGGGGCGGCATGCTGGTGCTCGATCCCTTCGCGGGCGGCGAGCCGCAGTCGGAGCGCGATCTGCGCGAGCGCCTGCAGCGCGTCGTTCCGGCGGGCGCCACGGGCCCGCTGCCGGTTTCGGAACTGCCGCTCGAGCAGTTCCTGGAGCCGGCGAGCAACCGCCAGATCCTGGCGCGGCTGCTGCGCAACCTGAAGTCGATCTTCCGCGAGACCGACCAGCCGGGCCGCCTGCTGGAGGTCCTGAACCGCGCGCTCGTGGTGGCACCGGAAGCGACCGCGGACCTGCGCGACCGCGGCCTGGTCTACCACCGGCTGGAATGCTATCGCGCCGCGCTCAGGGACCTCTCGGATTACGTCGCGCGCGAGCCGGAGGCGATCGATACCGCGGACATCCGCGCCCGGGTGATCGAGCTGACGGCGTTGTGCGCGCGGCTCAACTGAAGATCCGCCTGTCCCTTAGAATCCACCCTTTTGCCGGGATCGCGGATGGTTGTTACGCATGGCACACGCCTGCCCGGCGCGGGGCGGCAAGCGCTGACGGTCGGTAATTTCGACGGCGTGCATCTCGGGCATCGCGCCATGCTCGAGCGGGTGATCGCGCAGGCGCGGGGGCTCGGTCTGGCTTCGTGCGTGCTGACGTTCGAGCCGCACGCGCGCGAATTCTTCTCGCCCGCGACGGCGCCGGCGCGCCTGACGCGGCTGCGCGACAAGCTCGAATTATTCGCCGCGGCCGGCATCGACAGGGTCCACGTCGCGCGCTTCGACGCCCGCCTGGCCGGCGTGGCCGCCGAGCGCTTCGTCGACGAAGTGCTGCTGCGGGGCCTGGGCGCGGCGTGGCTGCTCGTCGGGCGCGACTTCCGCTTCGGCGCGAAGCGCGCCGGCGATTTCGCGCTGCTGGAACGCATGGCGCGCGAGCGCGGCTTCGCCCTCGAGGCCATGCCCGACGTGACGCTCGACGCCGTGCGCGTGTCGAGTTCCGCCGTGCGCGCGGCGCTGGCGGCGGGCGAGCTGGCGCGCGCGGCGCGGCTGCTGGGCCGCCGGTTCACCCTGAGCGGCCGGGTCGCGCACGGCGAGCGGCTCGGCCGCGCGCTCGGCTTTCCGACCGCCAACATCGTGCTGCGGCGGCGCCCGCCGCTCGCGGGGGTGTTCGTCGTCGAGGCCGAGCTCGAGGAAACGCAGGCGCGGCTGCGCGGCGCCGCCAGCGTCGGGCGCCGGCCCACGGTGCGCGACAATGCGCTGCCGCTGCTGGAAGTGCATCTGCTCGATTTCGAGGCGCCGATCTACGGCAAGCACCTGCGCGTGACGTTTCTCGAAAAGCTGCGCGACGAGGAAAAATACGACGGGCTGGACGCGCTGCGCGCCGCAATCGCGCGCGACGTCGAGCGCACCAGGGAGTATTTCAGGAACCATGGCTGACTACCGCAACACGCTCAACCTTCCGGACACGCCGTTCCCGATGCGCGGCGATCTCGCCCGGCGCGAGCCGCAATGGATCAAGGACTGGGACGACCGCGGCGTCTACAAGCGCCTGCGCGCCCTCGCCGCCGGGCGCCCGCGCTTCGTGCTGCACGACGGACCGCCGTATGCCAATGGCGACATCCATATCGGCACCGCGGTCAACAAGATCCTGAAGGACATGGTGGTCAAGTCGAAGACGCTGGCCGGGTTCGATGCGCCCTACGTGCCGGGCTGGGATTGCCACGGCATGCCGATCGAGGTGCAGATCGAGAAAAGACACGGCAAGCACCTGCCGCCCGAGGAAACCCAGCGCCTGTGCCGCGCCTACGCCGAGGCGCAGATCGAGCGCCAGAAGAAGGACTTCCAGCGCCTGGGCGTGCTCGGCGAATGGGACAACCCCTACCTCACGATGGCGTTCCGCAACGAGGCCGACGAAATCCGGGCGCTGGGCGTGCTGCTGAAGAAGGGTTACGTCTACCGCGGGTTGAAGCCGGTGAACTGGTGCTTCGACTGCGGCTCGGCGCTCGCCGAGGCCGAGGTGGAGTACGAGGACAAGTCGGACATTGCGATAAACGTCGGGTTTCGTTTTGCAGAGCCAGAGAAAGTCGCGAAGGCATTTGGTCTCCGGGCGTTGCCCACGGAGACAGGTTTCATCGTCATTTGGACCACTACCCCGTGGACGATTCCGGCTAATCAGGCTCTAAATGTTCATCCCGACTACACCTATAACTTGATCGAGACCGCGCGCGGGTTATTGATCTTGGCGGACGAACTGCAGGATACCTGCCTCGAGACTTACGGATTGCAGGGAAAGACGCTTGCGTCATGCAAAGGCGCGCAGCTCGAGATGATCAAGTTTCGACATCCCTTCTACGATCGCTTGGCGCCCATCCATCTTGGCGACTATGTGACGCTGGACGAAGGCACCACCGGCATCGTTCACAGCGCACCGGCCTATGGCGTCGAGGACTTCGATTCGTGCCGGCGCTACGGCATGAAGGACGACGAGATCCTCACGCCGGTGATGGGCGATGGGAAATACGCCGATTCATTGCCTTTCTTCGGCGGCATGCACATCTGGAAGGCGAACGCTGAGGTGGTCAGGAAACTGGCGGAAGTCGGAGCGCTCTTCGGTGCGGCGCACGGCTACAAGCACAGCTACATGCACTGCTGGCGCCACAAGACGCCGGTGATCCTGCGCGCCACGGTGCAGTGGTTCGCCGGCATGGACGAGGTGCCGGGCCTGTGGGGGGCGAAGCCGGCGCAAAGCCTGCGCGTGACCGCCCTGCGCGGCATCGAGGCGACGCAGTTCTTCCCGTCCTGGGGTCAGGCGCGCCTGCACGGCATGATCGCCAACCGGCCCGACTGGACGCTGTCGCGCCAGCGGCAGTGGGGCGTGCCGATGCCGTTTTTCATCCACAAGGAAACCGGCGAGTTGCATCCCGACACGCTCGAGCTGCTCGAGGCGGTGGCGCGCCGCGTCGAGGCAGGCGGCATCGAGGCCTGGCAGCGGATCGAAACGCGTGAGCTGCTCGGCCCGGAGGCCGCCCGTTACGAAAAGGTGCGCGACACGCTCGATGTCTGGTTCGACTCTGGCTCGACCCATTTCACCGTGCTGCAGGGTTCGCACGCGGCGCAGACGGCATTCCCGGCGGACCTGTACCTCGAGGGCTCGGACCAGCACCGCGGCTGGTTCCACTCCTCGCTCCTCGTGTCCTGCATGATGCACGGCGTGCCGCCCTACAAGTCGCTGCTGACCCACGGCTTTGTCGTGGACGGCGAGGGCAGGAAGATGTCGAAGTCGAAGGGCAACGTCATCGCGCCGCAGCAGATCGCCGGCTCGCTCGGGGCGGAAGTGCTGCGGCTGTGGGTGGCCGCGACCGACTACAGCGGCGAGCTGTCGATCTCGAACGAGATCCTGAAACGGGTGGTGGAGAGCTACCGCCGCATCCGCAACACGCTGCGCTTCCTGCTGGCCAACACGTCGGATTTCGATCCGGAGCGCCACGCGGTGCCGGTCGCGCAGATGGCCGAGATCGATCGCTACGCGCTGGCGCTCGCCGCGCGGCTGCAGGCGGAACTGGCGGAGGATTACGCGCGCTATGCCTTCCATCTGGTGGCGCAGAAGCTGCAGGGGTTCTGCTCCGAGGACCTGGGCGCCTTCTACCTCGACATCCTGAAAGACCGGCTCTACACCTGCGCCGCCGGGTCGCGCGCGCGGCGTTCGGCGCAGACGGCGCTCTGGCACATCACGGCGAGCCTGGTGCGCCTGATGGCGCCGATCCTGTCGTTCACCGCGGAGGAGCTGTGGCGGGCGTTCATGCGCGCGAGCGACGACAGTGTCTTCTTTCAGACGTGGCACCCGCTGCCGCCGGTGAGCGATGGCGCAGCGCTCATCGAGCGCTGGTCGCGCCTGCGGGAGCTGCGCAACCCGGTGCGCAAACGCATCGAGGAACTGCGCGCCGCGGGCATGGTCGGCTCATCGCTGCAGGCGGAGGCCGAGCTGCACGCCAGCGGCTCCGATTACGAGTTGCTGGCGAGCCTGGGCGACGATCTCAAGTTCGTGCTGCTCACCTCCGCGGCACGGGTGCATGCCGCGACCGAATCGCGGCTCGAAGTGACGCCGAGCCCGCACGCGAAATGCGAGCGCTGCTGGCATTACCGCGCCGATGTCGATGCGGCGGGGCTGTGCGGCCGCTGCCGGTCGAACCTGCACGGCGCGGGCGAAGACCGGGTCCATGCGTAGCGCACGCTGGTTCGTCATCGCGGCGGCGGTCGTCGCCGCCGACCGGGTGACCAAGCTCATCGTGCTGCAGTCGTTCGCGCCGGGCGAGGTCCTCGCCGTGACGGGGTTCTTCAACCTCGTGCTGGTGTTCAACAAGGGCGCCGCCTTCAGCCTGCTCGCCGCGGCGCCGGGCTGGCAGACGCCGCTGTTTGCCG
>SCUF01000149.1 GCA_004298325.1 Betaproteobacteria bacterium | reverse complement strand
GGCGACGACGTTGTTCTCGAGCGCCAGGCTTTCCATCTCGGACAAGCGCTGCGGCTGCATGTAAAACCATTTTACCATCTCGGCCGGGCTCTCGTAGGCCTGCGCCTCGGCCTCGATCAGCGCGCGCACCTCGGCGGGCTTGGGTTGCAGCTTCTCGGTGCGCGCCAGCTCGCCGACGATCAGCCCGAGCGCGACGCGGCGCTTCGCGTTCGCCTCGAACGCCTGGGGATCGAGCGGCACGTTCTCCAGTTTCAGGCCGCGCGCCTTGAGGTCCGCGGCGGCCATCTCGACCAGCTGCTGCGCCTCGGCCTGCACCAGCGCCTTGGGCAGCTCGAGCGGCGTCGCCTCCAGCAGGCGCTGCAGCGCCTGGCCCTTGACCTGCGCATCGATGCGCTTCTTCACCTCGCGCTCGACGTTCGCCCGGATGTCGGCGCGCATGGTGTCGAGGTTGCCGTCGGCAACGCCGAGGCGCTTGGCGAACTCGGCATCCAGCGCCGGCAGGTGCGGCTCCTCGACCCGCGTCACGGCGAGCCTGAAGCTCGCCGTCTTGCCGGCGACCGCCTTGCCGGCGTAGTCGTCGGGAAATTTCAGCTCGAAGGATGTCGACTCGCCCGCTTTCAGGCCGCGTGCCGCGGCCTCGAATTCGGGCAGCATGCGGTGTTCGCCCGGCACGAACGAGAAGCCGTTGGCGTTGCCGCCCTCGAAGCGTTCGCCGTCGATGCGGCCCTCGAAATCCACCGTCAGCCGGTCGCCGTCCTGCGCGCCGCGCTCCACCGCGACCCACTCGGTGCGCTGCCGGCGCAGGATCTCCAGCGTCCGCTCGACCGCGGCGGCGTCGACCGCGACCTGCGGCCGCTCGATCTCGGCGGCCGCCAGATCGCCCACCCTGATCTCGGGGAAGACCTCGAACGTAGCGCTGAATTCGAGCGCCTGCTCGCCGCCGGCGCCGTCCTTCTTCTCGATGCGCGGATAACCGGCCACCCTGAGGTTGGCCTCCTTGACCGCCTCGCCGAAGGCCTTCTGCACCGCATCGCCCAGCACCTCGGAGCGCACCTGAGGCCCGTACTGCCGGACCACCAGCTTCATCGGCACCTTGCCGGGACGGAACCCGGGCAGCTTGACGTTGCGCGCCAGCTGCTTCAGGCGCGCGTCCACCTGGCGCTCGATCTCCTCTACCGGCACCGACATCGACAGGCGCCGTTCCAGCGTGCCGAGCGTTTCCACTTCTGCTGCCATGCCTGGCTTGTCCTTTCAGTCATTGCGCCTGCCCGGCGGGTGGTGCGAAGGGTGGGAGTCGAACCCACAAGCCTCGCGGCGCTGGAACCTAAATCCAGTGCGTCTGCCAATTCCGCCACCTTCGCGCCGGCCAGCGGCTTGCCGAACGCGTGCCATTATACTGCCGAACCTCACTGCCTCCGGTTCGTGACGGATCGGATTTCCCTCTGGAATCAGCGCTTGCCGCAAGGCCATTACGAAAACTTCCCGGTCGCCTCGTGGCTGCTGCCACCGGCGCTGCGCACGCCGGTGGCGGTCATCTACCGCTTCGCGCGTAGCGCCGACGATATCGCCGACGAGGGCGACGCCGCCCCGCCGGTGCGGCTCGCGCAGCTCGCCGCCTGCCGCGAAGAACTCGATCGCATCGACTCGGGCGCCGACCCGCGCACGCCGCTGTACCGCGAACTGGCGCAGGTGGTGCGGCAGCACGCGTTGCCGGTCGCGCCGTTGCGCGACCTTCTGTCGGCCTTCGCGCAGGACGTCGTGAAGCCGCGCTACGCCGATTTTGCCGAGTTGCTCGACTACTGCCGCCGTTCCGCCAATCCCGTAGGCCGACTCCTGCTGCAGCTGTTCGGTCGCACCGAAAGCACGGCGCTGGCGCAATCCGATGCCATCTGCAGCAGCCTGCAGCTGATCAATTTCTGGCAGGACGTGGCGCGCGACTGGGACCAGGGGCGCGTCTACCTGCCGCAGGACGAGATGCTCCGGTTTGGCGTCAGCGAGCGGCACATCGCGGCGCGCGACTGCGACGCGGCCTGGCGCGCGCTGATGCAGTACCAGTGCGAGCGCGCGCAGCGCATGATGCTCGCCGGCGCGCCGCTGGCGGGGATGCTCGGCGGTCGCGTCGCCCTGGAAATCCGCGTCACGATCCAGGGCGGGCTGCGAATCCTGGAGAAACTCGCGCGCTCCGGCTACGACATGTTCCGCCGCCGCCCGGTGCTGCGCGCGCACGACTGGCCGCTGCTGGTGTGGCGGGCGCTATGAGTCCGGACCAGTACTGCCAGCAGAAGACGGCCGCCAGCGGTTCGAGTTTCTATTACGCGTTCCTGTTCCTGCCGCCCGAGCGCCGGCGCGCCATCACCGCGCTCTATGCGTTCTGCCGCGAAGTCGACGACGCGGTCGACGACAGCGTCGACCGGCAGCTGGCGGCGACCAAGCTCGAATGGTGGCGCAGCGAAGTGGGCCGGCTGTTCGGCGGGCAGCCGCAGCACCCGGTGACGCGGGCGCTGCAGCCGGCACTGCTGCCGTTCGGCATCACGGCGCAACGCCTGAACGAGATCATCGCGGGCATGGAAATGGATCTCAGCCAGACGCGTTATCTCGATTTCGCCGCCCTGGAGCGCTACTGCCATCGCGTCGCTGGCGTGGTCGGGCAGCTGGCCGCGGGCATATTCGGTTACCGGGAAGCGCGCACGCTCGAATACGCCCGCACCCTCGGCATCGCCTTCCAGCTCACCAACATCATCCGCGACGTGGGGGAAGATGCGCGCAAGGGCCGGATCTATCTGCCGCTCGAGGACCTGCGGCGCTTCGGCGTCACCGCCAGCGACATCCTGCAGGCGCGCGCCTCCGATGCATTCCGCGGCCTGATGGCGTTCCAGGCCGAGCGCGCCCGGTCCCATTACCTGCGGGCCCATGAACTGTTGCCGGCCTGCGATCGGCGCGCGCAGCGTCCGGGGCTGATCATGGCCGCGATCTATCGCGCGCTGCTCGCCGAAATCGAGCGCGACGGCTATCGCGTGCTGACCCACCGCACGTCGCTCACGCCGCTGCGCAAGCTCTGGATCGCCTGGAAGACCTGGATCAAGGCGTGAGCACGGCAAGGCCTGGGCGCGGGCGCGTGGCCGTGATCGGCGGCGGCTACGCCGGCATGGCGGCGGCGGTGACGCTGGCGGAGCGCGGCGTGCCGGTCACCGTATTCGAGTCCGCGCCGGTGGCCGGCGGCCGGGCGCGCCGCGTGCGCACGCAGGGACACGAACTCGATAACGGCCAGCACATCCTGGCAGGCGCGTACAGCGAGCTGTTGCGCCTGATGCGCCGGGTCGGCGTGCCGGACAATGCCGTGCTGCGCCTGCCGTTCGAGCTGCGTTACGCCGATGGCTTCGCGCTGCGCGCGCTCTGGCTGCCGGCGCCGCTCGGGCTGCTCGGGGGCTTGCTCGCGGCGCGGCGCATCCCGCTGGCCGAACGCTTCGCGGCGGTGCGTTTCATGCGCGCGCTGCGCCGGCCGGAATTCCGCATCGCGCCGGATTGCACGGTGGAAGCCCTGCTCGCGCGTCATCGCCAGGATGGCCGCATCGGTCACTACGTCTGGCAGCCCCTGTGCGTGTCGGCCCTCAATACGCCCCCCAGGCAGGCTTCGGCACGGGTCTTCGCCCGCGTGCTGCGCGATTCGCTCGCCGGCGTGCCGGGGGCGAGCGATCTGCTGCTGCCGCGCGTCGACCTGTCGCGCCTGTTCCCGGAGCACGCCGCCGGATACCTGCAGGCGAACGGCGGCGAGCTCCGCACCGGATGCACCGTGCGGCAGGTGATGCCGGACCTGGCGGTCGACGGCGAGCGCTTTGCACGCATCGTGCTTGCGGTGGGGCCGCATCAACTGTCGCCGTTCGCCGCGCTCGTCGGGGCGCTTCCCGCGTTCGACTACCAGCCGATCCATACCTGCTACCTGCAATACGCAGCCGGCGTGAAGCTGCCGTTTCCGATGCTCGGGCTCGCGTCGGGTCTGGTGCAGTGGGCCTTCGATCGCGGCGCGCTGCTGGGCGAAAAAGGCCGCCTCGCCTGCGTCATCAGCGCTCAGGGCGATCACCAGCAGATGGCGCAGGACGAGATCGCCGCCACCTGCCATCGCGAACTGGCGCTCGCGCTCGGCCGATTGCCCGATCCGCTCTGGCACCAGGTGATCGCCGAGAAGCGTGCGACCATTGCGTGCACGCCAGGGCTCCGGCATCCCGGTCCGCGCACCGCCACCGCAGGGCTTTTCCTGGCGGGCGATTACACCGATCCGGAATATCCTCCGACCCTGGAAGCCGCGGTGCGCAGCGGCGTCCGCGCGGCACGACTGGCACTGGAAACCGCATGAGCAAATTCCTGGTTCTGTACTCCACCGTGGATGGACACACCGCGCGCATCTGCCAGCGGCTGCAACAGCGCTTCGAACGCTACGGGCATGCGGTGACGCTCGCCGATCTCGGAGAAAACCCGGCTATCGATCTCGCGCCGTTCGACCGCGTGGTGGTCGGCGCCAGCATCCGCTACGGCAGGCACCGCCCCTGCGTCGCGGCGTTCATGCGCGCGCAGCGCGGCGCGCTCGAACGCCGGCGCTGCGCGTTCTTCACCGTCAACATCGTCGCGCGCAAACCGGCGAAGAACACGCCGCAGACCAATCCCTACATGAAGAAATTCCTCAAGCAGATCGGCTGGCGCCCGCCGCAGCTCGCGGTGTTCGCCGGCAGGCTGGATTACCCGCGCTATACGTTCTGGGATCGCCAGATCATCCGCTTCATCATGCTCCTGACGCAGGGACCCACCGATCCGGCGACGGTAATCGAGTACACCGACTGGCAGCAGGTGGAAGCCTTTGCGCGCGCGCTGGGTGAGCCTTAGCGCGCGTCACCCCATGGCGTTACAGGTTCCTCAAGGCCGCGACCGCCTGCTCGATGCGTTCCACGGCGATGACCTCGAGGCCGGCGATCTTCGCCTTCGGCTGATTCGCCTTCGGCACGAGCGCCGTCTCGAAGCCGAGCTTCGCCGCCTCTTTCAAGCGCTCCTGGCCGCGCGGCGCGGGGCGCACCTCGCCCGCCAGGCCGATCTCGCCGAACACCACCACCTTGCCCGGGATCGGGCGATCGGTCAGCGAAGACACCACGGCGAGCGACACGGCGAGATCCGCCGCCGGTTCGCCGATGCGCACCCCGCCCACCGCGTTGACGAACACGTCCTGGTCGGCGATCTGGATCCCGGCGTGCCGGTGCAGCACCGCCAGCAGCATCGCCAGCCGGTTCGGCTCGAGACCCACCGAGAGGCGCCGCGCACTGGGCGCCTGCGCCGCATCCACCAGCGCCTGGACTTCCACCAGCAGCGGTCGCGTGCCTTCGAGTGTCGCGAGCACGCAGGTGCCGGCCACGTCCGCCGCATGCTGCTGCAGGAACAGCGCCGACGGGTTGCTCACCGCGCGCAGGCCCTTGTCGGTCATGGCGAACACGCCGAGCTCGTTCACCGCGCCGAAACGGTTCTTCACCGCGCGGATCAGGCGGAACGCGGAATGCGGGTCGCCCTCGAAGTAGAGCACGGTGTCGACGATGTGCTCGAGCACGCGCGGCCCGGCGATTGCGCCTTCCTTGGTGACGTGACCGATGATGAATAGCGCCATGCCGCAGCGCTTGGCGTGGCGCGCGAGCTGCGCCGCGCACTCGCGCACCTGCGCCACCGATCCGGGCGCGGACTGGAGTTCCTCGGTCCACAGCGTCTGGATCGAGTCCACCACCGCCACGCGCGGCGCGTGGGCTTCGAGCGCATCGAGGATCCGTTGCAGCTGGATCTCGGCCAGCAGGTGCACGGCGTTCGCGTCGAGCCCGAGGCGCCGGGCGCGAATCGCGACCTGTTCCGCCGATTCCTCGCCCGAGACATAGAGCGCCCGGCTCTCGTGAGGCAGCCTGGCGAGCGCCTGCAGCAGCAGGGTCGACTTGCCGATGCCCGGATCGCCGCCGATCAGCACCACCTGCCCCGCGACCAGTCCGCCGCCGAGGACGCGGTCGAGCTCGCCGACGCCCGAGGACAGGCGCTGCAGTTCCGGCGTCGCGACATCGGCGAGCCGCACGGCCGAGGGCGCGCTTCGCCGCCCCCCGTGCCTCGCCGCCGGGCGCTCGGTCACCGTCTCGCTGAGCGTGCCCGCCGCGCCGCACGAGGGGCAGCTGCCGAACCACTGCAGGGCCGTGGCGCCGCAATCGGAACAGACGTAGGCGCTCTTCGCCCTGGCCATCACGCGATCTCGCTGACCGGCACCCGCGCGGCGAGCGCACAGAGCAACTGGTAGCTCACCGTGCCCGCGGCCGCCGCCACCTCGTCGGCAGACAGACCTTCGCCCCAGAGGGTCACCGGCGTGCCGGCGCCGGCGTCCGGAATGCCGCTGATGTCGACGCACAGCAGGTCCATCGAAACCCGCCCTGCAGTGCTCGCGCGCCGTCCGGCAATCAGAACCGGCGTGCCGGTCGGCGCATGCCGCGGATAGCCGTCGCCGTAGCCGCAGGCGACGACGCCGACGGTGATCGCGGTGCGCGCCTCGTAGTCGAAGCCGTAGCCGACGCGCTCACCCGGCTGCAGGCGCTGCACGCCGATGATCTCCGAACGCAGCGTCATGGCGGGCCTCAGTCCAAGGTCCGCCGCGTTCTGGTCCGGGAACGGCGAGCAGCCGTAGAGCATGATGCCGGGCCGCACCCAATCGCCGCGCGTCTGCGGGTATCGCAGCAACGCCGCGGAATTCGCGAGGCAGTGCGGTGCCTCCAGGGCGCGCGTCATGGCGCCAAACCGCTCCAGCTGACCCGCGACGCCTTCGGCGCCATCGGCGTCGGCGAAATGCGTCATCCACGTGATCGAGCGCACGCGCGGATGGCGATGCAGAGCCTGCCACGCCCGCGGCGCGCTCGCGGCCGTGAACCCCAGCCGGTTCATGCCGCTGTTCACCTTGAGGTAGACGTCGATCGGGCCCTCGGGCGGCGCGGCTTCGAGGATCGCCAGCTGCTCCATGCAGTGGATCACCGGAGTGAGCCCGTGCCGGCAAACGAGCGGCATGTCGGAGGCGTCGAAAAAACCCTCCAGCAGCAGGATCGGGCGCGTCATGCCTGCGCTGCGCAGCCGCACAGCCTCCTCGATGTCGAGCAGCGCGTAGCCGTCCGCGCCGCCGAGCGCGCGCGCGGCGCGCGCCAGCCCGTGGCCGTAGGCGTTGGCCTTCACCACCGCCCAGATTTTCGCCGCGCCGGCGTGCCGGCGCGCGAGCTCCAGGTTGTGCGCCAGGGCCGAGACGCTGATCGTGGCCCGGATCGGCCGCGGCATCAGTTCGTCCCGGCGGCGCGCCTCGCCAGGGACCGCTGCCTCATGGCGCCTGCAATGCGGCGAGCCGCTCCTTGGCGAACTGGACGAACGTGTTGACCAGCCGCGAGCGGAATTTTTCCTTCGGATAGACCACCGAGAAATTGCGGATCAGGCGCGGCGCGAGCGGCACCCGCACCAGCTGGCCGAGTCGCGTTTCCTTCATCACCGCGGCGCGCGACAGGATGGTGAAACCGAGCCCGGTCGCGACCAGCCCCTTGAGCGCTTCGGGGCTGCCGAGCTCCATCACCACGTTGAGCGAGTCCGGCGCCACGCCGCAGGTCTGCAGGTACTGGTCGATCACCTCGCGCGTGCCCGAGCCGGCTTCGCGGCTGATGAAGGGGTACTGCACCAGCTGCTTCGGCGTGGCCGACTTCAGCCGCGCGAGCGGGTGCGACGGCGCGCAGACCGCCTGCAGCTCGTCCTCGCAGCAGACGTCGGTGACCACGCTGTCGCGGTGCGACGGCGCCTCGATGAAGCCGATGTCGAGGGTATGCTCGGCGACGCGGTTCTCGACCGTCTCGGAGTTGGCCACCGTGAGCCGCGGCTGGACCTTCGGGTATTTGGACTTGAAATCGCCGAGCACCTGGGGCAGCAGGAACTCCGCGATCGTGGTGCTCGCGCCCACCAGCAGCAGTCCGCCGACCTCGCCCGTCATCTCCTTCAGGCGCAGGTCGAGCTCGGCC